>CADCWN010000234.1 GCA_902806415.1 uncultured Thermomicrobiales bacterium | reverse complement strand
CGCCGCCGTTCTATCGGCAACTCGCCGCCTCGGGCGAGCCGGGGACCGTGCTGGAGCTGCCGTACTGTAAGCAGTGCTCGATCACCAACTACCGGCAGACGGTCCACGAACACCCGACCGTCGGCGGCTACATCTCGGGGCGACTCGCCTACCCGATTCGCGACTCCCCGTTGTTCCGGGAGTTGCCGACCGTGGACGATATCGTCCCCGAGGCGGGGCATGATCTTGTCGGGCGGCGGATCCTCGCCTACGCCGACGTGCGCTGGATTGTTGTCTTCCGCGCCGAGGCCGAGGGCGACGCGGGCGTCGAGCGATTCCTGGCCCGTTTCGCCGCGCCGACCCCGCTCTACGAAGATGCGGAGATGATCGTCTATCGCCCGCTGCCGCCCACCGGACTCGATCGGTTCATCTCGCCACTGAGCGGCTGGTACCCGAGCGAGCGCGCCGCCGAGACCGGGGCGCGCTTCCGCTGGCTCGCCGAGGTCGGGACGGTCGAGGTCTGGAGTTTCGCCGACACCCCGCGCGACTACACCCTTCGCTTCGACACCTTCACCTACCAGACCCCGCGCCGCCTGGCCGTCTCCCTCGACGGGCAAGCCCTCGGCGAGTGGCAAGTGACTGGCCCGCGCTCCCTCGAACTGCCGCTCTCCCTCACCCCCGGCGCGCATCGCCTCGAATTTCGCTCGCTCGATCCGCCCACCCACCCCAATGCCCTCGACCCGGCCAGCAAAGACGATCGCGCCCTGTCCCTCGCCATCGCGAATCTCGTGCTGGCCGATCGTTAGCGGCTCCATTTGTGTGCCAAAATGGCGTACAATAGAGGTGAGGAGGTGAGCGTTATGACGGCCACGACCACCGCGAAGACCGAGCGCCTGGTCGCTCGGGTCAGCCCGCAGCAGAAGGAGCTGATCGAGCACGCCGCGACCCTTGCCGGATTGAGCATGACCGATTTCATTCTTCAATCGGTCCAAGGGGCGGCCGAAAAGACAATCCGCGAGCATCAGGTGCTGACCCTCTCGGTGCGCGACAGTCGTATCTTCGCCGAGGCGGTGCTCAATCCACCCGAGCCGAACGAGGCGTTGCGCGACGCTACGCGTCGCGCCCCCACTCGTATCGCCTTTGCGCCGGGGCGCGATGGCGAATGACGAGCGGCAATTCGTCATCATGCCGCTCGATCGTGGGCACGATCGAGCGACCTTTTCATGCGGCGTCCCGGCGCTTGATCGCTACCTCCGCGAACAGGCTGGTCAAGACCAGCAACGTCATATCGCGCGCACCTTCGTTCTCATTGATAGGACTACGAGCCGAATCGCTGGCTACTACACGCTCGCGGCCTACGGTATCGAGTGGCAGGATCTCCCCGCGACGTTAACGAAGCGACTCCCACCGTACCCGCGTATCCCGGCAATCCTGCTGGGTCGCCTGGCGCTGCATCAAGATAGTCGCTATCGCGGCAAGGGCCTGGGCGGCGATCTCCTCAGTCGGGCGTTGGAGCACGCCTTCGATCTCAGCAATCAAATCGGTGCATTCGCTGTGGTTGTCCAGGCGAAGGATCTCTCCGCCGCCGCATTCTATCGTCATTACAACTTCATCCCCTTCACGGATGATCCCCTGCGGCTCTTCATCGCGATGGGGACGATCGGGAAATTGCGCCGGTGATCCTGCTGGTCGACATGCAGTGCAGGGATGGTTGTGTGGTGGGACAAAGTGCGACAGACGATCTTACGCCGCGCATCGTCGAGTTGGGCGCGCAACTGGCGCGGCACTATCCCGCGTGGGACGTGAGCGATCTCACCGTCGCGGGGGCCGGGCTCAACTTCCTGGTCTGCCGGGCCGAGACGAGCGCATTCGGCCCGGTCGCGCTGCGGGTGCCGTGGGTGCGCACCCTCGTCAACGACACCGATGGCATCCTCGACGCACGCAGGTTGCTGATCCAGGAGGCGGCGCTGACCGCGCATGTGCGGGCGCACAGCCTCCCCTGCCCGGCGATCCGTGCGCTGCACCTCGGCGCGGATGGCTACGATTTCCTCGCCTCGGAGTTTGTGGTGAGCGACGGGAGCGCGCCGGATCGGCGCGCTTTCGGGCGCTTGATGCGGGCGCTGCACCGGATCCCCCCACCAGAACTGGCGTTGATCGAGGCCGGGGCGGGAACATTCCACGGGCGGATCGCCGCGCGCCTGACCGAGCGCGCCGCCGCCTTCGCGCGGCTGACCGGGGCACCCCTGCCCCTCCCGTCGGAGGATGCGCTGGCGGGGTTGCTGGCCCCGCGCACCGCGCACCGCGCGATCCTGCACATGGACGCGCGCCCGGCGAACCTCTTTGCGCGCGAAGGCCGCCTCGTGGCGATCGCCGATTGGGGGAATGCGCTGATCGGCGATCCGGCGCTCGAACTGGCGCGGATCGCCGAGAGCGGCCACCTCGACGACGAGTTCCTGGGGGGATACGGCGACGATCCGCTCGGGGCGCTGCCGCCCGCCCTCGCGACGATCTACCGCCTCGACACGGTGGTGATGCTGGCGCTCGTCTTCCTCGCCGAAGCCCCCGACCCGGAGGCGGCGCGGGCGATGATCGCGCGGGCGCGGGCGCTTGCCGCCGCCTTGTAGCAAAGACCTCCTCCGGCGTGCGTGACGAGACATCGTCGCATCCTCGTCGGCGGTGCTGTGACGCGTGTGCCAAAATTGTCGGCGCGCCATTCCGCCTCTGTTAGAATCGTCCAACCATATGCCCTGGCGATTGCCGTCCGAGAGGAAACTGCCGTGGAATTGCTGGAGCGCGACTCCTTCCTCACGGAACTGGGTCGGCTGCTGCGCGATGCCACCAATGGGAACGGACGCCTCCTCTTCCTCGGCGGCGAGGCGGGGATCGGCAAGACAACCCTCGTCGCGCAGTTCGGGGGGACTGCTCGGCGCACGGCCCGCGTCCTCGTCGGAGCCTGCGATCCACTCTCCACGCCACGCCCGCTCGGCCCATTGGCCGATATCGTCGGCGTGCTGCGCGGGGAGGTCGAGCGCCTGTTGCTGGCAAGTGCGCCGCGCGATCAGGTCTTTCGGGCCTTCCTCGCTGTCCTTGCCGATGGGAGCGGGCCGACGCTGGTCGTCTTCGAGGACGTCCACTGGGCCGACGAGGCGACACTCGACCTCCTCCGCTTCCTGGGACGGCGCATCGGATCGACGCGAGGCTTCCTTCTGGCGACGTACCGCGACGACGAGGTCGGCCCGACCCATCCCCTACGGATCGCGCTTGGCGACCTGGCGACGACGGCTAGTGTCCGCCGTCTCACGCTGCCACCACTGTCGGAGCGGGCTGTCGGCGCGCTGGCCGAGGGCAGTGATGTCGACCCCGCCGAGCTCTATCGCCTGACGGCGGGCAATCCGTTCTTCGTCACGGAGGTGCTCGCGGGCGGCGCGCACGGCATCCCGCCGACAGTGCGCGATGCCGTGTTGGCACGCGTCGCCCGGTTGTCAGCGGCCGGTCGGGCGGCCCTGGACGCCGCGGCGGTGATCGGCGCGCGCGTCGAACCCTGGCTACTGGCCGAGGTCGCCGGCCCGGAGGCCGCGGCGGCCACGAACTACGTGGAGTCGGGGCTGCTGCGCGCCGAGGGAAGAGTGCTTGCCTTCCGGCACGAGCTGGCGCGCGAGGCGGTGCGCGGCGCGATCCCCCCGCCGCGCCTGCTCGCCCTGCACCGGGCTGTCCTCGCAGCGCTCCTGCGTGAACACGGCGGTGCCGTCGCCCCGGCACGACTGGCCCACCACGCCGAGGCGGCCCACGACGGCCCGGCCACCCTGCGTCACGCTGAGGCGGCCGCACAGGAGGCGATCCACCTCAGCGCGCACCGGGAGGCGGCTGCTCAGTACGCCCGCGCTCTGCGCGCGGGCGGCGTGCTGGAGCCGATGCGACGCGCGGCCCTGCTGGGGGCATACTCGCACGAGTGCCACAACACGGATGATCTCGCCGAGGCCGTACGGGCCTGCCGCGAGGCGATCGCCATCTGGCGCGAACTCGGCGATCGGCTGAACGAGGGCGAGCAGCTGGGTCGACTGGCGACACTGCTCGTCGTCTCCGGGCGCAACGCTGAGGCGGAGGAGGCGATCGACGCCGCGCTGACGTTGCTGGAAGCGCTCCCTGCCAGCCCCCAGCTGGCGCTAGCCTATCGCGCGCGCGCACATTTGCGAATGCTCGATCGGGACAGCGCCAGCGCGATCGCGTGGGGCGGCAAGGCGCTCGCGCTGGCCGAGCGCCTCGGGGCGCGGGGAACCACGATCGCCGCCCTGAACACGATCGGATCGGCGATGCTGGTGGCCGGGGACCTGGCCGGGCGAGACCCCCTCGAGCGCAGCGCCGCGCTGGCGCGGGCGGCAGACCTGGATGACCAAGTTGCGCTGGCGTTCGTCAACCTCGGGTCGGCGCTGGGAGAGCAGTACCACTTCGAGCTCGCGGGCCACTACCTGGACGAAGGGATCGCCTAGAGCGCCGAGCACGACCTCGATCGCCACCGCCTCTACATGCTGGCCTGGCGGGCGCTCTGCTGGATGTACCGGGGGCGCTGGGACGAGGCGGCCGACGACGCCCTGGCGGTGATCCGCCGCCCGACGAGCGCCGCGATCAGCCGGATCATGGCGCTGGTGGCGCTCGGGCGGGTCCGGGCGCGCCGCGGCGATCCAGAGGTCATGCCCCCCCTGGACGAAGCGCTCGAACT
>CADCWN010000233.1 GCA_902806415.1 uncultured Thermomicrobiales bacterium | reverse complement strand
GGCCGAGGCCGCTCGGCACGCCGCGCCGCGCGACCGCCTCGCCCGCGTCGACCGAGGTCAGCCCCACCGCCAGCCCGAGGACGCCGAGGGTGATGAGCATCGTCAGGGCCGTCAGCAGCCCGGCGAAGACGGCGGGCCAGCGGACCCGGTCGCGGTCGAGCGCGTAGGTCTCCGGGATCTCCACCTCGCGGGTGCCGCCCATGGGCGCGAGACGCACCGGCTGCTGCCGCACCCCGATCGGCTCACGGCGCGTCGTCTCCTCCCGGACCACCTGCACCGGCGGCGTCAGCGTGTAGCTCTCCGTCGTCGTCCCGTGCGTGTCGCCGCCGCGATCCGCCAGGTCCTCGGCCCGCACCGTGTCGATTCGCCCATCGCCGTCGTCGCGCCCGCGATTCTTGCCCCTGCTCGTGCTCATGCTCTCGCCTTTTTACCGTGTCGGCCAGTGCTCACTTGCCCTGCTACCGGTTGCGCGCGTGGTTCCAGCCTTCGCGGATCTCGTGGCGGAGGTGTTCCCAGTTCTCGCCGCTGCCACCGTGGCTCTGGCGCAGTTCCGGCTCCACATCCTCGAACTCGCGGTTGGCATACCGCTCATCATGAGCGGCGGTGTAGCCCGCGCGGTAGTTCGGCTCGGCCTGCTCGAAAGTGCGGCCCTGGATGCCGCGCGCCTGGTGCGCCTGCTCGAACCCGGCGCGCGCCTGCTCGTAATGTTCCTCGACCTCGACGCGCTGCCGACGTACCGTGTCGGTGATCTGTCGCTCCTCGGAGACGCTCTCCTTGTCGATCACGACCTCACCGGTGACGACGGTCTCCTTGCCGACGACCGCCTCCTCGCCGCGCAGTTGCACGCGGATGGTCCCCTCGTTGAAGGCGTCGTCCCCCGGCTGGACCGGGCGATCGGCGATCTCTACTTCCTCAATGCGCACCTCGTCGCGCCGCAGGGTCACGGACGCGGTCTGCTCCTCCTCGGTGACGGTCTTGCGGATCTCGACCTCGCCGAGTTCGACCTCGCGCTTGCCGACCGCTAGCCGCTCCTCGGCCACCGGCACCCGGATCTGGCCCTCGGTCGCTTCCATGCCGGTCGCGCCGACCGCAGCGCGACCGGTTTCGCGGAGATAGATTCGATTTTGCGCGATGCGACCGATCTGGTCACGGCTGTAGTGCTGCCCTTCGACGTGGAAGCCGTCACCGTGCAGTCGCTCGACCCGCCCGATCAGCTTGTCGCCTGCACCGTAGACCTGCATTCCCTCTTGGATTTCCATTGAACGGTCCATGCTTCCTCCCTACGTTCCGATTCTGCGACGCCCACTCCGGTCGGGAAGATTCCCGGCCCTTTGTCCGACCAGTGCTATGCAGCTTTGGTGCCACCGCAGTCGCGGCGAGTTAGTTACGGGATTACAGGAGAAAATGACCGGGCTTTGTTTTCTCGGACATGGGTGCGCTTGCAGTCTTACCGGGGTGGCGCGCTGGCACCGCCCCGTAGCGCGTAGGCGCAGCTGACGAGGCCAGCGAGCAGGAGAATGCCGCCGACCGTGGCCCAGAACGATTGGCCGGTCATGACGCTACCGCCCAGGATACCGATGCCCTGCAGGAGCCAGATGCCGCCGATAAGGATCAATACGAGCCCCAGGATGAGTGGTCCCTTGCGCATCGACTTCCCTCCCCCGACCCCAGTGCGAGACCGCGCACTATCGTCGTACTGTGGTCAATCCCACGCGCAGCCCTTGGCCGCAAAGAAGCCCCCGGCACGCAATCGGCACCGGGGGCTGACAGCGGCGGCAGAACGGAAGGGGCAGCGTATGGAGGAGGATAGGGGAATCTCGGGGGTGGTTGGCCTAAGGATGCAAGAGGAGGGATCGAGGATGCTGCACCCCTGCGTTCCGCCGGCTGTTCGCTTGTTAAGGCCCGTTTCCGGGCAACACCGCTAGAGCAAGAGCCGTGCCACGATGGGGCGGCGCGCGGTGGCGGGGTTTACTCCCGCCGGCGTTCGTGATTTTGATGTGTTCCGCAATGATCTAGCGGGGGCGCGCGGTGACGATCTCCTGCTGGGCGGCCCAGAGGTTGAGGTCACGCCGACCGATCGCGGCGGCGAGCAAATCCGGGAAGAGATCGGGGGTGCAGGCGAACGTGGGGATGCCGAGGGTGGCGAAGGTGACGGCGTGGCGTTCGTCGTAGATCGGGGCACCGCTGTCGTTGAGGGCGAGCAGGCAGACCACCTGAACGCCGCTGGCGACGACCGTGGCGGCACGCTTGATCATCTCATCGGCATTGCCGCCCTCGTAGAGGTCGGTGATCAGGACGAGGATCGTCTGGGCGGGACGCGCGATCAAGCCTTGACAGTAGGCCAGGGCGCGGTTGATGTCGGTGCCGCCGCCGAGTCGCGCGCCGAAGAGGAGATCGACCGGATCGTGCAGGTCTTCGGTCAGGTCAACGACCGCCGTGTCGAAGACGATCATCCGGGTGCTGAGGGCGCGGATAGAGGCGAGGACCGCGCCGAAAATCCCCGAGTAGACGACCGAGTTGGCCATCGAGCCGCTCTGATCGACGCAGAGGATGACATCGCGCAGCGCCTGGCGCTTCCGCCCGTGCCCGATGAGGCGCTCGGGGATGATCGTGCGGCGGTCGGGTTGGTAGTGCTTGAGATTGATCCGGATCGTGCGGTCCCAGTCGATCTCGTTGGGGCGCGGTCTGGTCGTGCGCTCGGCGCGATTGAGGCTACCGCGCACCGCCTGCACCGTTTTCTCGCGGATGCGCCGCTCCACCTCCGCGACGACCTTGCGGACGACGCCGCGCGCCGTCTCCTTCGTGCGCTCGGGGATGACACCGCCGAGGGAGAGGAGGGTAGCGACGAGGTTGACATCGGCCTCGACCGTATCCAGTAGCTCCGGTTCGAGCAGCATCTTGCGCAGGCCCAGGCGCTCCAGGGCGTCGCGCTGCATCACGCGCACGACCGGCGTGGGGAAGTAGGTGCGGATGTCGCCGAGCCAGCGGGCGATGTTCGGCGCGGAGCCGCCGAGCCCGGCCTGGCGCTCGGGGTTGTACAGCGCGGCCAATGCGCGGTCGATCGCCTGATCGCCCCGACCGAGGGCGATGTCGATCCCGGTCGTCCCCTCGTCGGGCCGCCCATTCGCGCTGGCGGCAGAGTCGCCGCCCAGGATGAGGCGCCAGCGGCGCAACCGCTCCTGCTCGTCGCTTGGCATCGGTTCCTCCTCGGCTCGACCACGACCGCTGTGGTCAGGCTCGTGGCAGTTCGACCCCCAGAAGTTGGGCCAGGATCGGCAGGACGCGATCGGCGCGGCTGCGGTCGAGCCCGGCGAGATCGTCCGTGAGTGTCGCTGCTGCGACCCGCTCACCGGCGGCGAGGCGCTTGACCCGGTCACCCATCGCGCGGCGCTCAGGCGCGGCGAAGTCGGCGAAGGCGCGGCGCAGCAGCGGCAGGACCGCGATGAAGCGGTCGGGGTCGAGATCGCGGAGCCAGCCGTCGAGCGCCAGCCAGAGCGCTCCCTGTTGCAGCAGCACGAGGCCGTTGCCGCGCACGACGCCGGCGATCCAGGCGGCGGCATCCGAGGGCGGGATAGCCGCAGCCAGGGCGAGCCGCGCCAGGTTGCCGAGGGCCGCTTCGTCGAGGATCCGTTCGTCCAGCAAGATGCGCGCGGCCCGACCACGGACAAGGCCGTGGATCGCCTCGCGCGTGGCGATGGTGTGGAGCGCCCCTCGCCATTCGGCGCGACCTTCGTCGCGATCGAGCAGGGCGATACTCTCCTGCGCCCGATCGATCGACTCGATCATCCGCGTGGCGGCCGCGTCGTCGAGCGACCCGCAGGCGCCGGGCAGCCCGATGACGATCCGGGCGAGCAGGCCGTCGATGATCGGCAGCAGTTCGTCGGCCTTCGTCTCGCGCACATCGCCGTAGCGGGCCACGCGCGCGAGCGGCGGCAGCGCATCCATCAGCCCGCGCACGTCCGCCGCGAGCGCCGCCGCGCTGCGCACCCGCGCCAGCAAGCCCTCCACCGCCTCCGGCAGCGCCGCGAGGATCGCGGCGTCGAGCAGGGCGGTCAGCCGCGCCAGTTCATTGGTCGCCTCGCCCTCGTGGCGCACCTTCGCGGCGGTGGCGACGGCGATGGTCGTCCCCCAGACGCTCGCCTCGATGATCGCGATCGTCAGCTCGGGTCGCCAGCCCAAGCGCCAGCTTTCATTGAAGGTGCTCCGCGCCCCGCCGAGACTCTCCAGCTTGCCCCATGGGATGCCGAGGATGTTGAGGCGGTGGAGGAGTTGGCTGCGCGCCCGGTCGCCCTCCTGGCGCAGATCGAGCGCCAGCGGTTTGATTTCGGCGCTCGGGCGGAGGCGCAGGCGGCGCTGGGTGGCATCGAGATCGCGCTGGAGCGGCACGGCGGGCGTCTCGGCGGGGACGGCACCCAGCGCCTCGCCGATCTCCAGGCGGTCGCGGATGAGGGCCATCGGGGCCGGGTCGCCGCCGCAGAGGGTCGTCTGGATCGCCTCGCGCAACTCACCAAGCCCCGGCAGGGGGAGATCGCGCAGGGAGGCCAGCGTCTCCGCCAGGCGCACCGCCTCGATCACGTTGCTGGAGGGGGCGTCGAGGTCCTCCGCGCGCAGGGCCATCGCCGCCCGCGCGATCCAGCCGACCGCGTGCCGCTCGGGTACATCCCAGAGGTGGGCGTACCAACCCGGCGAACTCACGCCCGCGCCATAACCGCTGCGGTAGGCGAGGCGCGAGTTGGTCCACGGCACCCAAGTCGCCGCCACCTTGATCTTTTTCTGCCCGGCCAGCAGGGCCGCATCGGCCTTGGCCGTGCTGTGGCCGACCAGCACCGGCGCGTGCCAGGCACCGCAGACGACGGCAATTCGCGCGAAACCCTCGCGTTGCGCCGCGCGGATCGCCAGGCGCATGTGCGCCTCGCGCCGCGCTTCCTCCCCCGTCGGCGGCGGGGAGTCGGCGCGCAACGCCGCCATCGCCTCGGCGATCCCCGCGAAGAGATCGGTCGCGTCCAGGCGGCGCTCGATCTGGTACTCCCACCAGAGTTCGTGGTCGGCGTACCCCGCCGCCTCGGCGAGGGCACCGATCGGATCGTCCTCGATCCTGACGGTTGTGGTGGTCTCCGGGGTGGCTCCTTCCTCGACCATCGGGGGGGCGGCGTTGTCGGCACCGGGCAGTTCCTCGATCGGTGCGACCGGTGGGAGTTCCTCATCCTCCGCATCCTCCGCACCGAGGCGGAGCGCCTGGGGCAGATCGATGAAGCGCGCGGGGATACCGCGCCCGAGGGCGAAGCGGAGCGCCTGCCATTCCGGCGAGAATGTGGCGAACGGGTAGAAGGCGGCGCGGCGCGGCGCATCGGGCGCGTAGACCAGCAGCGCGACCGGCGGTCGCAACTCCTCGTGGACGATCAGCGACAGGACTTCCGCCGCGTCGGGTGGCCCTTCGACCAGCAGGATGTCCGGCTCCAGCGCGGCGAGCGCGGCGAGGAGGCTGCGGGCGCAGCCGGGGCCGTGGCGGCGGATGCCGAAGACGTTGACGCTCATCGGTTACAGGACTTCCTGGCAGCTGCGATAGAGGTCTTTCCAGCCGTTCCGCTCTTTCGCCACCGTCTGGAGATATTCGAGCCAGACGACGCGATCCTGCACCGGGTCTTTGACGATCGCCCCGGTGATCCCCGCAGCGAGATCGGGGGTGCGGAGCGTGCCGTCGCCGAAGTAGGCGGCGGAGGCGAGGCCGCCGGTGACGACCGAGATCGCCTCGGCGGCCGAGAGAGTGCCGCTCGGCGACTTTAGCTTTGTGCGCCCGTCGGCGGTGACCCCCTCGCGCAACTCCCGGAAGATCGTCACCACGCGGCGGATTTCCGCCAGCGCCGGTTTCTCGGCCGGGAGTTCGAGCGCCCGCCCGAGCTGGGCGACGCGCCGCTCGACGATGTTGATCTCCTCCTCGATCGTCGCCGGGGTCGGCAGGACGACGGTGTTGAAGCGGCGGGTGAGGGCGCTGGACAGCTCGTTGACCCCCTTGTCGCGGTTGTTCGCGGTCGCGATGACGTTGAACCCTTTGCGCGCCTGGACCTCGCTATTCAACTCGGGGACGGGCAGCGTCTTCTCGGAGAGGATGGTGATGAGGGTGTCCTGCACTTCGGCGGAGATCCGCGTGAGCTCCTCGATCCGCACGATGCTGCCCGTCTCCATCGCGCGGAGCATCGGGCTGACGACCAGGGCGGCGACCGACGGCCCGTCGGCGAGGAGCCGCGCGTAGTTCCAGCCGTAGCGGATGGCGGTCTCGTCGGTCCCGGCGGTCCCCTGGATCAGGAGCGTGGAATCGCCCGCGACCGCGGCGGCCAGATGCTCGCTGACCCAGGACTTGGCCGTGCCGGGGATCCCGTAGAGGAGCAGCGCGCGGTCGGTCGCCAGGGTCGCCACGGCGATCTCGATCAGGCGCGCGTTGCCGATGTACTTGGGGCTGACCGCGAAGCCGCTCGCCAGGGTGCCGCCGAGCAGATAGGTGCGGACCGCCCAGGGCGAGAGGCGCCAGTTCGGCGGGCGCTGCCGGTCGTCAACCTTGGCGAGCTCGGCCAACTCCTCCGCGTATTGCTCCTCCGCGTGCCGGCGGAGGATGGCGGTGAGTGCGCCGCCGCCGTGGCCGTTGCCGAGTGCGCTCATAGTGCGATCTCCTTCATCAGTTGCTGACGTAGCGCGATCGTCGTCGTGAAGCGGGCGAGGTGGCGTTGCCACTCGTGGGGCGACCGATGCAGCCCCTCCGGGATTTGCCAGTCGGCCCGTGCCTGCACGAACGTTTCCGGCGGCAGCGCGCGGGCGGCGATCTCGAGCGTGGAGAGCCAGGGGTCGTTATACTTCGTCCGGAATGAGCGGAGCCGTTCGCGTGTCGCTTCCAGATAGCGGCGCCCCAACGCAGGATCCCACGGCGTCGGCAAGAGGGGGGCGAGGTCGATCCAGAGCGGTCGCTCGGCGCGTGTTGACTCGCCCAGGCTTTCCAGCGCGACTACGACGAGGCGGTCGCGTGACATGGTGTCGAGCAGCCCGCGCAGCAACTCCGGCATCGGCCCCTGCACGCCCTGTTGCTGCGCGCGGAGATCAACCCAGTAGTGCCAGAGTGGCGGCACCCACGCCCCGTCGCGCGCCGTGATCGCCGCCCGCGTCCAGCCTTCGAGGACCGCCTGCCCCCATTCATGCCCCTTGGCGGCGGCGACCAGTTCTGTCGGCGAGGCGGCGAAGCGCGCGGACCAGTGGCCTGGCGCGACCGCGGCGAGGGCGTGCAACAGCCACCAGGCGCGCTCGCCAATCCCGGCGCGCGGCTTCGGCTCGATCCCGTCGCGCTGCCAGCTCAGGTCGAGTGTCTCCGGGAGGATGACGGCGAGATCGCCCCTGGCGGCGTTGCCGCTGAACGCCTGCGCGACGGCACGGAAGAGCCCGCGTTTGTGCGGAGTGTAGCCGAGGAGGCGATCGGCCCGTTCGCGCATCCGCCCGGCGAGTGCCGAGGTGGGCAGCCGCGCGAGCAGCCGCGCCGCCTCCGCGCGCACCGCCTGGCTGCGATCGTCGAGCGCCGCTTCGAGGAACGGCTCGTCGTCGGGGGACAGCCTCGTCGCCAGCCCGGCGAGAGCCTGGGCGCGAAAGTCGGCTTTCTCCACCTTCCACACCTCCGTCAGCCAGTTTCGCGCCCGCGCGGGCGCGCTTCCGCGCAATAGCTGAAGGAGCGCGAGGCGCTACGGGGCGTTCCCTTCCTGCCAGATTGCCTCGGCGTCGGGGGGCAACTCGCCACCGATCGTCGCTACGGCGCTGGTGGCCCAGGCCCAGTCAGGATTCCTGCTCGCCAGCCAGTGGCCGCGCGCGTCGAGGACGGGCAGGAGCGCCGGGCGAAGATCGGCCCGGCGCTTCCCGGCGGTGAGCGCGGCGACGAGGAGGGGGGGCGGCAGGCGCTGGCCGACGCGCGCTAATCGCCCTAACGCCTCGGGCAGGATACCCGCGGAGTCCTGGTCGAGCAGCTGATCGAGCAATCGCGCCGCGCCGGTCGAGCAGACGGGTAGCCGATCGGGCGGCGCGGGTGCGGGCGCGGCGACCGGCGGCCCCACCGCACGCCCGGCTTGTGTGTAGAGCGCCTGCGTCCCCGCCGCCAGGAGCAATCGGAGCGCGGGAGAGAGGTCGGAGAGTTGCGCGACGAGCGCCGCAGTCGGCGTGTTGCCGGCAATTTGTCTGTTGCCGATGCTGGCGGTCCCGGCGAGCGCCGCGTCTACCAAGCGGTCCATCAGCGTCCCTCCCCTAAGCGGTGGTAGCTGCCGCCGACCAGGAGTCCCAGCGGCAGCAGCGTCGCGCCGTCCCATTCCGCGATCAGATCGACGGGCGCGCCGCCCGAGAGCGCGAGGGTGTGCCAATGCTCATCGCCGAGCAGGGGGAGGGTCGCGCCCTGCTCATCGCGCGCCAGCCAGTGGCCGCCATCGCCGTGGATGATGGTGACCGCGCTGATGATGGCGGGCAGGCGGGGGAGCCAGGGCTGGTGACCGATGGCGGTGGCGAACGCTTCGAGCAGCGCCGCGAGCGAGGGGAGTCCCACGATGGCGGCGGGGAATTGTGTCGGCTCGCCGTGTCGCTCGCGCACGGCGGCGCGCAGCGGCCAAGCGCTCGGCCAGAAGACGAGGTCGCCGCCGATGCCCGTCCCGGGGATATATTGCGCCTCGAACGGCTGGTCACCGTGCGCGAACTGGAGGATCATGGCGTAGCGCCCGCTCGTCGCGCCGAGGAGCCAGGTTCGCTGCGTCCGCAGGCGATCCTCGACCGTCGCGCGCTGGCCGAGGACCAGCCAGCGATCACCGACGACCTCGCCGCGCGCCAGCACCTCGTCCTGTGTCAGCGTCCAGCCGATGGCACCGCGTAGATCCTCGCGCAGCGCGGGGTCCAATTCGTCGATCCTGCGGAAGGAGTGGGTGAGGAGCGCGACCCGGCCGAGCTCGACCAGGAGCAACGCGGGCCAGTCGCGCGAGGCGTGCGAGAGCGCCGCCATCCGGCGCAGGCGACCGGCGAGGCCCGGCGCTTGCGCGTCGACCAGCCGCGCCGCCTGGCGTTCCCAGAAGGTCGCGGGTTGGGTGGCGACCTGCGCCAGCCCGCCACGCAGGAGATCATCGAGCCAGAGGTCGAGCGCGTCGAGGCCCCCTTGCACCCGTGCGAGGCGACGATCGGCGCTCTTACTCGCTCGCTTGACGGGGGTGGTTCCGTCTGTCGCTGCGGTCGACTTGGCGCGCTCCTTCGTCTCGCGTTGCTCGGCGGTGCTGGCGCGACGCTGTATCCAGTCGCTCACCCACTCGGGTGCCTCGGCGGTGGGGAGGGCGTCGGGATCGGTGGCGACAAGGAGCAGGAGGCCGATCCCATGCTTGCAGGGGAACTTGCGGCTGGGGCAACTGCACTTCACGGTGAGATCGCCCAGCGCCGCGCGCACCTGATAGTGCGCGCTCCCCTGGTATTCGCCCCAGAGTGCGACGGCATCTCGACCGAGCCCGTGCCAACCGGTGATGGCGAGCTTCTTCCCGCTCGTCGCAACGCCCGTGTCCGGTGCCAGGGCCAGCACCTGCTCCGGGGTCAGCTCCATACGCACTCCCTGCTGAGATGCGGCGTTTCCACTCGGATCGGATTAACGCACCGACGGCGCGAAAGTGCCAATCGCGCGGTCGCGCGGCAAGGGTGTTTCCGCGATGAGTACTCAGAATATTTGTTCTACTGTGAAGGGCCAAGGGTACCGCATTCTTGAAGGTCGCGGAGTGGTTCACGGGTGGCGCGCGGATGGTCATCGTGGTTAATCCGCGCCGCCGCACGGTCGCCAACTATCGCGCCCCGACCTGGGTGCGTATCCTCACCAGCGCCGATACGATCGATGGCGACGATGTGGTGTCCAGTTGGCGGCTGCCGGTCGCGGCGATGTTCGAGGACGAAGGCGGGGCGTAATCCCTCCGGCTAGGCCACCCCGACAGGGATCGGCAACAAATCGCCGAGATTGCGGACGATATGGGCGGTCGAGCGGGACTTGTTGAGGGTGTAGAAGTGTAGGCCGGGCGCGCCCCGTTCGAGGAGTTCGCGACATTGCGCGGTCGACCAGGCGATTCCAGCCGCAGCGACGGCCGCTTCGTCGGCGCAGTCGGCGATCAGGGCGCGCAGCGGATCGGGGATTCGCGCGCCGAACCGTTCCAGGCGTTCGAGATTGTTGGTGACCGGCATGATCCCCGGCACGATCGGCACGGTGATCCCGGCGGCGCGGGCACATTCGACGAAATGGAAATAGGCGTCATTGTCGAAGAAGAGCTGCGTGACGAGGAACTCGGCCCCCGCTCGGGCCTTCAGAGCGAGATTGGCGAGGTCGGCGTCGGCGCTCCCGCACTCGGTGTGGACCTCGGGATAACAGCCGCCGCCGACGCAGAAATCGAAGCCCGGATCGGTCTTGATGAAGGCGATCAGCTCCGAACCGTAGCCGAAACCATCGGCGTGGCGCTCGAATGCCGTCGTCCCTTTCGGCGGGTCGCCGCGCAAGGCCATGATATTCTCGACGCCACCCTCCGCCAAGCGCTCGAGGATCGCCCTGATCTCGTCGCGCCCGTGGCCGACGCAGGTGAGGTGGGCCATCGCCTCGATCCCGGTCTCGCGCTTGATCCGGGTCACGAGATCGATCGTCAGATCGCGCGTCGAGCCGCCGGCACCGTAGGTGACCGAGATGAACGACGGCGCGAGTTCGCGCAGGTCGGCGATCGCGGCGTATAGCGCCTCAACCCCGGCGGGATTTTTCGGCGGGAAGAATTCGAACGAGTAGGTGGGCCGCCCCTCGGCCAGGATGT
>CADCWN010000232.1 GCA_902806415.1 uncultured Thermomicrobiales bacterium | reverse complement strand
CAGGCGCGCACCCCCTCCTCCAGCGCGACCGCGCCGATCCGGTCGATCAGGGCGGCGTAGCGCGCGAACTCGTCGTCCGGCAGGGCGTCGTCCGGGGTGATCTGCCCCGCGAGCGCGCGGCGGGTCTTGCCGCGCGGTGTGACGTAGTCCCACCCACCGGCGGCGATATACCACTCGGTGCAGCCGACCTCGCGCATCGCGCGCGCGTGGCGGCGGGCCTCGTCCAGGATCACCTCGGGCGCGACCTCCGGGCGGAAGGTGCCGCCGAAGTAACCCGGTGCCGGCACGAGGCCGTGGCGCGCGTAGCGGGCGATCAGATCGGCGGGCGACTCGTCCGGGCGCAGGCTCGCCGGCGCGCCCGCGTAGCCGATCTCGCCGATCTCGCGCAGGGCAACATCATCCTGATCCGGTGCGGCCCCCAGGCCCACCCTCCAAGTGATCTGCCCGCAGCCGAGTGCGATGGTCATCCTTCTTCCCCTCCTCTCCGCCCTTCGCGACGCCGCGACTCGGGCGGGGTGTGGCGCTGTCCTGCCGCGCGTCGCTCATCGCGCCGGGCTCGGTCCGGCGTGCGGGGCGTGGGTGCGAGCGATCCGCGCCACATCTTCCCGCGCTGCGCGCGGCGCGTCAATCTCCCCCTGCCGGGGACGGCGCTGGCGTCGGGGGGGTGTGGCGGAGGTTTCGGCGGGATCGGCGCTGCTGCGTCAGCCGCGCGCGGTTCCCGCTCAGGGGTGGCTCGCGGCGGGGGCCAGGAGTTCGGCAACCGCCTCGTCGAGCGGCCGTCCCCGGCCCGCTGCCCATGCCGCGGCATAGGCATCCTCGCCCAACACGGCCCGCGCCCACTCCCCGAGTCGCCGCAAGCGGTCGCGTCGCGCGGGGAGCGGGGGGACCGCGACCTGTTCCGCCAGGGTGTCCACCACGCCGAGGAGTCGCACTGCGCGCTCCGCCCGGCGCGCGTCGCCGTGGTCGCCCGGCTCGGTTGGCCCCCCCTCGGCGGCCAGGAGGGCGAACCCCTCGATGCTATAGGCGATCCCCGAGCGATGCCCGAGCCGTTGGCAACCGATCAGGCTCGCGGTGTAGTGCTGGCGGGCTACCGCCGGATCGCCCTCGGCGAGGGTGGCGTCGCCGAGGAGCCAGTGGGCGCGCGCCGTCTCGGTGGCGTCGCGCACCTCCTGATAGAGGACCAGGCTGCGCGTGAGTTGCTCCCGCGCCCGTGCGTGATCGCCGGCGGCGAGGGCGACATGGCCGAGGCTGGTGTGGGAGATGGCGAGGGTACGTTGGTCGCCGAGCCGCTGGCGAATCGCCAACCCTTCCTCGATTCGGGCGCGCGCCTCGGCGTACTCGCCCGCTTGCAGCGCCACATGCCCCAACTGGGTCAGCGTGCCGGCGGCGGACCCGTCGTGGCCGAGCGCCCTGCTGATCGCCAGGCTCTCCGTGAGCATCGCCCGCGCCTCCGCGCCCGCGCCGCCGAGCAGGGCCAGGCGCCCGGCGGCGAAGAGCGCCCGCGCCCGCAGGAGCGTCGGCTCTTGCGCGTCTGCGGCGCGCAGGGCCGGCTCCAGCCAGCCGCGCCCCTCGCTCAGGTAGCCCCTGACCGACCAGAAGGGCCAGAGTGCATAGCCGAAACGCAGCCCGGCGTCGGCACCGTCCCGCCCGCCGCGCGCCGCCATGTGGGCGAGCGCCGCTCGCAGGTTGTCCACCTCCTGCTCCAATCGCCCGAGCCAGAGGGTTTGTTCCGCGCCGTGCAATTCCGGCCCGGCCCGCTCGGCCAGCGCCAGGTAGTGGGCCGCGTGGCGTTCGCGGATCGCCCCCTTCTCGCCCGCCGCCGCCAGTCGCCCGGCGGCGTACTGGCGCACCGGCTCCAGGAGGCGATAGCGCGCCTCCTGACCGTCCGCCGCGACGAGTACCAGCGACTTGTCCACCAGGGACTCGATCGCGGTCAAGGCGTCGTCGGCTTCCTCGGCGGCGATCGCCTCGGCGGCGGCCAAATCCCAGCCGCCCGCGAACGGGGCGAGCCGCCGGAAGAAGCGCTGCTCCTCGCCGCTGAGGAGCGCGTGGCTCCAATCGAGGGCACCGCGCAAGGTCTGCTGGCGTGGCGGCACCGCCCGATCGCGCGAGGTGAGGGTGGCGAGCGCGTCGTCGAGGCGGGCGGCGATCTGCTCGACCGCCAGTACCCCGGCGCGCGCCGCCGCCAGCTCCAGGGCCAGCGGCAGCCCGTCGAGCCGACGGCAGATCGCGATGACCGCCGGGGCATTCGCGGCGGTGAGGGCGAAGCCGGGCTGCCGACGGCGGACCCGCTCGACGAAGAGGGCCACCGCCGGGATGTCGCGCAGCGCCTCCGGCGTCGGCGGGGTGTGCGGGTCGGGGATGGGCAGCGGCGATACGGGCCAGGCCACTTCGTTGCCCAGGCGCAGCAGCTCGCGGCTGGTGGCGAGGATGGCCAGGTGCGGGCAATCGGCGAGGAGCGCGGCGAGCAGCTCGGCCGCCGCGTCAATCAGGTGCTCACAGTTGTCGAGGACGAGGAGTGCCGCGCGGGCGCGCATCGCTGCGATGAGCGTGCGGGCCGGCGGCTGCCCCGCTCGCGCGGGCACGCCGCACGCCGCAGCCACCGCCCCGGGCAGCAAGGTCGGATCGATCAGGGGGGCCAGTTCGACGAACCAGACGCCATCGCGATAGGCGGCGCGGCTGGCGCTGGCGACCGCGAGCGCCAGCCGCGTCTTGCCACTCCCGCCGATGCCGGTCAGCGTCACCAGCCGCGCGCCGCTCGCGAGGAGCGCCCGGAGCTCGTCAACCTCCCGCTCCCGTCCCACGAGGCGCGTCAGCGGCGTCGGAAGGCGGTCGGGGGCCGCGCCGGGCGCGACGGTGATCGCGGGTGTGGCCCGCGCGGCGGGCGGTGCCTGGGCGAAGCGATCGGTGGCGATGTCGCCGTAGAGCCGCCGGGTTTCCGGCGACGGGTCGGTATCCAGTTCCCGCGCCAGCGTGTCGCGCAGCTTCTCGTAGGTGCGCAGCGCCCCAGCCCGGTTCCCGCCCAGCGCGTGCAGGCGCATCAGGGTGGCATGGGCTGCCTCATCGGTCGGGTCGGCGGCGATCAGCCGTTCGACCGCGGCGACCGCCGCCTCCCGCGCGCCGCGCGCCTCGTGGAGTTGCGCGACCGCGCGCAGCAAGCCGTGGAAGAGGTCGCGTAGCTGCTCGCGCGGGGCGACGGCCCAATCCTCATAGCGGTCGTCGGGGAGTAACTCGCCACCGTAGAGGGTGAGTGCCGCCTCGTGGTCGGTCGGATCGGTCGAGTCGCGCGCGGCCAGCGCCGCCGCCGCGAAGGCGGCGGCATCGGTCGTGAGGGTCCCGGCTGGTTCGAGCGTGAGCAGCCCCGCGCGCAACCGAATCGTCCCCCCCCGGCCCAGGGCCTTGCGCGCGACGGTGAGGGTGCTGTAAAGGT
The DNA here is from genome assembly GCA_902806415.1 of uncultured Thermomicrobiales bacterium. Lineage (GTDB taxonomy): Bacteria > Chloroflexota > Chloroflexia > Thermomicrobiales > CADCWN01 > CADCWN01. The sequence goes on along the minus strand of CADCWN010000232.1, from coordinate 14,732 downwards.
TACTGGTTGCCGCCTCGGGGGGGAAGTCGGGCCAGAGGAGATCAAGGATCCGGTCGCGCGGCAGGCGCAGCGCCGGGTTGAGCGCGAGGATCTTCACCAGGGCGCGCGCCTTCTGCCCCCGCCAGGCGTCGTCCGGCACCGCGCGCCCGTCGATGGCGACCGCGAAACCCCCGAGCAGCCGGGTAGCCAGTGTCGGCTGTGCGCCACCCGCAGCGCTGTCCGTCGCGCCCGTCGCCACTCGTTCGCCCGCCTTGTGTCCGATCCTGATCAACTGCGGCACTATTATCGCACGACCGGACCGGTGGCCGCCGCCCCCCGGCCACCCTTCCGGCGCACGTTTCCGCCCGGTGAGCGGGAGTCTATTGGGTTCGCCCTCCCCGCATTCGCCCGTGGACAGCCCCCGGCCCCTGCGCTATAGTCACCCTGTCCAGCCCGCCGGGATGAGCACTGTGCGCCGGGGTGGGGTCAGCAGGAGGCAACGCATGGTCCAGGAGCAGACGATCACGATCGAGGAGCAGTACATCGCGGAGCATCCCCGTTCGCACGAGCTGTACGAGCGTGGGCGGGCCGCCCTGCCGGGCGGTATCGCCCATGACGTGCGCTACGCCAAGCCGTTCCCGATCTATATCGACGGGGCGCTCGGCTCGAAGAAATGGGACGTGGACGGCCACGAGCTGATCGATTACACGATGGGGCACGGGGCGTTGCTCCTCGGCCACAGCCACCCCGAGATCGTCGATGCAGTCGTGGCGCAGATGCGCAAGGGGACACATTACGGCGCGGGGCATCGGCTGGAGGTCGAATGGGCCGAGTGGATCCACCGCCTGATCCCCTCCGCCGACCGGGTGAAATTCACCTCCGCCGGGACCGAGGCGACGATGCTGGCGCTGCGCCTGGCGCGCGCCTATACCGGGCGCGACAAGGTCCTCAAATTCGCCGGGCATTTCCATGGCTGGCACGATTACGCCGTCCCGGGCAACTCGCCGCCGTTCGATGGGGTACCGCCGGGCGTCCCGAAGGCCGTCCTCGATACGGTGGTCATCGCGCCGAATAACGACCTCGACTTCGTCGAGCGGGCGCTGGCGACCGCCGATCACGACATCGCCGCCGTCATCCTGGAGCCGAGCGGCGCGTCATACGCGACCGTCCCGCTGCCCGACGGCTTTCTCGCCCGCCTACGCGAGATCACCGCGCGCCACGATGTGCTGCTGATCTTCGATGAGGTGGTGACCGGCTTCCGCTGGTCGCCGGGCGGGGTGCAGGGATTGACCGGGATTACCCCCGACCTGACGACGCTGGCGAAGATCGTGGCCGGCGGCCTGCCGGGCGGGGCGGTCGCCGGGCGCGGGGCGATCATGGAACTGCTGGAGTTCAAGGACGACCCGGCCTGGAACCGGACCCGCAAGGTCCAGCACCCCGGCACTTACAACGCCAATCCCCTCTCGGCGACCGCCGGGGTGACGGCGCTGCGCCTCGTCTCCGACCCGGCGGTGCAGCGCGGGGCCGATCGCCTCGCGGAGAACCTGAAGCGCGGCTTCAACGAGGCGTTCCTGCGGCATGACGCGCCCGGCTTCGCCTACGGGGAAAGTTCGATCGTCAACACTGTCGTCGGCACCCGCTATCCGGGCGAGTTGCCGACCGATCTGCGGCACCCGGTGGGCGTACCCGCGTCGGCCCTGAAGGCGCGCGGCTCGGAAAAACTGCTGATGACGCTGCGCGCGGGGATGATGCTGGAGGGGATGGATCTCTGGCACGGCGCGGGCGCGGTCCTCAGCATCACCCACACCGACGAGGATATCGTGCGCACCGTCGAGGCGTTCGATCGAACTCTCGCGCGGATGAAGGCCGAGGGGCTTTTTGGCGAGTGACAAGTAGCGAGTGACAAGTGGCGAGTGACGAGTGACGAATGGGGGCGGCGGGGATAGGTGTTGGCCTGTCCCCGCCGCTTTTTGACCCCTCCCCCGGCCCCTCCCGTGAAGCGGGAGGGGTGACTCGTGAAAGCGCCGCTGATTGGACCGTCAGCCGATGTGCCGCTGATGAGTCACCCCTCCCGCTTCACGGGAGGGGCCGGGGGAGGGGTCGACGCCGTGCTGCTCACCGCCGCCGATGCCGCCGCACATTGGCCGCCTTTCCTCGCCGGTGATGCGCCGGCGCTGCTCGTCGCGGGCGGGGCGCTGGACTGTCTGCGGACGCTGCCGGAGGCTAGCATCGATCTGGTGCTGACCAGCCCGCCGTACTGGCGACAGCGGCGCTACGCCGACCCCGCCGCGATCGGCGGCGAGGCGACGGTGCGGGAGTATGTCGCGGCGCTGCTGCCGATCTGCGCGGAGATACGGCGCGTCCTCAAGCCGACCGGCTCGTTCTGGCTCAACCTCGGCGACGCCTACGAGCGCAAGAATCTGTGCGGTATCCCCTGGCGGGTGGCGATTGCGCTGCAGGACGCGGGGGGCTGGACGCTGCGCAATGAGGTGATCTGGCACAAGCTGAAAGGCGGGCCGGACAACGCGCGCGACAAACTCCGCAATGTCCACGAGCACGTTTTCCACTTCGCCCGCTCGTCGCGGTCATACTACGATCTCGACGCGATTCGCAACGCCCCACGCCCCACGTCGCGGGGTGCCGAGGGGGTCGTGACCGCCACCGGCGTCTCCGGGGTCCGCTACCGTCGGCAGATTCAGCGCAGCACCACACTGACTCCAGACGAGCGCGCGGCGGCGCTGGTCGCGCTCGACGCGACGCTGGCGAAGGTGGCGGCGGGGGAGCTATTCGACTTCCGCATGGTCATCCGCGGGCAGCAGCGGGTGACGCACTCCGACTCGACCGCCGTCTCCGGGCGCGCGACCGAACTGGCGCGCGACGGCTTCTATATCCTGCCCTACGACAACCGGGGGAGCAAGCCGGGCGATGTCTGGGAGATCGTGCCGGAGGGGAGCTGGCGGCGCGACGCCCACAGCGCCCCGTTCCCCGAGGCCCTCTGCGCCCTCCCCATCCTGGCGACCTGCCCGCCGGGCGGCATCGTCCTCGACCCGTTCGCCGGCACCGGCACCGCGGTCGTCGCCGCCGTGCGGCGCGGGCGGCGCGGGATCGGCATCGACCTCAGCGCCGAGTATCTGCGGACGGCGGAGGGGCGGCTGGCGGAACTAGCGAAGCGAGCCGAAAAGTATACCACTTGTTAGTATGGTAACTGTACGCAGTCCGTAGTCTACTATAGTATACTTAAGACGATTAGGTGCCCCGGACTGTACGGGGATTCATAGCGGGGTTGCGATACCCCGCGCCTGTCAGCATAAGCAGCGTGGCCTCCGGCAGTAAAATGTCGGGGGCCACACGCTTATGGGATGGGAAAGAGCCGCATTTTATGCCTGAAGCGGTTGAATGCCGCTGCCATCTCGGTACTTCCTCGACCAGCATTCCCTTCATTCGAGACAAAGTCGGTCAGGTAGGCGGCGAAGTCAGCGAGTTGCAGCCCGGCATAGAACGCTGAGAATCCGAACCACGGTAGCTCGACGAGGGCCGTCTTCCCCCCCCGAGAACCCACCCACTCACGGTAGGCATCGATGATGCGCCTATCCTGCACACTTGAATGGAGATCGGAACGCGCATCGAGTAGCACCATTCCCGACTCCCCCACCCCTTCGAGCGACTCATCTATCGCATCCAGTAGCCGTGAAAGGGCCAGGCGATACAGGAGATCGTCGGAACCGACATACTCAGGGAGCTCACGCTTGTCTACTTGCACGGCGAAAATATAGCAGGGCACTTCCGCGAGTAAGGCGGCAATGCTCTGGATCGCCTCGACCCGCGCAGTCCAACTTAAGCTTTTGAATAACTTCTCGCCGCGCCGCAAATCGCGCCCCTTGATCTCGAAATTTTCGGGCTTCGCCCAGCTAATGATTTGCCGTTTCAATGTGGCGAGTTGCCGATCAACGCCCCGCCAGTCGCGCTCGTGAATGGCGACTGCTGCGAGAACAAAGTACGGGCTGCGGACGTCTTTCAGCCCCGTGCCGCTCTCGTCCATATAAAACAGGCGCATATGTTCCCTGGTGCGGTTGTTTCAACAAAGTAAAATGGCAAGCGTCACCGCCAGTTAATGTACAAGTGCTTACCCATTCTTGCAATGAAAGCACGGCTTCCCCGTTGGCGGAAGCATGACCGGGACGTGTAGGATAGCGGCTGTGAACGCCCTTCTCCGGTCGCGCCGACCACTAAATCGGTAGACGCGCCGACCGGCCGGGCACGCATAACGGGATGTGAACGACGATGATGCGCCAGGCGCTCGAATCGATGGCGAATACCACCGCCGAGAAGGCGAGCGATCGCAGGACGACGGCGCGGCGGCTGATCGGGGAGTTGCGCCCGTATCGCCCGCGGATCGTCGCGGCGCTGGGGTTGATCATCCTCAGCGCGCTCGCCCAGGCGGTCGGGCCGTTGATCATCGGGCGGGCGATCGACCGGGCGATCGGGCCGGGGGATCGGCGCGCGCTCCTCTTCTACATGCTGGCGCTCGCCGGGGTCTACGTGATCGGCGCGGTGGCGGCGCGCGGGCAGACGCGGCAGGTCGGCGAGATCGGCCAGCGCGTCCTCGCGGGGCTGCGCGAGGGGATCTTCGATCGCCTCCAGCGGCTGCCGCTGACCTACTTCGATCGCCGCCCGGTCGGCGACCTGATCAGCCGCGTCACCAACGACGTGGACACGCTGAACCAGTTCCTCTCGCAGGGGTTGACGCAACTGCTCGGCCAACTCTTCAGCCTCGTCGGGATCGTGGTGACGATGACCCTGCTCGACTGGCAACTGGCGCTCGTCTCGTTCACGATCATCCCGGTCATGCTGCTGACGACCAATCTCTTCGCGAGCCGCGCCCGCATCGCCTTCCGCCGCACACGCGAGACGGTCGGCGACGTGACGGCGGGGTTGCAGGAGGAGATCGTCGGGGTGCGGCAGGCGCAGGCGTTTAATCGCACCGAGTTCAACATCGCGCGCTTCCGCCAGCGGAATGAGGCGAATCGCAGCGCCAACGTCCAGGCGACGGGGATCACCTCGGCATTCGCCCCGGCGATCGACGTGCTGAGCACGCTCTCCACCGCGCTGGTGATCGGCTTCGGCGGCTATCTGGTTTATCGCGACCGGATGACGGTCGGGACGCTGGCCGCGTTCCTGATCTACGTGCAGCAGTTCTTCCGCCCGATCCAACTGATCTCGCAGGTCTATACCCAGGCGCAGTCGAGCCTGGCGGGCGCGGAGCGGATCTACACGATCCTCGACGAGGCCCCGGAGACCGCCGACGCGCCGGACGCCACGGTCCTCGGCCAGATCGCGGGCGGGATCACGTTCGAGGGGGTGACGTTCGGCTACGACGCCGCGCGCCCGGTCCTGCGCGACGTGACGTTCACCGTTGAGCCCGGGCAGACGCTGGCGCTGGTCGGGCGCACTGGCGCGGGGAAGACGACGATCGCCTCGCTAATCCCACGCTTCTACGAGGCGACCGGCGGCGCGGTGCTGATCGACGGTCGGGATGTGCGCGGGGTGACGCGAGCCAGCCTGCGCGGGCAGATCGCGGTCGTCTTGCAGGAGCCGTTCTTATTCAGCGGCACGATCGCGGAGAATATCGGCTACGGGAAACTGGGGGCGTCGCGCGAGGCGGTCGAGGCGGCGGCGCGGGCGACCGACGCGCACGACTTCATCAGCGCCCTGCCGCAGGGGTACGACACGCCGCTCGGCGAGGGGGGCGGCAACATCAGCCAGGGGCAGCGCCAGCTGATCGCGCTGGCGCGCGCGCTGCTGGCCGACCCGCGGATCCTCATCCTCGACGAGGCGACGGCGAATATCGACACGCGGACCGAGGCGACGATCCAGCGCGCCCTCGCCACCGTGCTGGCGGGGCGGACGAGCGTGATCATCGCCCACCGCCTCAGCACTATCCGGGGGTCCGACCTGATCCTGGTGATCGAAGATGGCGAAATCGTCGAGCGCGGCAACCACGCCGACCTCCTCGCCCTGGACGGCCTCTACGCGACCCTCTACCGCCGCCAGTTCCGCGACACACGCGCGCCGAGCGCGGCGGCGGATTGAGCGTTGCCGTCAAGGTGCAGGGGCTTCGTAGTCCGTTTCGCTGTCAGCGGTACGGTGGGGCGGTAAATTAACCCCTCCCCGCCGCGAAGAGGGTGGGGGTGAGTTCATCCAGACGCGATGGCCGATGGCGGAACGTGGCATTGCAGAGTTGGGCACACCCGTCTCATTATCCTGGCGATACCCTCAACTGTCTCATCAGCCCGAGGTTGTCCCAATTGCCCCAACTGGCGACGATCTTCCCCGCTGCGAATTGGTAGATCACGGTCCCGGTGATCGCGATTTGGCGTCCGGTCGGGGGGGTATCGAAGAACTGGCCGGTATGGGTCGCTGCCATGGTTACTCTTGCTGCTACCAGATTATCTTCTGCGATCAATTCGTTGATTGTGTAGCGTCGATCGGGAAATGCTGTTGCCATTCGCTCCGCGCTTTGCCGCATTGCCGTTTGTCCGTACATAGCGCGTGGCGAGTTGGGCGGATCATATCCGATGTACTCCTCAGCGAGTAATTCAGCGATCACGTCGATGTCGCCTTCGGTGAAGACCTCACTGTACAGGCGATGTACAGCGGCCTTATTTGCTGATGTCGTCACGATGATTCTCCCTGCTCAAGCAAAGACACCTCGCCGTGGCTTGTATTTGGGATGGGCTGAGTATAACACGATAGTGAGCCAGTTTAGCTCGTTGTGGTGGGGGTGGTACCCTGGTTGCCTGCATCCCGCGCGCACGCTACACTTGGATGGTGGCGGTGAGCCGCAGGAAGGGCGTACGAACGCGGCATGCACCTCACGCGGCTCCAGTTGGAGCAGTTTCGGAACTACGCGCACCTCGACCTCACGGTGCCGCAGCGCGGCCTGCTGCTCTTCGGCGCGAACGCCAGCGGCAAGACCAGTTTCCTCGAAGCCCTCTACCTCCTGGCGACGACGCGCTCGCCCCGCGTCGGGATCGAGCGCGAGTTGATCCGCTGGGGGAGCGGCGAGGAGTACGGGATGCCGCCGTATGCGCGGCTCGTCGGCGGCGTCGAGCGGGGCGACGGCCCCGCCGAGGTGGAGATCGCGCTGGCGGTCGATCCGCATGCGAACGGCAATGGCGGCTACGATGCCCCGGTCGCGCGGCTGACGCGCAAGCGGATCAAGGTTAATGGCATGGCGCGGCACGCGCGCGACGCGGTCGGCACGGTCAAAACAGTCCTCTTCTCGCCCGCCGATCTGGAACTGATCATCGGGTCGCCGTCGGTGCGACGGCGCTATCTCGACATCACGATCGCCCAGGTCGATAACCACTACATCCGCCAGCTCAACCTCTACAACCGGATCGTCGAGCAGCGCAATAGCCTGCTCAAGGGGTTCGCGCAGGAGGGGCGCAACCCCGACGCGCGCGAGGTCGAGGAGGAACTGAGCTACTGGAACAACGAACTGATCCGCCTCGGTGCCTATGTCATCGCGCGGCGGGATGGGATCATCCGCAACCTGGCCCGCCTGGCGCGCGCGCGCTTCGTGCGGCTGACCGAGGGGGACAAGGAACTCGACATCGTCTACCGCGCCGGGGTCGAGTCGCACGCGCTGCGTGAGCGCGGCGGGGAGTACGATCTGGCGGGGCGCGAGCGGATCGTGGCGCGCGACTTCGGGGGGCAACTGGAGACCCAGCGGCGGCAGGAGTACCGGCGCGGCGTCTCACTCGTCGGGCCGCACCGCGACGACCTCGGCTTCGCGCTCGGCAAGATCGACCTCGGCACCTACGGGTCGCGCGGGCAGCAGCGGCTGGCGATCCTGGCGCTGAAGCTGGCCGAGATCGACCTCATCCGCGACGAGAGCGGCGAGACGCCGATCCTCCTCCTCGACGACGCCGCCTCGGAGTTGGACCCGGCGCACCGGCGCTTCGTCACGGAGACGGTCGAGCGCGACCAGATCCAGACGTTCCTCACCGCCACCGACCTCGGCAACTACCCGGCGGGCCTCCTGCCCGATCTGGCGCGGGTCGAGGTGCGCGACGGCACCCTGGCCCCACTCGACGATTCGCTGGCGAGTATCGCCGCGGGGCGTGCCGAATAGACCCCCCCAAGCGTTATTGACGGTAGGAGTTCCCGCGAATTGGTGTCGCGCGAGCCCTTTCGCCGCGCCTGCGGAAGAGGAGTGACGATGACGGGATCGATCTGCCGCCTGCTCGCCACGTTGGTGGTGCTGCTCGCCCTGGCCGTTGTCCCCGCTCCCGTCCGTGGCGCGGGCGGGCCGGGCGTGAGTGTCTCCCCGCAGGCCGGTGCGCCGGGGACGCAGTTCGAGGTGCTGGGCGCGGGGTGGTCGGCGGGCGAGACCGTGCTGGTCAACATCGCCCCGCAGGGGAGCAGCGCGGCGACCCTGGAGGCGACCGCTGACGCCGCCGGGCGCTTCCGGCTGACGCTCGATTCGACGGGTTTCCAGGGCGGAACGACCTACGCCCTGGCCGTCGTCGGCACCGGCCAGGCGACGACGCGCTTCGCGGTGGTAGCATCGCAGGCGGAACGCTGTTTCGCGGCGGAGACTGGCTTCTGCGTGCGGGGGCGCTTCCTCGACCACTGGACGGCGCACGGCGGGCTGGCGATCAACGGCTACCCGATCAGCGTCGAGTTCAACGAGGTACTGGAGGATGGCAAGCCGTACGCGGTGCAGTATTTCGAGCGGACCCGCCTGGAATACCACCCGGACGGGCGCGAGCCGGAGGCCCAGGTGCTGCCAGGGCAGTTCGGGCGGCGGATTCACCCCGCCGACCCGCCCGCGATGCCCGATGCGGCGCAGACGTGGTTCCCCCAGACCGGGCACAATGTCCCGAGCGATTTTTATGCCTACTGGTCCGCTCACGGTGGCCTCGCGCAATTCGGCCTGCCGCTGAGCGAGCCATTCCGGCAGCAACTCGATGACGGGAAGACCTATCGCGTGCAGTATTTCGAGCGCGCCCGCTTCGAGTACCACGCGGAGAGCCCGGCTCCATACACGATTCAACTCGGCCAGTTCGGGCGGATGATGCTGGCGTGGGCGGGTCGATAGCGGGGCGGCGAGGCGAGGATCGCCGGGGGGAGGTGGCGGCGGGCGCGGTGGCCTCGGCGTTCATAGGCATTCAATACTGCGGCCTGTTCACGGACCTGGCCGCCCAGCTCGCCGTCGCGACTTGTTCGTCCGCCACAGCCAGCACCCGGAGCGTACCCTGGCCCCCATCGGTGCGAATGCCGCGATCCTTGTGCTACCGTACTCACTGTCTTCTTAACGCTGAACCCCGATGCCGCTGAGTACTTAAGTCAGACGCCCTACATATCCCAAGAGCACAAAATTCTGGAAAGAGACAGCATGATTTCCTGAGCGCTCGCGCAGATCAGCTTTCCATTCACGCGTACGACGGATCCAATTACGCGGGAAGAACATGCTCTCGAACTTGCGAAGTAATCAATCGTGTTCTCAGAAGTGTGGCAAGGCAACAATGCACGGCAAAGATGTAGCTACAGCGGATTGATCGCGACCAGTTCCGCGCGGCCCGCCCGCAGCGTCGTCCACGCCCCGAGCGGCGGGGCTTCGGCGGGGTCGCGCAGTTGTGCGAGGATCGTGCCGAGCCCGACATCAAGGACGAGACGCAAGGTCAGTTGCGGCGCGTCGATGACGTGGCGCACGACGCGCCGCCGCTCCCCCCCAACGTCCTCCCAGGTCGTGACCGGCCCGGTATAGTGCCACCCCTGACGGTGGTAATCGAGCACCCGCCCGGCGGCGAGCGGCGGCGTCTCCGGGTCGGCGCTCGCCGTGGCGGGGTCGAACGCCAGGCGACGCTCGGGATTGTCCCCGAGCGTCGGGTGGAAGAGCTCGATCCCGAGTTCACAGGGGCGACCGAAATCCCCCGGTGGGCAGAGATGGTCGGGGTCGAAGACCGCGAGCTCGCCCCCGGTCGCCAGGCGCACGCGCAGCCATTCCCAATAGTCTCGCTGGCCGCCAAAACGGGCGGGCGTCCCGGCGATCGTCACGCGCGGCAGATTGGTCGGCAGCAATGGGGGCTCCTGTGCGTGATGGGCGAAGTGGGCGAAGTGGGCCAGCGGGCCAGTGGGGTGTTTGCGGCGAGGTATTGCGGCGGGGGATGTAGCGGCGTTTTGCATGCGCCCGCAAGTTGGCCTTCTCCAACGCTTGCGGAAGCCCCGGCGTGGGTGGGCGTATGCAATACGCCCCTACATCCGACCACCCGGCTTTCCTACAAAAACCTTACTGGCCCACTGGCCCACTTCACCCACTCCGTCCACTATCCCTTTGCTCAACCTCCGTCACCGGCTCGGATGGGTTGGACCGCGTGCGGATACCGTGCGCGAGATGCCGCATGATCCGGGCGGGGGTGACGATCCCGATCGTCGGGGCGCCCTGATCGTCCGTCGCGCCGCCGCCGATGACAAGTGCGTAACTATAGCCCCCGTCCGCGCACGCCGCCAATGCCTTGTCGAGTGGTAGATCGGCGGGGAGCGCGGGGAGGGCGGCGAGGGGGAGCATCGCCTCGCCCGCCGTCGTCGTCGCCCAGCGCGCCCGCCCGATCGCGCGCACCTGATCGAGCCCCAACAGGCCGATCGGCATGCCGGCCCTATCCACGACGAAGCTCGGCCCGCCCTCGTCGCGCTGCCCGAGCCCTTCCAGTACGTCGTCCACCGCCTCATCGAGGATCCGGCCGGCGGGGATCCGCGGCGGCTGGAGGAAGGCGGCGTGGATCGTCGGCGTCCGCTTGCTGCGGTCGCGCCAGAGGATTTGTTGATAGCCGCGCCGTGCCTCGCCGCGCAGGGACCAGCCGCCGAGGAGAAGCGTCATTGCCCAGAACGGTTGCGGACCGAGCAGCAGGGTCGCCCCGGCAACGATCAGCGCCCAGGCGAGCGCCTGCCCGTAGGCGGCGGCGATCCGGGTGGCGGCGACGAGATCGTCGAGGAAATACCAGAGCCCGGCGCGGACGATCCGCCCGCCGTCGAGGGGATAGCCGGGCAGGATGGTGAGGACGGCGAGCGCGGCGTTAACAATCGCCAGGAGTCCGAGGCAGAAGGCGAGGAGCCCCCCGACCCCGCGCCCGACCCACCAGAGGAGGCCGAAGAGGGCGGCGAGGGCCGCGCTGGCAAGCGGGCCGACGACCGCGACCAACGCCTCGGCGCGCGGCTGGAGGGTGTCGGGGTCGAGCTCGACCGCGCCGCCGAAGAAGTGCATCGTGATCCGGCGCACCGGCAGGCCGCAGCGCCGCGCGACCGCCGCGTGCGTCAGTTCGTGCAGAAGGACCGAGCCGAAGAGGAGCCCGGCGACCACCACTCCGCCGAGGTAGAGGGGTGGTGATGACACCGCCCCGACGCGCTGTGGGGCGAGTGTCACCACCCCCGCGACGATGATCGCGGCGGTCAGCAGCCAGCTTGGGTGGATACGCAAGGGGATGCCGTAGAGGCGGAGTCGGGGGTGCAAGCGAGTCATGACGGTTCGCAGTGGGCGGAGTGGGCCAGTGGGCCAGTAAGTTGTCCGGGCTTACGGCGGCGGATTGCTGCGTTCGCTCGTGCCGTCACTGGCCCACTGGCCCACTGGCCCACTCGCCTACAGCCGCTCGTAGCCTTCCAGATCGAGGACGAAGACCGTCGCGGCGGCGGTCTGGACGGAGGTGCCGCCCTCGCCGCCCTGGGCGCGGGTGTGGGAGGAGCGGCGGATGATGTCGATCACCGTGTCGACCTGGGTATCCTCGACGCCGATCATCATCGTCGTATTGCCACGGCGCAAGAAGCCGCCGGTGGAGGCGAGGCGCGTCGTGCGGAACTCCGCTTCGAGCAGCGCATCGACCACATCGTTGGCATCATCGTTCTGCACCACCGCGACGATCAACTTCATGCGGTCCTTTCCCTCTCCACTCCGGTGTGAGCCGACCCGGACATCGGTGCGCTCGCGCCCGTACAGCGATGCTCGTTGCGTGATCATGGGCGCGCTATGGGGGGAGTATAGGGGCCGTATGGGGGGGTGTCAATCGGAATGGTCTCGCCGGACAGGGCGTTGATCGCGCGGTGGGCGACGGCGGCTGCTCCTCGGCGCGCCCGCTGTCGCAGAGCGTACGCATGGTGGACCAGGCTGGTAGAATTGGCGCATAAACAGGAAGGAGTGTGCGCCATGTCCCAGGCGATTCGCGTGGTCTATGAAGGTGGCCATCTGCGCCTGCTCGACCCGGTGGAACTGGCCGAGGGGGAGCGGGTGAGCATCGCGATCCTCTCCGAGCGTGACGCGATACTGGCGGTGCTTGACGATCTGATCGTTCCCGCGCCGGAGGTGGAAGTGACGATCTCCCCCGAGCTTGCCGATCCGCTCATCCCCACTGAGCCGCTGAGCGAGGAGGCGCGTATGCGCGTGGCGTTAGCAGGCGTTGCCACTTTCCCTTCGCCACGACGCGAGGATGATACCGACACTGAGGCGATGCAGCGGGAACTCGATGTTGCGCTCAAGGGTCTACCGCCGGTGTCGGAATATATCATCCGCGAGCGGCGCGAGGGGCCGTGACGGCCTACTTTTGCGACAGTAGCGCCCTTATCAAGCGGTATGTCAGCGAGGTGAGGAGCGCTTGGGTTGAGGCGGTAACAGCGCCAAGCCACGGGAACCGTATCTTCGTTGCACAGATCACACAAGCTGAAGTTGTCTCCGGCATTGCTCGGCTCCGGCGTGGGGGAGGCTGTCCATCGTCGCTGCCAACAATGCTCGTCAGACGATCGATCACCACACAAGTTTGGAGTATAGCGTTATCGAACTTTCCGAGCCGATCATCCAGCGGTCCGAAGATTTGCTCCTCGCTTATCCGCTCCGCGCCTACGACGCGGTGCAACTCGCCTCGGCGCTTGACAATGCGGCGCGTTTGACCGCCGCCGGACTCGCCTCGCCGCTGTTCGTCTCCGCCGACCGGCGCTTGTTGGCGGCGGCGGAAGCCGAGGGGTTGGCGACAGACGATCCGAACCAGCACGCGTGAGCCATCCGCAACAGGGATTCGTTGGGATTGGGGCATGATGATGGTTGTCGCCACGACCCTCCTCGGGTGGAGGAAGCTCGTCCCGATGGATACTCTTATCCCGCGCCGCTCGGCGTATGGGCTGGTCATTGACGGCGACCGGCTCCTTCTGGTCAACACCCGAAGCACCGGCAAATGGTCGTTCCCTGGTGGGCGGTGCGAGGCTGGTGAGACGGACGCCGAGACGGCGATCCGCGAAATCCGCGAGGAGACGGGCGTTGTGGTCGCGGTGGGCGATCTGCTGGTTGAGGTCGAGAACTATTGGTACGACGACACAACTGGGGAGGCGTACCAGCAGCGCGGAGTCTTCTTTCGCTGTCGCCCGCTCACCACCACGCTGGTGGAGGATGGCAACCCCGATGAGCAAGATGAGGCGGAGCGCCCGACGTGGGTGCCGTTAGCCCAACTCGTCCCGGATGATTTTCAGGGGTTTTGGGGCGAAATATTCCGGCTCTTGTGACAGTATTGCCACTGCCCATCACTCTCTCAGGGCCGCGTGGTAGGCTGATTATGCCAGGTACTGAATACCACGCGAGGCGGAGCAATGGGGGGTCTGTTGGCGCGTATTACTGTCGATCCGGATATTTGCCACGGCAAACCGTGCCTTCGCGGCTTACGCTATCCGATCGAGATGATTCTCGATCTGCTCGCTGCCGGGATGACAGTGGATGAAATTTTGGGCGATTACCCGGACCTGGAGCGAGATGACATCCGCGCGGCCCTCGTCTACGCCTGCATCCACCCCTGAGCGACGTCCCGAGGCAAACCCACCCCTCAGCATCGATGCTCACGCCTCCGCCAGCACCGGCCGCGCCGCGCCGTCGAGGCGCATCGAGAGGATGCGCGAGACGCCGTCCAGGCCCATCGTGATCCCGTAGAGGGTGTCGGCTCCCTCGATCGTGCCGCGATTGTGGGTGATGACGACCATCTGCGTGCGGTCGGTGAGGCGCTTCAGGCGCTCGCGGAAGCGGACGACGTTGCTCTCGTCGAGCGCGGCGTCCACCTCGTCGAGGACGCAGAACGGGCTCGGGTTGACGCGCAGGATGGCGAACAGCAGCGCCGCCGCCGTCAGCGCCCGCTCGCCACCGGAGAGGAGCGAGAGGGCTTGCAGCTTCTTCCCCGGCGGCTGCGCCACGATCTCCACCCCGCCCGCGCCCGCGCCGTCCCCCTCGGCCAGGACCAGCTTCGCCGAGCCGCCGCCGAAGAGATCGGCGAACGAGTCGGCGAACTCTTCCGCGACGCGCGCGAAGGTGACGCCGAACCGCTCGGCCATCAGGCGGTCGAGCTCGGCCAGCACGCCGCGCAGCGACCGCGCCGCGCTCTCCACGTCGCTCAAGCCGTCGGTGAGGGTTTTCCAGCGGGCCGACTCGCCCTCCCACTCCGCCAGCGCCTCGGGGTTCGGCGGGCCGATCCGGCGCAGGCGCGTCATCAGGCGCTCGACCTGGCCGGTCAGCGCGGCCCGCTCGGCGGCGGGCAGCGGCGTCACCGGGCGGGCGAAGTGGGCTGCCGGGTCGGCTTCCTCCATCTCGGCGGTGATTCGTTGCGTTAGCGCGTCCAGATCGGCGCGGCGACGGGCCGTCTCGACCGCCCGCGCGCCGAGCGCCGCCTCGCGGCGCAGCGCCTCCCCGATGGCGGCGCCGAGCGCGCGCGAGGCGGCGGCCTCCGCCT
>CADCWN010000231.1 GCA_902806415.1 uncultured Thermomicrobiales bacterium | reverse complement strand
GGGGCGGGCTTTCATAGCCCGCCCCTGGCATGGGGTGGACATGGATCGGTACAGCGGGGAGCGGCAGCGGGCGGGGAGTCGGGTACTCCCCGGGATTCTCGCCAGCGGTGGGGGAGCGGCCGGCACGGCGATGGCTGGCAATGATCCTGCGTGAGCGTTCACAGCTCGCGAAAGCTGGCGCGTCCGGTGCGCCCTTGGAGCCGTGCGGAGTAGTATAGGGAGGAACGGTATGGATACGATCGCGGACATTCAGCGAGGGATGCCGGTCTACGGTGCGGACGGCCAATTGCTCGGCGTGGTGGAAGCCGTGGACGACGACGGCTTGCGCGTCGCGGGTCGCCAGATCCCGCGCTCGGCGATCGCCCGCGTGGACGACGGCGCGATCCATCTCCATATCGCCGGGGCGGCGCTCCAGGCGCGCGCCGATACAACCGCGCCCCCGACCACCGCACAGTCGGGCGCGAGCGGCGACCAGATCATCATCCCCCTCGCCGAGGAGCGCCCGGTTGTCGAGCAGCGCGAGACCGACCTGGGCGAGATCATCATCCTGAAGCGGATTATCGAGGAGGAGCGCACGGTTCCGGTGACCGTCCGCCGCGAGGTGCTGGAGGTCGTGCGCCGCGACGCCAATGGCAACGAGGTGGTCGAGGAACTCCGCGAGACGAACGCCTGATGCGTATCCGAGCGACGGCACCAAGAAAGGCGACCCGGACGCGGGCGGCGATCCAATGACCGCAACCGCGCACACCATCCTCGGCGTCTTCGATGAACCGAGCGACGCCGAGCAGGCGCTGACCGGGCTGCGAGGAGCCGGATTCGCCCCCGACCAAATCTCCGTGGTGGCGCAGGACCCGCAGGATGCCCGCCCACCCGACGAGCGCCACGACCCCGACGGCGAGGGCGCGTCCACCGGTGCGGTGACGGGCGGGGTATTTGGCGGGCTAGCGGGACTCCTCGTCGGGATCAGCGCGCTGGTCATCCCCGGCATCGGCCCGATCGTCGGGTCGGGGATCTTGGTCGCCGCGCTGGCCGGTGCCGGGATCGGCGCGGCAGCTGGCGGGTTGGTCGGGGCACTGACCGCGCACGGTATGCCGGAGGAAGATGCGCGCGACTACGAGGCGCACGTGAAGGATGGGCGTATCCTGCTGACCGTACACGCGGCCAGCGCGGCGCAGGCGCGTGCCGCGCGCGACATCCTCAATGGCAGCGGTGGCGATACCGTTCGTAGCTACGCGCGCGCCAATTAAAGGCATCATACGCATTTAGCGCGTTTTCCGGCCAAGCGATCGACTATGAGAGGAGAATACGTGGACGAGCAGCGACCGCCAGTCGGTACGCCATTCACCGGCGGTGGGCTTATCCCACAACTCACCCGCCCCCAGGTGACAGCGCGCACCGTCGTCGTGGTCCTGGCGACTGCGCTGGCCTTCCTGGGCCTCCTCTGGCTCCTCTACCAGTTGAGCCAAATCGTCCGCTGGGCGGTTATCGCGGTCTTCCTCGCCGTCGCCCTCGCCCCTGCGGTCGGCTGGCTGCAACAACGCGGCATCAAGCGTGGTCTGGCTATCGGACTGGTCTACCTCGCCCTGCTGGCGGTGATCGGCGGGATCGGCGCGCTGATCGCCCCGCCCCTGGTCGACCAACTCGACGGCCTCGTCTCCTTCGCGACCGATCTCAGCCGCCAGCCGGGCGGTATCGAGCATGGGCTACGGGATCTAACGACGCGCTTCGGACTCGCGGATTACTTCGACGCCATCCGCGCCCAAATCAGCACCTTGCCGTCGCGCCTGGGCGCGGCCGCCGGGCCGCTCCTCGCGGTGACCCGCGGCGTGGTCGGCAGCGTCACCGCCACGATCAGTATCCTCCTGCTGACCTTCTTCCTCCTGCTCGACAGCGACCGCTTCGTGAATGCCGGCCTGGCTCTGTTCAACCCCGCGCAACGCCCACGGCTCCGGCGCCTCCTCGGCCAGTCGGCGGGGGCGATCCACGGCTATATCAATGGCAATCTCATCATCAGCCTGATCGCCGGCGTGGCGGCCTTCGTGGTCATGACGATCATGGATTTCACGCTGCCGGGCGGGATGCCCTATGCGGTGGTCCTGGCCCTCATCATCGCCCTCCTCGACCTGATCCCGCTCGTCGGCGCGACCCTGGGCGCGGCGATCGTCATCCTGGTCGGCTTCTTCATCGGGGTGCCGCAGGGGCTCATCCTGCTGGTCTATTTCATCATTTACCAGCAAATCGAGAATAATGTTCTCCAGCCGCTCGTCTACGGTCGCAGCGTCCAGCTCCACCCGCTGGCGATCTTCCTGGCGGTGCTGGCGGGCGGGCAACTCCTGGGGATCCTCGGGGCGCTCCTGGCGATCCCGATCGCCGAGATCATCCGTATCCTCGGGGCGGAGTTCCTGGCCGGGCGCGCGGAGGAGGCTGGTGGGGTGGTCCACAGCACCCAGTCATCGGTCCCCATCGACCAAGTCGCCCACGACGCCACCGGCGGCCAGAGTCGGCGCGCATCCAGCCCGCCGCGCGAACCCTAACTCGGGGGCGACGATGCGGCGTGGCGAAGCGCCAGAAAACAGTCGGCACGGATACCCCCTGGCGAGCTAGGGAGCGGGCGAGCAGGCGATCCTCCCGAGGCATCGAGCATCAGCGGCATAAAGGCTTACACAATCGGGCCGAGGATTCGCACCAGCCCACGCGCGAGCGGGAACGGCGGACGCGCCGCCCCAAATCACCCGGGCACGCCCAGCGATTCCTCGCCGCCCACGGTCCGAGCGCCGACCACTTCCGCCCGCATCGCCATCGCCTCACCGTTCACGGCTACCCCCAGCCACGAGACGGGCGTCTCGCCTCCTGGCGGGCGGTCACCAGGGTGGCCGTTGCCGCTCGAGCCGTCGGCTGCCCTCGTCATGCGCGCCCGCGTGCGCCCAGCTCCCGCGTAGCCGGCTCGCGTTGACAATCTCCCGCGCGGGGTTAAGCGATCGGTGTTGGTGGAACTAGTTCGCCCCGCGCCGCGCCCGATAGCGGCGGATCAGGGCATTGGTCGAGCTGTCGTGACCCAAGGCTGGCTCGGCCGCAGCCTGTAACTCGGGGATGATCCGGCTCGCCAGGACTTTGCCGAGTTCGACGCCCCACTGGTCGAACGAGCCGATCTGCCAGATGACGCCCTGGGTGAAGACGCTGTGCTCGTAGAGGGCGATCAGCGCGCCGAGCAGTTCGGGGGTCAGGCGATCAGCGAGGATCGTGGACGAGGGGCGGTTGCCCTCGAAAGTGCGGTGCGGCACGAGCCAGTCGGCGGTCCCCTCGGCGCGGACCTCGTCGGGCGTCTTGCCGAATGCCAGGGCCTCCGCCTGGGCGAGGACATTGGCGAGCAGGATGTCGTGCGCCTCGGCGGTCGGGTTGAGCGACTGGCAGAAGGCGATGAAGTCGCAGGGGATCAGGCGGGTCCCCTGATGGATCAGCTGGTAGAACGAGTGCTGACCGTTCGTCCCAGGCTCGCCCCAGAAGATCGGGCCGGTGGCGTAATCGACAGTGCGACCGTCGAGCGTGACCGACTTGCCGTTGCTCTCCATCGTCAGTTGTTGGAGGTAGGCCGGGAAGCGCTTGAGATACTGTTCGTAGGGCAGGACGGCGACCGTCTCCGCGCCGAGGAAGTCGGTGTTCCAGACGGTCAGGAGGCCCATCAGGACCGGCAGGTTCCGGGCGAACGGCGCGGTGCGGAAATGCTCGTCCATCCGTCGGAGCCCGTCGAGCATGGCGCGGAAGCCGCCCGGCCCGATCGCCAGCATCGTCGAGAGGCCGATCGCCGAATCCATCGAGTAGCGCCCGCCGACCCAGTCCCAGAAGCCAAACATGTTAGCGGTGTCGATCCCGAACTTGGCGACCGCGTCGGCATTCGTGGATACGGCGACAAAATGCCTGGCGACCGCCCCCTCATCGCGGAGCGCGCCGAGCGTCCAGTCGCGGGCGCTCTTGGCGTTGGTCATCGTCTCCTGCGTGGTGAACGTCTTGGAGGAGATGATGAACAGCGTCTCCGCCGGGTCGAGGTCGCGGGTCGCCTCGGCGAAATCGGTGCCGTCCACGTTGGAAACGAAGCGGAAGAGCAGGTCGCGGCGGCTGTACGCGCGCAGCGCCTCGTAGGCCATCACGGGGCCGAGGTCGGAGCCGCCGATCCCGATGTTGACGATCGCGCGGATCGGCTTGCCGGTGTGACC
Organism: uncultured Thermomicrobiales bacterium; assembly: GCA_902806415.1. Taxonomy (GTDB): domain Bacteria; phylum Chloroflexota; class Chloroflexia; order Thermomicrobiales; family CADCWN01; genus CADCWN01. The sequence goes on along the minus strand of CADCWN010000231.1, from coordinate 775 downwards.
GAGCCAGGTGCCATCGCGCACGCCTTCGGCGAATGCGGCCATCTGGTCGAGGACGGCGTGGACCTCGGGTACGACGTTCTTCCCCTCGCCCATGATTGTCGCGTCGCGCGGGGCGCGCAGCGCGATGTGGAGGACGGCGCGATCCTCGGTGAGATTGATCTTCTCGCCGCCGAACATCGCGTCGATTCGCTCGCGCAGCCCGGATTCCTCCGCCAGTCGCAGCAGCAGGGCGACGGTATCATCGGTGATTCGGTGCTTCGAGTAATCGAGGTAGAGCCCCGCCGCCTCCGCAACGAACCGCTCGCCGCGCGCGGGATCGACGGCGAAGAGCTCGCGGAGATGTTGCGCGGCGATCTGCGCGTGGTGTGTCCGTAACGCACCCCACGCGGGGCGCTCGGTCAGCGGGGCTATCCTTGTGGCGGCCATCGCTCCCTCCATCCTGGTCGGCGATCCGGCACCCGGTCCGCTGCCGGGTCGTGGCCCTATCGTAGCCGATTGGGCCGGTCTGGCGCTTGCCCGCAACTCGGGTGGCGGTCGGCAGCATCGCCTCTCCCCAGTTCGACACCTTTCCTTTCGCAATTGTGCAGGTTGGAACCAGATCGCCTCGGATCCGCGAACCGCCCGTTGTGGGCGTTGAGTTGGGCTGGTTCACCCGGATCCCAATCAATCGGGGCGCTTGAAGCGCGAATCACCAGTCTGCTACCATGGGGTTGGAAGCAGCCGTTTTGTGCCCCCGTAGCTCAGTGGACAGAGCATCCGCCTTCTAAGCGGAGGG
>CADCWN010000230.1 GCA_902806415.1 uncultured Thermomicrobiales bacterium | reverse complement strand
GGGCCGGTGCGCGAACGGCTCATCACGCTCATCAACGAGACGGCGACCGAGATTGACTGCGAAGTGCTGGCGCTGGAAGTCATGCCCGAACACGTCCATCTGTTCGTCTCGGCGCCGCCCGATTTGGCCCCGAACCAGATAGTCGGGCGCTTCAAGGGCAAGAGTTCCCGGTTCCTGAGGCTGGAATATCCCTACTTGCGACGATTGCCGAGCCTGTGGACCAGGAGCTATCTCGTCAGCACGGCGGGCAACGTCTCTCGCGCCACCATCGAGCGGTATATCGCCGCACAGACGACCAGGGGCTAGGCGATGCGTACCTACACCTACAAGTTGCGCCCGACTAAAGCCCAAGCAGCGGCGTTGACCGCGACACTCGATACGTGTCGCCACCTGTATAACCGCGCACTGGCGGAGCGGAAAGGGGGGTGGGAACAAGAACAGCGGTCGGTCACGTTCGCCGCGCAGTGCGCCACCTTGCCCGCCCAGAAGCGCGAGAATCCCTACCTGCCCGCCGTCCACTCCCAGGTGTTGCAAAACGTCCTGCGGCGCCTGGACCGCGCCTTCGACAACTTCTTTCGCCGCGTCAAGGCGGGTGAGGCGAAGGTGGGCTACCCGCGCTTCCGTGGGCGCGGCTGGTACGACTCGTTCTGTTACCCGCAGTGGGGCAACGGCGCGAAGCTGGTTGACGGGCGCTTGGTGCTGTCGAAAATCGGGAGTATCCGCGTCTGCGCCGACCGCCCGCTCGACGGCACCCCGAAAACCTGTAGCATCGTTCGCAAGGCCGATGGCTGGTACGCGCACATCGCCTGCGAGACGACGGACACGCCGCTGCCCGCGACCGGGGAAAGCGTCGGCGTGGATGTGGGCCTCACCCACTTCGCCACGCTCAGTACCGGCGAGACGCTTGCGAACCCGCGCCACTACCGCGCCGCCGAGCGCCGCTTGCGGAAGGCCCAACGGCGCGTCTCTCGCCGTGTCAAGGGGAGCAAGCGGCGGGCGAAAGCCCGCACCTTGTTGGCAAAGGCGCACCTGCATGTGCAGCGACAGCGCCGCGACTTCGCGCACAAGACCGCCCTCGCGCTCGTGCGGCGTTTCGACGGCATCGCCGTGGAAGCCCTGAACATTCGCGGGATGCTCAGGAATCACGCCCTGGCGAAGCACATCCAGGACGCGGGTTGGGGCCAGTTCCGCCAGGTACTGAGCGACAAGGCTGCAAGCGCCGGTCGCGTTGTCGTGGCGGTCAATCCCGCTGGCACCTCCCAGGCGTGTTCCGCCTGTGGTTCCCGCGTCCCCAAGAAGCTGTCCGTCCGTTGGCATTCTTGCCCCTACTGTGGCTGCGAATTGGACCGCGACCACAACGCTGCCATCAATATCAAGACTCGCGGGGACACCGCGTTCGGGGAGCCGCCTGCGCTGGCAGCGGCGTTGAACCGAGAACCCCACACTCTTTAGGGGTGGGAGTGTCAGTCGGAGAGCGAGACGACGCGTGGTCCTTCGTCGCCGTCGCCGTCGAGGCCCGCCGGGAGGGCGTCCTGCTGGTGACGGAGTACCGCTGCGGCATCGAAGAGGACTGCGGCGCGGCGTACTTGGCGGAGGTCCTGGCGGAGCTAGAGTGCGCGGCGATTGCGCGGGTACGCCGCGTCACCCGGCGGCTCGGCCCGGATGGAAGCCGTCTCCCATCCGGGCCTTTCGCGCACCCGGGCTATCACGACGAGGCCCCCGACCGGCCCCTGTTGGTGGCCCTCAGGACCGCGCTGGAGGCCTGCGCCGTGGTCGCCGCGACCGACACCCTGCGCGACAACCAGACGTCCCAGGCGGAGATGCTGGACGACACCCGCCGGGTGTGGGGGGCGTTCGACGCCTCGGGGCCGGGGAAGCCGCGCAGGGGCACACGCCCGGCGTAGCGCGTCGCGAATATGCGCCAGCGGGCCGGAGCCGCAACGTTGCGGCTCCGGCCCGTCATGGTGTCGTTTGCTGTGGTGGCTGCTCCGGGGCGCAATTGGTGTTCGCTTCGTAGTACCCCGCGACCGCCTGGCGATCGTAGAGGCGGCGACCGTCGTACAGCCACAACCCCCGGCAGCGCGGGTCGTGCAGGTGCGCGCCGGCGGCGTGCATGGCG
>CADCWN010000229.1 GCA_902806415.1 uncultured Thermomicrobiales bacterium | reverse complement strand
GGTTTGGCCGTAGGGGGTGATGACGGACGGATCGAGCGCCTCGTTCGGCGCGAAGTCCGCGCCGCTCACCGCGATCGCCGTTCCCGCCTCAACCGCCTCGGGCGTCGCGACGAGGGTTCCGACCGCCCCGGCGGTGGGGATGCGCGCGAACGACGCGACGCCGAGATGCTGAATCAGTAACAGGGCGATTAAGCCCAGGAATGGGGCACGCCACACACGCTTCCTCACGGTTAGGTATTCTCCATCTCGTCGTATCGTCCCACGCTGGCACAGCGTCCCACCTGACGCATCATCGCCGCCCAGGGTTATTTCAGTCCGGTAGTGTAACGCACTTATCCGCCGAGAGGTTGCAGCCATTCGGGACGATCGTCCCGAGCGACCGCGCGTTGCAGCGTGCGCCGCGAAGGTGCACGCCTATGTCCTGGAAAGATCGAGCGGTACTCTAGCGGCGCGCGGGCCGATTGGCAAATCAAAGGCCGGGACCCCCGCATGGCGGGAGCCCCGGCCCTCGTCGTGCTAGCGTCGCTGTGCGCTTCTGGCATGGCATGTAGCCGCCCGCCTCGGGCCATTCCCGCTTGCCAGGGCGGTCTATGGTGCGCGAATTGCGAATTCATGGTGACATGCCTCGTTCATGCGAGGCCCATCTCCAGACGCGTCTCGCGGCCGGAGTTGCCGGGCACCATGCGCCAGCGGGCCGATGTATGCTTATCGTGATGATCGGCGGAGGGGTGCGGCGGGTGATGTTTCCGCGGCGAATGACCTTCCATATCGAGGGGGCAGGGGATGCCAACGCGCGCGGTTCTGATTCAGAACCCTGCGGCCGGCCAGGACAGCTGGCAGGAGCAGGTCGAGGCGGCACTGATCACGCTGCGCGAGGCCGGGTGGGAGGTCGCACTGCGGGAGACGACCGGCCAGGGCGACGCCACGGAATTCGCGCGCGAGGCGGTCGCCGACAAGGTCGATGTCGTCGTCGTCGCGGGGGGCGACGGGACGGTCAACGAGGCGCTGCAAGGCTTGGCCGAGCAGCGCGACACCGCGCTGGCCGTGCTGCCGGGCGGGACGGTCAACGTCTGGGCGACGGAGCTGGGTGTTGGTGAGGACAAGACCAAGGTGGCGCACCAAATCGCGCTGGGACACAGGCGCACGATCGATCTCGGGAAGGTCAACGACCGCTATTTCCTGATGATGGTGAGCGCCGGTTTCGACGCCGAGGCCAGCGCGAAGGTCGCGGAGACGCCGCAACTGAAAGAGGTCAAACGCCGCGCCGGGCCGCTCGCCTACGTGCTGGCGGGAATCCATACGCTGCGGAATTTCCGTGGTCGGACGGTGGTGCTCGACGTTGACGGTCGCTCGATCCGGCGGAGGGCGCTGATGGTGATCGTCGGGAATACGCGGCTCTACGGCGGGATCGCGGAGATCACCTACCAGGCCAGGGCCGACGACGGGCTGCTCGATCTCTGCGTCCTGGCCGGCCGGGGGCCGCTCGATCTCGCGCGTCGCGCCGTGGCGGTGATCCTCCGTCGGCACCACCAGGATACGCAGATCGACTATCGCAAGGCGCGCCGGATCGTCCTCGACACGCCACGTCCCCTGCGCATCCAGGCGGATGGCGAGGACATCGGCACCACTCCCGCCACGATTCAGGTTCTCCCCTCCGCGCTCGAAGTCATCGTCTTCCCCGACACCCCGCCAGGGTTCTTGTCGGCGGAAGGGTGAAGAACGCCGGGGGAGAACGCCGCATGGTGACAGAGGCAACGGACGATTCAGCGCGCGGCGCGGTACGACCGCGCGCGGAACAACTGACCTTCCTACGAACGGGTCGCGTGGCGCACCTCGCAACCGTCAGCGGGGAGAATACCCCGCACCTGGTGCCGGTCTGCTACGAGGCTGTCGGCGCGGATGGCGCGCTGACGACACTCTACATCGCGCTCGACGAGAAGCGGAAGCGGGTTGCGCCGGGCGAACTGCGGCGCGTGCGGAATATCGCGGGCAACCCGGCCGTCTCATTGCTGGTCGATCGCTACGACGACGGCGATTGGGACCGGCTCGCCTTCCTGCGCGTGGATGGTCGCGCGATGATCCTCGAACCGCACGATCCCGAGCATGGAGTGGCCGTCGCGGCGCTGCGCGCGAAATATCCGCAGTACCGCGCGATGGCGCTCGGCGAGCGCCCGGTCATCCGCATCACCCCAACCGCCGTCCGCTCCTGGGGGGCGTTGGCCGACGAATCGGAGGGGGCTGTGCCGCGCGCCATCCCCTTCGCCACCCTCGTCCGCGCGCGGCGCTCGGTGCGCCGGTTCCGGCCCGACCCGGTCCCGCGCGCGATCGTGGAAGAGTTGATCGCGGCGGCGGGGTGGGCACCGTCGCCGCACGGGCGGCAGCCGTGGCGCTTCGCGGTCATCACGCGCCCGGCGGCGCGCGAGGCCCTGGCGGACGCGATGGGGGCGACCTGGACGGCGCAACTCGCACTCGACGGGCAAGACAGGGCGACGGTGGCGGCGCGGCTGGCGGGCTCGCGCCAGCGCCTCCTGACGACGCCGACCCTGATCATCCCCTGCCTCTACACCGTCGACCTCGACCGCTACCCGGACGCGGACCGGCAGGTGGCGGAGGAGACAATGGCGGTCCAGAGCCTCGGTGCCGCGATCCAGAATCTACTCCTGGCGGCGGCGGCGCGCGGGCTCGACACCGGCTGGATGTGCGCGCCGCTCTTCTGCCCGGAGATCGTGCGCGACGCCCTCGATCTGGTACCAGGGCTCGTCCCACACGCCCTGATCCAGCTCGGCTGGGCGGCGCAGGATCCGCGACGCCGCGAACGGCTGCCACCGGAGGCGCTGATCGTCAAGTACGATTGAGCCTGCTGCGCCTCGGCGCTCCATCTTCAGTTCGGTTCCTGGCGTCGATGAGCCGACGCAGTGCCCGGCTGAGTCGGGCGCGGATATTGCCATTGCGCCAGTGCCAGGGCGCTTGACGGGTAGTAGCCCCCTAAGCTGGAGGGAGCACGATGGGCAATATGCCGACGCAGGGCGGGACACTGGCACGGTTCGCGGGCGAGAAATATCTCAACTTGGAGACGTTCCGCAGGAGCGGCGTGGGGGTGCCAACCCCGATGTGGTTCAGCGAGGAGGGGGACGTCCTCTACCTCAGTGCGCCGAGCCACACCGGCAAAGTGAAGCGTATCCGCAATGACGCGCGCGTGCGCGTAGTGCCATCGGACTCGCGCGGCGTGGCGAAAGGCGAGTGGCTCGACGCGCGAGCGGTCTTCGCGACGGGCGAGCAGGCGGCGCGGGCCGACCACCTGCTCGCCAAAAAATACGGCCTCCAGCGGCGAATGCTCGACCTCTGGGGCAAACTCAAGCGGTGGGAGTACACCATCATCGCGATTCGCCTCTGACGCGCGACTGGCCCCATCACCACCGGCGAGGCGGCGCACGTCGCCGCCTCCCGCGAGATACATCTTCGCTGTCCGCAGCATTATTTCTCCAACCCTGGGCCGACAACCATACAGGCGGCAAATGCGGTCGTGATCGGCCATAATTAGGGCGCTGCCTCGTATCGCGCCCATATCCGTTCGCCAACAATCCCTCGCTGGAGAGTGATCGCTCATGACCCCGGAAACGACCTTCTTGCTGGTGCTCATCGGCATGGGCCTCCTCGCCGGGCCGTTCTATATGCGGATGCTCGCCCACGGCGCGAAGCCGGACGAGTGGTGGCGCGGGCGGCGGGCCGGTGGCCTAATCGTGGGGGTCGGCCTGCTCATCCCCGGGCTGATCGCCTACCTGATCGGCGGGTCGGGCGGGATCACGCTCGCCTGGATGCTGATCGTCTCGGCAGCCTTCAACCTCTCGATCGCGGCGACCTGCCACCTGGCGCTGCGGCGAATAGCGGATGACGAGCGACAGATGACGAGTGGCGAGTGACCGCCGGTGACAGGGGGGAGTGCGCGATGCGACTGACGCTGGCGACGCTGCGCGGCGGGGTAGTCTGGGATGAGGCACCACCACCGGGCACGGAGGAGGCGATCGCGCGCCATCTCCCCAAAGGGCAGCTCGTGGCGACCTACACCGATGGCGCGGCGAGCACCACCGCCGGGGCGATCTTGCGCGACCTGATGCCCCTGCCGCCGTCGCCGAAGTTGATGGTGCTGATGGCGAATCTCCAGACGATCGAACATCGCGAGCGGAGCCGAATCATCATCCTGAAATGACGAGTGACGAGTGACGAGTGGCGATGGATGTACGCACCCTCTCCTGAACCCCGATACCCCTGTTGCCCCCTCTCGTCGTGGCGTGTGGGTCGCGCCGGGGCAGTTGGCCGGGGGAAATGCGCGTTGATGCCATAGTTGCCACTCGGCGTCGCGTGAGTGTCGCAACCCGCGAGTATCCTCAAGGAGGCTAGCATGAAGCTGCGCGCGTTAATCGAGCCGGGGAATCCGGAGCGGGTGGCGACAGGGTTCCAATTCATTGAGGGGCCGGTCTGGCACCCCGACGGCTTCCTGCTCTTCTCCGACATCCCGGCGGGGCGGATCTACCGCTGGACGCCGGACACGGGGGCGACCGTCTGGCGAGAGCCGAGCGGCCACGCCAACGGGTTGACGCTAGACCATGCGGGGCGACTGATCGCCTGCGAGCACGGCAACCGCCGCGTCTCGCGCGCAACCCTCACCGACGGTGCTGACGGTGGGCCGGAAACGCTGGCCGACCGCTTCGCGGGGCGGCGGCTCAACAGCCCGAACGACGTGGTGGTCCACTCCGGCGGGGCGCTCTACTTCACCGATCCACCTTACGGGATCCGGCCGGAGGAGCAGGAACAGCCGCACAGCGGCGTCTACCGCCTCGCGCCGGGCGGTGAGCCGGAGTTGCTGGTGGCCGATTTCGAGCGACCCAACGGCCTGGCCTTCTCGCCCGACGAGGCGACCCTCTACGTGGATGACTCCGCCCGTCGGCACGTCCGCGCATTCGACGTGCGGGAGGATGGGACGCTGGCGAATGGGCGGATCATCGCCGACATGGATCACCCGCAACCGGGGGTGCCGGACGGCATGAAGGTGGACAGCGCGGGCCATCTCTACGTCACCGGGGCGACCGGGGTGTGGGTCTTCGAGCCGGATGGGGCGTCGCTCGGCGTGATCACGACGCCGGAGGGGCCGGCGAACTGCGCCTGGGGCGATGCCGACCGGCGGACCCTCTACATCACCGCGCAGACCTCGCTCTACCGGGTTCGCGCGACGCTGCCGGGCCGCGGGCCGCTGGTCGGCTAACCCTTCGCGCCAGCGGGGTTCGTCAATTCCCTGCCGCGCTACCGTGTTATCGGCAGGGGCGAGGTTGCCGGGAACTCCGTAGAGGCATGCCCCGATTCGCCATCCGCCACCTATCGCCGGAGCTAGAGAATGCGCGGGATCATCGCGGCGCTCGTGACGCCGTACAACGGCTACGGCGGGATCGACACCGACGGCGTCGGGCGGCTGGTCGAGCGCGCCAGCGCTGGCGGGGTCGCGGCGATCCTGGTCAATGGGCCGATCGGCGAGGGGCCGCACCTCAGTCGCGGCGAACGCCTCTTCGTGATCGAGGCAGCGGCCGAGGTGACGGGGGGGCGGGTGCCGCTCTACGCCGGGACCGGCGCGGTCGGCACCGAGGAAACGCTGGCGCTGACCTGGGACGCCGAGAAGGCGGGGATGGCGGCGGCGTTCGTCACCCCCCCGTCCTACTATCGGCTCCCGCAGGTGGCGCTGATCGCGCACTACCGCGAGATCGCGCGGCGTGGGCGCTTGCCGATCGTCGTCCATAACGCACCCACGCCGCTCGGCAACAGCCTGACCCCGGACTCGCTCGTCGAACTGGCAACGACCGACGGGATCGCCGCCATCGCGCAGGGCGACCCGGACTTCGGCCAACTCGGCGAGACGATCCGGCTGATCGGCGACCGCCCGCCGATCCTCGCCGCCCGCGATGCGGTCGCCTACCCCGCCCTCTGCGCCGGCGCGGCAGGGCTCGTCTCGGTCACGGCGGGGGTGCTGCCGCACGCCGTCGTCGCGTTGGGCGCGGCCTTCGCTTCGGGGGATCACGCCGAGGCACGCTCGGCGTGGCTCGAACTCCAACGATTCAACCGTCTCCTCGACGAGGATGGCCCGGCAATCGCGGCGTGCAAAGCCGCGCTGACAGCACTCGGGCTGCCGGGCGGCGAGCCGCGCCGCCCGCTCCCCGGCCTATCGGAAGGGGAACGCGAGGCGGTCCGATCGGCGATAACAG
>CADCWN010000228.1 GCA_902806415.1 uncultured Thermomicrobiales bacterium | reverse complement strand
GGGCGCTGAAGACCGGGCCTGCCCCAACGCTCTCGCCGGATCCGCCCTGGCACACGCTTCAGCCCGGCCATACCCGCACAACCCAGCAGCACCGTTCCAGCCCTTCGCGCGCCACCCGCCCGACGCCCGGGCCGCGCAGCAGCTCCGCTGCGAGGGGAAAGCGGCGTTTGTCGATCGCGTGCGCGATCGAGGGGGCCGTCTCAGTCGGCCCCCGCCAGCGCATCGGCGCGGACGCGCGTATCGCCGGACGGTGTGTCGCGGTTACCCGGATCGGTGGGCGATGCCGGGCGGTCGGTCAGCTGGACCTCGTAGGCGAAGTGGCCGAGCAGCCGATCGGTGAGGCGCGGCATCAGGCGCTTGCTCCAGATCATGGCGTGGCCCGCGCCGCCGACGACCACCTCCGCGCGCGGGGCGCGGGCAGCGCGCACGATGGCCGCCGCCACCCGTTCCGGCGCATACACCGGCGGCACCCCGCGCGGGCGGACGCCCAGGCGGGTGGCGACATTGCTGAAGAAGGGGGTGTCGATCGTGGCCGGCTTGATATTGGTGACCGAGACGGGCACGCCCTCGTGCGCCAGTTCCATGCGCAGCACATCGAGGAGGCCGCGCACGCCATGTTTCGCGGCGGCGTAGGCACCGTGGAACGGCAGCCCCACCTCCGACTCGATGGAGGAGACGACGATCAAGCCACCGCCCTGCTCCCGGAGGAGTGGCAGCGCGACCATCGCCCCGTAGGCCGGGCCGTAGAGATCGGTCTCGATCACGCGCCGCAAATCCTCGGGTCGGAGATCGGCGACCGTGCTGTAGACGCCGATCCCGGCGACCTGGACCCAGGTGTCGACGCGGCCGAAGAGCTCGCTGGCGCGCGCCCCGGTGGCCTGCACCTGCGCGTAGTCGCCGGTGTCCATCGCCAGCCACTCAACCCGCGTGCCCGAGGCGCGTAGTTCGCTGGCGAGAGCGTCCAGCGCCTCGCCGTCCCGCGCCGTGATCAGGAGCCGCGCCCCCGCGCGCGCGAACGCCTCGGCGGTGGCGCGGCCTATGCCGCTCGACGCGCCCACGATCACGACCACCTGCTCGTTGATCGGCTTCGGTTGCCTGCCTGACATGATGACCTCCGTCGTGGCCCCGCGCCCGTCGCCGGGCTACAGATGAATCACGGGTGAAGGGAGAAGCGCCGCTCGTGGCCGCCCGTGCACCGCGTGGTGCCGACACGGGCGGTGGGCGACTCGGGAGCGGGGGCGCTGGCCCGCCCCCGGACATCACGCGCCCGCGAGCTTCTGGTCGGCCCGCTCCGTCGGGGGCGGTTGCGTCCGCGTCAGCAGCGCCGCCCCCGTCTCGAACGCGACCAGCCCGAGCAGGATCGGCAGCGCGTTGCCCCGCTTGCGATCGTCGTCGTCGAACAGCAGGAACGTCGCCGCGGCGTGCGTCGCCGCCGTGATCCCATCGAGGGCCAGGTGCCCTCGCATCGGCAGTACCTTGAACAGCCCCAACTCATACTTCGTCAGCAGGCTCCCCGCGAGCGTCGTGATCGCCGAGCCGGTCAGGAGCGTGGTCACCGTCGGGGTCCACCCCAGCAAGCGCGGCAATGCCAGGAGCGTCCCGGCGGAGAGGTAGTCCAACACACCGTGCGCCTTCGTCGAAATTGGCTTCATCATGCCCACCCCCGCTACAGCCATCCCCGGCGCGTGCCCGGAGTGGCTCCCGAGAGCGCAAGCTAGATGCCGCGGGGCGCTCGTCCAGCCGTTCATCCGGCGTGTATTGCCTACCAGACCCCACAGCGCCGCTTCGCCAGCTTCACCGATGTCGGCACTTCCCGGCGTGCCGCAGGTGGGGATGCAGGCCGTGGGATTGCCTCCACCGGCAGCGCCGCCACTCCCCCCCGGCTATCAGGCACCCATCGCCCATGCGGAGCAGCGCGTGTTGTTGTTGCAGGATCGGGCCGCCTGACGCTCATGTGTCCGTGTCAACGGGCTAACCTCACCCGGAGGATCGCCAGTGGCGCGGAGAGATCCCCCATCGGAGTTCCGATGGGGGATCTGTCGGTGGGGAGGGAGGAGGGCCGGTGGGGACCGGGGATGGGGGGGGACGCGGGGCCGCGATCACCCCGCGGCGGTCGATCGGTCGGCCGACGTCCCGCGCCGGGGCAGCCGCTCGGCGAGCCCGGGGTAGGCGTCGAGGTCGGGGACGAGCGGCGTGCCGGTCACCGCCCGGTGCAGATGGGCGAGCGTGACGGCCTCGTTCAGCAGGCGCTCGCACTCCCCGGCGGGGGCGAGATCGGCGCGGAGGACTAGCTCCGCGAATGCCGCGCGGCGTTCTCTCAGCGCGGCGGCGGGGGGACGCGCATCGTCCATCGCTGCACCTCCTCTGCGCGCATGGTGCGACCTCACGCCACGAGCATAGCGCGCGGCGAGGGCATCGTCGGTACGATGTTGACGATCAGCGGGGCGGGCGGAGGACGTTATGGGGGCTGCTGGCGTGGCCGGGCGACCGCGCCCCGCGCCTGGTACGACTGGCTGCGGGGCGGCTGGACGGTCGAGGCGCTCGATCGCGCGACCGTCCCGGTCGCGTTCGCCCGCCCGCCGGGGACGGCGTAGCCGCCCGGCGGTGTGAGGGCACTCCTACGGGCGGGGACGGCGATGGTCGCACGCGGCCGGTGTCCCCCACATACAGTTAGCCGCCGCATGGCGCGATCCCGCGCGACCTGCCATACTGAAACGATATTCGGTTCGGCCAGCAGCGGCCGGAATGCGTCCGCGATGAGCGCGCCGTGGATAAGGATCACGGGTTCGCCGATCCCCGCGACCTCGTACTCCAGCGCGATGCCCTCGACAACCGCTCGCTCCATGGCCCACTCCTCGTC
>CADCWN010000227.1 GCA_902806415.1 uncultured Thermomicrobiales bacterium | reverse complement strand
GCCTGGGGCTGGAATGGCTACGGGCAGCTGGGCGATGGCACGGTGACTACCCGTCGCACCCCTGTGCCGGTGAACGGGCTCAGCAACGTCACCGCCGTAACGGGAGGATACGGGCATACTCTGGCCCTGAAGGGTGACAGGTCCGCCTGGAGTTGGGGCAGGAACAACGTCGGGCAGTTGGGCGATGGCACCCTGACCGATCGTGGCACTCCCGCCCCGGTGAGCGGCCTCGGTGGTGTGGTCGCCGTGTCGGCGGGGGACTATCACAACCTGGCGGTCATGGTTGATGGTACCGTCCGGGCCTGGGGCCAGAACACTTATGGTCAGTTGGGCGACGGCACCACGGTGCAGCGGACCACCCCGGTCGTGGTCAGTGGCCTCGGCGGCGTGGTCGTCGTGGCGGCGGGTTACATACATAGTCTGGCGGTTAAGGGCGATGGCTCGGCCTGGGCTTGGGGCGACAACAGCTTCGGCAAACTGGGCGACGGCACCGCGACCGACCGTCATACACCGGTCGCCGTCCGCAGCCTCAGCGCTGTCACCGCCGTGACGGCGGGGAACTCGCACAGCCTGGCGTTGGTGGCGGTCGAGACCGGCCCGACCTTCGCGGACGTGCCGACCAATTACTGGGCGTACGCGCAGATCGAGAAATTTGCGTCCCGTGGGATCACCACCGGCTGCGACACGAACAGCGCCGGGGAGCGGTTCTACTGCCCCGATCGCGGCGTGACCCGCGCCGAGATGGCCGTCTTCATCATCCGCGCCTTCCCATAACGGGGACTGCGCGACCTTTCTTCAATACTTCAAGGGATGAGACGCGGAGCGCGGGGCCAACGCCAAAAATGGACGTTGGCCCCGCGCTCCAGGCCGAGGACAGGCTCCTCGCTTCGTTGTGGCCCAGCGTGGCTAATAGGTGATCGCCTTGACCTTCGCGGGTACCTTGCGACCATTCGGCATGGTGATGTCGAAGCTGTCACCGATGCGGTGGCCCAGGAGGGCGCGGCCGACCGGCGATTCGTTGGAGATGCGGCCCTCGCGTGGCTTCGCCTCGACCGGGCTGACGATCGTGTATTTCTCCTCGTCGCCGTCGAAGTCGATCGTCACCGTGCAGCCGATTGACACTGCGAGCTGTTTCTTGTTGCCCTCGGCGGTTTCCATAACCGTGGCGCGCTTCAGCACATCCTCGATCTGGCGGATGCGCGCCTCCATCAGGCCCTGGTCATTCTTCGCCGTGTCATACTCGGCGTTCTCGCGCAGATCGCCCAGTTCGCGCGCCGCCTGGATCCGCTGCGACATCTCGCGCCGACCGATCACGGTCAGGTGCTCGTATTCCTCGCGCAGCTTCTGCAAGCCTTCCGCCGTCATCGGAATCGGTGACCGATCCATCCGCTACTCCCTCGTTCCCATCCCTGCGGCCCCGCCGCGCGAATAACGCACAAAGCTACTACCAGCCCTGCGGCAGCGCGTCACCGGCATCGCGTGTACCGCACAGTATACAGCACCCCGCGCGATCGGGAGAAAATACGAACTACGAAGTACGAAGTACGAAGTGACCGTGGTCGGTGCGGATGATCACCGGCGCTTCGTACCTCAACCCGTCGGGCGCAGCGCGTCGGCGGGGGAGACGCGGCCCGCCTGCCAGGCGGCGATCGTGAGCGCGCCGAGGGTGCCGAGCCAGGCGAGGAGGATCGTCAGCGCGATCTGCTCCCAAGGCACGGCGTAGCGAATCTCCGGCGCGCGTACCGCCAGCAGGGTGACGAGGCTGCGCGACAAGACCAGCCCGAGCGCGGTCCCAAGGCTGATACCGAGCGCGGCGGTCGCGGTCAACTCGAACGCGAGGGTGGCGCGGGTTTGGGCGCGCGTGTAGCCGAGCGCGCGGAGGGTGCCGAGCTGCTGCCTGCGCTCGATCACCGATTGGATACCGAGGATCCCGAGCGCCGCCACGCCAGCGATCAGCCCGAGGCCCATGAAGCCCTGCACCAGTTGGGTGAGGAGGGCGCGGACCGACCGCCCGATCCGAATCGTGTTGCTGAGGTCGGTGACGACGAGGCTGCGCTCAGCGAACGACAGCTTCAGCCCGGCGATCGCGTCGGTCGCCGCCGTGCCGGGGGCCAGCGCGAAGTAGTAGGTCGTGGGCGGCGCGAGGGCGACGCCGAGGCCGCTGGCGGTGGCGCGCGAGGTCCAGATACCGGGGGTGAGCTCGGCGTGCGGATCGAGGATACCGATCACCGTCAGCTTGATCGGCGCGCCGCCCTCGGTCGCGCGCGCCCAGACGATCAACGGCGCGAACGATCCGTCCCCCCCTGGTGGCGTCACGAAGGTGCTGGCGGTCGAGCCGGTGATGACGGCGAGGCCGGGCGTGTCGCGCACCGCGCGCCAGACCGCCGCGTCGCTGTTATAGCCGCGCGCGCGTCGCTCGAAGCTCGTCGCGACCTGGCCGAGGAAACCGTCGTCGGCGGCGATGACGGCGGCGTTGCGCCAGGCGGCGCGGGGCGTGCCGAACTGGATCGTCCGCACGTCGAGCGTAGTGATCCCGCCGATTCCGCCGAACGCCTCGCGCCGGATACCCTCGGCGCTCGCCAGCGCGGCGTCGATGTCGGTCAGGGGCTGGGCGGTCGTGGCGGTCGAGGGGAGATCGCCGCGCAGGTCGAACCCGGCGACCGGCGGCTCCTGCCCCGCGTAGGCCCCGACCAGCGTCTCGATCATCGTCAGCGCGGCGACCATGATGAAGACGACCATCCCGAACATCGTCACCGTCAGCGCCGTGCGCGACCGCCCGGCGGCCAGGTACGCCGCCGCCGGGCGCACGATCAGGCGCAGCTTCGCCAGCGGGGACAGCGCACGATCGAGCCCCTTCAATAGCGGCGCGAGGGCGCGCGTGGCGGTCCAGACGCTGGTGGCGATCAGCACCAGACCGCCGAGCGCTGCGACGATCGCGTCGGCGCGCGTCTCGCCGCCCGACGTCGGCAGCTGGCCGAGCGCCCGCAGCCAGAGGAGCACCAGGGCACCGCCCGCGACCATCGCGATGATCTCCCTCGCCCGTTCCGCGCGGCGATCGCGCGAGCCCCTCAACGTTCCGATCGCGAGCGCCGCGAGCCCGAGGAGGATCAGCGTGAGGACGCCCGGCAGGACGAGCGGGTCGCGCGGGAGATAGGGGAGGGTCGGCTCGTGCCAGCGCTGCCAGGCCCACGCCGCCGCCGCGAGCGCACCCGCCCCGAAGATGATCCCGCCGAACCCGCGCCCCTCCGCGCGCTCCTCCCCGCGCGTGGCCGCGATGATCTGGGCATGGCTGACGCGCCAGGCGGAGACGCACATCGCCAGGAAGGTCAGCAAGGTGCCGGCCAGGAAGGCGAAGACGATCGAGCGCGGTTCGATCCGCAATTCGAGACGATAGCCGAAGCTGGTCAGCGCCTCGGCCAGCGAGGCGACGGTCAGCCTGGTGGCGAAGAGCCCGGCGATCGCCCCGAATGTCGCGCCGAGCAGGGCGTAGAGGAGTCCTTCGCTGAGGAAGATCGCCGCGATCTGACGCTGGCTCATCCCCAGCGCGCGCAGGGTTGCCAGTTCGGCGGCGCGGTCGGCGGCCAGCAGTGTGAAGATCAGGTGGATCAGGAGGACGGCCGCGCCGAGCGAAAAAATCCCCAGAACGAGGAAGACGGTCGTTACCACATTCCCGTACTCGTCGGCCTGGTCCAGCCCTTCCTGCTTAACGGCGAGGACCGAGAGGGGGGCGAGGTTGCGAATCTGGCCGAGCAGGGCGCGGCGTTCCCCGAAGTTCGGGAGTTGCGAGGTTAGGAACGCGAGTTGTCGGCGCACACGCGGGTCGCTGACGAGGCTGATGAAGCGCGGCGTCAACTCCGGTTTCGCCGCCTCGGCCCGCAGCGCGGCCAGGTCGCTGCGGTCGCGCCCGCGCAGCGTCGCCTCCGCTTCAAGCAGGCCGCGCTGCGTTTCCGGTCGCGCGAGGTACACCTTGAGCCCCCGCGCCGCCTCGCGGTCGATCAGCGCGCCGCGCAGGGCGCTCGCCGCCGCGTCGGTGCGCGTGACACTCGCGCGACCGCCGCTGTTCGCCACGAGGATCTGATTGATCTGGGCCGCGCGGCCCAGCACGCGCTGGTAGGCACTCAGCGGCGCGATGATCAGCGGGGCCGCGCCGCCGATCCCGCCATCCGGGGTGATCGCGGCGACCCGCACGGTCCAGCCCGGCGGGGCGGTGGGGCCACTCGTGCCGCTCGCCTGGGTCTGAATCTCGATCGTCTGCCCCGCCTGGACGCCGAAGAGTGTGGCGGCGGCACTATTGAGAACGACCGCTTCCACGCCGAGGCTTTCGAGCGCGATCGCCGCGCCATCGATTGAGCGGAGCGTCCCGAAGGCCGGATCGGGGGTGCGCGTCGCCAGGAGTCCGACGGCGGTGCGCGTCTGCCCGGCATCGCCCACCACCACCGTCACCTGATCGGCGATCGCCGGGGCGAGGGCGACGATGGCGTCGTCCTCGCCGATCTGCGCCACCAATTGATCGTACTGGCGTTGCGGGAAGAAGCCGAGATCCGCCGCCTTCAGCCCGCCAAAGGTGCCGGTCGCCAACGCGCGCGCTCGGTCGCCGTTGCTCTGGCGCGGCGGATTGACCACAAGGACCTCGTCGGTCGTCCCGAGCGTCTCGGTCACGAGCGAGCGGAGGGTCGCGCTGATCGTGTCGCCGGTGCCGAAGGCGGCGCTGATCGTCGTGGTAGCGAGTGTCAGGCCGAAAACGATCAGCACGGCGCGCATCGGTCGGCGCCGCAGATTGCGCGCCCCCAGCTTCAGCAACGGCGCGCCGCGCCCCCCGCGCGCCAGGGTCAGGCCGACGATCACCGCGAGCGCCAGCCCGAGCGCCATCCCCGCCAGCGCGACTGGCATGCCGAAAAACTGCTCCATCCTGGATCCCATCCTGCCAGCGAGTTGGCGTCGAGCGGGCGAATTCGGCCATGGGCGAGCGGCGACCGCAGCAAATCAGTCGGCCGCTTGTCTGCCGAGGCGCGGTCCAGGCGTTGCCAGGATCGGCGCGGCGGAGTCTTCCACAATCTTCCCGTCGCGCATACGGATGATGCGCGAGGCGCCCGCCGCGACGTCGGCGGCGTGGGTGACGATCACGAACGTCTGCCCGTTCTCCCGATTCAGCCGCTCGATCAGGGCGATGATCTCCGCCGCCGAGTCGCTGTCGAGATTGCCGGTCGGCTCGTCGGCCCAGACGATCGCCGGTTGCCCGACAAGCGCGCGCGCGATCGCCACCCGCTGTTGCTGGCCCCCCGAGAGGGCGGCGGGGCGATGATCGAGGCGGTCGTCGAGACCGACCGCGCCAAGGATCTCGCGCGCCCGCCGTCGCGCCTCGCCCCCGCGTGTGCCGGTGATCAGCAGGGGCAGTTCGACATTTTCCAGCGCGCTGAGGGTCGGGAGGAGATTGAACGACTGGAAGATGAAGCCGGTGGTGCGCGCCCGGAGGACGGCTCGCTGCGCATCTTTGAGATCGCGCAGCGGCACCCCGGCGAGGAAGACCTCGCCCTCGTATTCGGTCTCCAACCCGGCGAGGCAGTTCAGCAGGCTCGTCTTGCCGCACCCCGACGGGCCGACGATCGCCACGAACTCGCCGCGATCGACCCGCAGCCCAACGCCGCGCAGGGCCGCGACCGCCACTGCACCGCCCTGGTAGCGCTTGTGGAGCGCACGCGCCTCGACGGCGGGCGCGGCGAGGTCGGGCTCGGCCGGTCGCGCCCGCGCCAGCGGCGCGAATAATTTAGCGAGCATCGGTTCTCAGTGCGGCGAGCGCGAGATCGGCGATCCGCCGATACCCCGCCGACGAGGGATGGAAACCATCGGCGCTGACGTATTCGGGGTGTGCGCCAAACTCCTCCCACCCGGCGTAGAGATCGACCAGGGTGGCGTAGTCGGCGTGGCGGGCGACCGTCGCGGCGATCACAGCATTCCAGTCGCGGACGCGAGCATCGAGTTCTCCACCGCCGACCCGTGCGAAGACCGGAAGCAGCCGCAAATCCGGGAGGTTGAGGACGGCGATTAGTCGATCTCGCCCGTCCGCTGGGCGCAACGCCGTGAGTATCTGGTCGAGTTGCGCGGCGAAGGTGTCGAGCGGCACGCCGTTGCGAAAATCGTTCGCCCCCGGCCAGAGGGTCACCCAGCGCGGCGCGCGGTCGAGCGCCACCGGGAGTTGCCCCGCGATGACGTCGCTGAGCATGGCACCGCTGACGCCGAGATTGAGGAGTTCCACCTCCCCCGACAGCCCCGTCGCGACCAGTGGCACCCAACCCTCCTGCTGCGGTCGCGTCGCCCCCACCCCGACCGCATCGGAAGCCCCGAGGCCAACGTACACCGGTACAACGCCCGCCGTCGGCTCGCGGCTCCACCCGCAGGCGCTCAGGAGGCTCGTGAGGAGGAGGAGAAGCGCCGCGATCCGCAGCCACGAGATCTTGGGTCTTGTCCTCATGGATGGCCTAGGGCTTATGCGCCAGTGGGTGCCGACACTGGCAGGCGGTCTTGTCCTGTGCCGGGTCACAGGGTTCAACCGCCCGCTCCTTCGCGCATAAGCCCTCATGGATGGCCCTCGCCTCCTTGCAACGATCACTCCTCGCCCATCGGGCAATCTATCGGCTCGTGATTTCGTAGTCAACGAGGGGGTGAGTGAATGGTAGGGCTGTAGGGGATGAGCTAGCACATGCCCCGCAAATATATCCCCGATAGTATAGCAGCGCCCTCGCCGGAGTTGCCATAATCGCTTGTCATCAGGTCTCGCCCCGATCGTCGTTAGAAGTGCGCGTGTCGCCGGATGTTGTCGGCTTATTGGCCCTGGGGACGGCCCAGCATCTTCGCAGGAACCCGCCGGTCGAGCGTGGCGAGGACCAGCCGTCCTCAGGCTGAGCGGCGCGCTCCTGGTCCCGCGACCACCGTATTGGTAGAATCAGGGCAGATCGACAAGAGCGTCGCGCGGGGTGCTGCCGCCTATCCGTCCTTGAGGAGCCGCCCATGAACGTTCCGTCGCAACCCCTGACCCGGCGTCGTTTCCTCCGGGGGAGCGGGCGGGCGCTCGGTCTGGCCGGCCTGACCGCCCTCGCCGCTTGTGGTGGCGAGGCAACGGTGGCCACGCAGCCCGCTGCGGGCTCCGCTCCCGCGACTGCAACCGCCCCCCCGACCGCGACCGCCGTACCCCTCCTCTCGCCTACAAGCGCCGCCTCACCCCCACCCTCGGCAACGCCTGTGGCCGCCCCGAGCGCATCGCCGGGGCCGATACCGACCGCGACGGGCGCGCTTACGTCCACGCCTGTCGGCTCGCCCCCGCGCGCGACGGCGGTCGCGCCCGCTGCGGGTTCGGGCGCGACGTTCAACGGGATCGTGGCGGATCGGACGCCGGAAGGCTTCTTCAGCCTCGGCGATCCCGCCGCTCGTGTCGTCCTGATCGATTACTCCGACTTCCTTTGACCAACCTGCCGCCGTTACGTGTTAACGGTCGAACCGCAGGTGATCGAACGCTATGTGCGCCCCGGTGCGGTGCGGTTGCTCTTCCGCGATGTCCTCAATCATGGCGAGCGGAGCGAGCGGACCTCCGAGGCGGCGATCGCGGCGGGGCTGCAAGGGCAGTTCTGGCGGATGCACGAACTCCTGTTCAATGAGCAGGACACCGTCGCCGCGACCGCCCCCAGCGAGTTGGTTGCCCTGTTGCGCTCTTTCGCGGCGCGGCTGGATGGCCTGGATGGTGCGACCTTCGCCGCGCAGCTCGAGTCGCGCGCCGCCCTGCCGTCGCTGAAAGCGGCCGACGCCGAGCAGCGCAAGCGCGGGATCAACTCGCAACCGATCTTCCAGATCGGGACACAGCGTCTAGTCGGCTACCAATCGGTCGAGGCGATGGCGCGCGCGCTCGACGCGGCGCTGAAGGGGTAGCGCGCGATGGATCATCGGGGTGTGCATCCCCAGCATTCGCGGCAGGCGTTGCTAGCCGGCGGGATCATTGGCGGGCTGATCCTGGTGCTCGTCACCGTCCTGGCGCTCGGGCGGAGTGCCGAACCGACGGCGGCGGAGACGACCTCGTTCGGCAATCTGCTCGTGCTGCTGCCTGCGGCGTTCCTCACCGGCCTGTTGAGTTTTCTGGCCCCGTGTACCCTGCCGTTGCTCCCGGCCTACTTCGCCTACCGCTTCGGGGCGGGAGCGGGGCGGGCCACGCTGATGACCGTCGCGTTCGTGTTCGGCCTGGCGACGACCCTAACGCTGCTCGGGGCGAGCGCGACCGCACTGAGCCGCTTCGTCCTGCAGTATCTCGAGCGCCTGACGGTGATCGGCGGCGTGCTGATCATCGCCTTCGGCGTGCTGAGCCTGCTCGGCAAGGGCTTCGCGGGTTTGCAGATCGCCGAGCGCCCGGCGGCGACGATCGTCGGCTCCTACGTCTACGGCGTGGTCTTCGCGCTCGGCTGGACAACCTGCATCGGGCCGATCCTCGGCGCGGTCCTGACGCTCCTGGCGGCGCAGGGCGGCGCGATCATCCAGGGCGCGACCCTGGCCTTTGTCTACGCGCTAGGCCTTGGAACCCCGCTGATAATCATCGCGACCTTCTTCGACCGCCTGGGGACCGGCACCCGGTTCTGGCGAATCATCAAAGGCCGTGGCTGGAGCATGCCGATCGGCGGGGCCACATTGCACTTGCACTCGACGAGTATGATTAGCGGCCTGCTGCTGATCGCGATGGGCGCGCTCCTCGCGAGCGGCCAGTTGGCGGCGATCACGACGGCGGCGGCCAATAGCGACCTGGCGAAGTGGGTCATCGAGTTGGAGATCGGGCTCAGCGCGTTCCTCGGTCGCTAGTCGGTCGCCCTCGCCGTTGGCAAGCCCCGACTGCTTTCTGCTATACTTGCCGCCGCTTCGCGCTGCCGCGCTTATCGCGTCGGGCGCGATTTCTGTGTGTCCCGACTGCGCGTGCCCCCGTGATCTTTCACGACAGGGCCGGGCGCTCTGATGATCGATGAAGGATAAGGACAGGGAGGGTATCGCGCATGGCGATGGTAGAGTTGACGGCCCAGCCACGGACAATTCTCGGCAAAGAGGTGAAGAAGCTGCGCCGCGAGGGGATTATCCCGGCGGTCCTTTACGGCCCCGGTATCGAGGGTACCCACTCGATCTCCCTGCGCGGTCGAGAGATCGAGCGGATCTACACCCAACTCGGCAGGTCGTCCCTCCTGAGCTTGAAGGTGGAGGGCGGCGCGACCCGCTCGGTGCTGATCCATCAGGTGCAGCACGATCACCATCACCGCCGTCTGACGCACGTCGATTTCTTCGCCCCGAATATGCGCGTTGCCTTGACCGTCTCGGTGCAGGTCGTCCTGACCGGTGAGGCCCCCGCCGTGGCGCAGGAGGACGGCATCCTCGTGCAGAGCGCGACCGAGCTCCAGGTTTCCGCCCTGCCCGATCAGGTGCCAGCTGTCCTGGCGGTCGATATCTCCGGGCTGACGGAGATCCACGCGCAGATCATCGCAGCCGATGTCACGCTGCCCGAGGGCGTCACACTCGTGACCTCGCCCGATGAAGTCGTGGTGACCGTCTCCCAGGCGCAGCTTGTCGAGGTCGATGAGGTGGTCGAGGAGACCGAGGCGACCGAAGGCGAGGAAGGTGCCGAGGGCGAGGAGAGCGGCGAGGGCGAAACCAACAACGAGGAAGAATCCTCCAACAGCTAGCTTCTCCGTTCATTCTGCCGTCATTTCATCGGGGCGCGGACGACTTGTCCGCGCCCCGATCGTGTCATCTCTTCGCCATCGTGCGTTGACTAATGGCCGAAAGGCGAGAGAAAATCTAGCCCTCGCCCCTCTCTGGGAGCGCCTGCGTAATACCGACTTCGGCGGAAAACCTGCGATGCTGGCTGGCGGCTGAAGCCACGCCTCGCGGGCCTGCGGCCACAAAGCCCGCCTGCGCGGGCTGGACAGGCAAGATTTTCACCCGAAGTCAGTAAAAGGGGGATCAGATTGGAAACGTGCGACGACGACTTGAGCAAGTTCGCCGCCGAGGGCGCGCCGAGGTTGCCGACGGCGACCGCTGAAGGCTTTGTGCAGCACGACGGTGCGCAGATCTGGTATGCGACATATGGGCTTGGCGCGCCCGTGGTCCTGCTGCACGGTGGCCTTGGCCACAGCGGCAATTGGGGGTATCAGGTTCCGGCGCTGATCGCGTCCGGCTACCGCGCCATCCTCATCGATACTCGCGGTCATGGGCGTAGCACGCGCGACACACAGCCATTTATGTATGAATCGCTGGCCTCCGACGTGCTCGTCGTGCTGGATAGGCTGGAACTGGAAAAAGCGGCGATAGTGGGCTGGAGCGACGGGGCGTGTATCGCCCTGATCCTCGCCATGCAGGCTCCCGCGCGCGTCACGGGCGTCTTCTTCTTTGGTTGCAACATGGATCCCAGTGGCACGAAAGAGTTGACCTGGCCCAACCCAATTCTCGACCGCTGTTTGGGTCGGCACGCCCAAGACTATGCCCGGCTATCGGCCACCCCCGACGATTTCCAGGCATTCACCGGGGAGGTTGGCCTGATGATGGAGACGCAACCCAATTATGCGGCGCACGATCTGGCCGAGGTTCGCGTACCGGTCACGATCGTGCAGAGCGAGCACGATGAATTCATCAAGCGCGAACATGCCGAATATCTCGCGCAGACCATTCCCGGGGCAAACTTGATCGTCCTGCCCGGTGTGACGCATTTCGCGCCGCTGCAAAGACCGGAGCGCTTCAACGCCACCATGCTCGCCTTCCTCCGGGGGGTTCTCGATTGAGGCAAGCCAGTTGCTTTGCCTTCGGGGGTGGCAAGATAGGTACCCCGGAGTGGGGTCATTCCAGGTGCGACCGTAAGGTTGCTGGGCCTAGATTCGCGAGGCGCAGCCCCGATCGCTAGCATGGCTTAAATAGCAAAGGCGGGAGTGGTCATTGACCACTCCCGCCTTTATCGCTTTCGGGCATCGCCCAGCGCGATCGTATCGCTACAGACCTGCACCCGTAGCAATGCCCATAAGCTCGTGACTACTCATAAGCATCACCCCCTTTACCCTCATCGGTCATTCAGTGCGAGGAGAGGTCGCCCCGCTATCGACAAGGTTAAGGATACACCGGGTTGCCTGGGGCTGTCAAGGGTTCGAGAGAAGGAAAACGGACGCGCTAGCACGCCTTGTCCCGGCGCTTTACCGGGCCGGGATGATTAGCTCTTGGCCCGGCAGGAGCAGATCGGGGTTCTGCAGCGAGTTCGCGTCGATGATCTGCTGGACCGTCACGCCGAACTGATCGGCGATCCCGCTCAGCGTATCGCCGGATTGGACGACATATTTCTGCCCGCCCGCCGCCGCTGGTGCGGTTGCCGTAGCCGCAGGTGCCGCGACCGTGGCCGTCACAGGGGGTGTCGGCGCGGTGCTCGGCGCGACCGTCGCCACGCTCGGCGCGACTGTGCGCGTCGTCGTTCGGGTCGGGCCGACACTCGCGCGCACCGATGGTGTCACCGTTGCCGTTTCCGGACCAGCCGCACCGGGTCGGGTACACGCTCCGAGCAGTAGGGTGGCCCCGGCGAAACTCGCGGTGAGGCCACAGCGCACGAGCCAATGCTTTGCACCCATCCTCGTATCCTTTCGTTGGTCGGATATCGCCCTTATCGCCCACTCGCCGCGATCCATGCCAGACCAAGGTGTACGTTCACCGTGAACTTTTGCTAGTGTAGCAGATTCGGGCGCGAAGTACAGCCCATACGTAATAACGCCTCGTCGACGACGCAGGTATCAAAATAGACAGGTACCCACCCGCACCTATCGTGCGGGTGGGTACTGACGATGATCTCGCCGATGGCCTACTTATCGGTTGGTGTGCCGGTCTGTGCCTTGGTGGGCGCAGCTTTCGCCGCAGGCGTGGAGCTGGTGCCGGATGTTGGCGTGACTGGGGCGCTCGGCGACGCGGGGGACGATGTTGGCAGCTCTGCCGCTGTGGATCCCTTCTCGCTGAATTGGCCCTCGATCACGTTGCCGCGCTCCGCCCCTGCCCGAGCGGGCAGGGGGAGATTGCGGGCCAGTTCGGCGGCGCGCGCATAGAACTGCTTAAATTGCTCGCTCGATGGACGCTTGCCTTGGAGATAGTAAAAATTGGCCGCCTGCCCGGCGACCGCCGTGCCGGCGTAGGCGATGATCACCTTCGGGATCGTCCCGGCGGCGAAGGGGATCAGCGCGATCATCTCGCGCGCGACCGTGCGCCAGAGGATCCCCGCCCCCACCACCGGCAACATCTCGCTGTAGATTCGCC
Organism: uncultured Thermomicrobiales bacterium; assembly: GCA_902806415.1. GTDB lineage: Bacteria > Chloroflexota > Chloroflexia > Thermomicrobiales > CADCWN01 > CADCWN01. The sequence continues at coordinate 3,963 of CADCWN010000227.1, read as the reverse complement.
ACGGCTGGTCGAGGTCGCGCCCGTGGAGCGCCGCGAGCTTGTAGATCAGCATCAATTGGTTCTTGGTCAGCACCAGGGAGTCGGCCCCGATCGCCATCAGATTACCGACCAGCGGGATCAGCGCCGGGAGGTTGGAGAGGAGGGCGAATTCCGCGTTTGCGCGCGAGGTCTGACCGATGATCGCCGCCGCCGCCTGCTTGCGGAATGTCGGCAGATAGCGCCCGAGCGCCAATTGGCGATGCGCCAGCCGCGTGACGATCCGCCCGCGCAAATCATCGAGCAGTTCGTCCGGCACCGGCGTGTCGCGCTCCGGCCCGACCGTCGGGGGCAGTTGGAAGGTCAGGGTGCGCCCGCCCGTCTCGACGGCGTTCAGCAGTTGGCGGATCGCCGGGCGATTACGCTCGGCTTGCGACAGGTTTACCAGCACGATCCCGTCGTAATCATCGAGCGAAGTCGGCAACTCATCTACGAGCGCCGTGTTGATGAAACTCGCCCCGGCACCACCCGCGAGCGCGTCGCGAATCGCCTCGATCGAGTCCCGCTCGGCCCCGATGAGGAGCAGTTGCGGCGGCGATTGCGCCTCGTCGCGCAAGGCATCGAAGCTGAGTTCGCGCACCACACTAAATAACTCGCCGACCGCCGGAACCCCCGCGCGCAAGCGTGACAATCCTCGTCGTGTATTCGCCATCGACTGTTTGCCTCCTTGTGCCGCCCTCTCGTCGCGAGGCCCTGTCGCGCGTTGTCGCCGCGCTCTGCGCCCGCTATGATCGGCGGTGCGTGCCGCGCGTCGCGGGCTTCAGGATCAGATACGGAGAACTATGCTCTGGGTCGCAGCGTTTCTCTCGCTGATCATCTGGGTGCTCGGCATGGCGAGCGACTTCCTGGGCCTGCGCGTGCATCTCTTCCTCTTGTTCGCGTTGCTCTTCGGGCTTGCCGCGATCCTGCCGTCTCAAGGCTCGGGGGCGACAGCCGACGACGAGGATCAGCAACCCCCGGTTGCGGACGCCCATGCGAGATCTGTGCCAGCGGATGAAGCGGCCGGGAGTGTCGAGGGGCGCGAGGGCGTGGTGAAAAAATAGTGGCCCGGTGGGGTCCCGCTGGATCATCGCCTGGACCGGGCGGCGACAAGCGCGCATCGCTATTGGTTTGCTCGCGGTATCTCGCTCCCCTGCTCGCGGTGCAGCAGGATAACGTCGGCCATATCCCCGACCCCGAGACCTTCGTTGTCGCCTGGGATGACGAGCAGGCCGTTGGCGCGGGTCAGCGCCGTCAGGATCCCAGAGCCCTGGTCGCCGGTCGGGCGAACTTCCGGGCCGTTCGGGCCGGCTGTGACCAGGGCGCGAACGAAATGGTGACGCCCGCCCCCGTTCGGCACCGGCGCGGTGACGCGTGCCCGCACCGTCGGCTTGTCCAACGTGGCGTGACCGAGTTGGCGCAGGAGGATCGGGCGCGCGAAGAGCTCGAATGAGACGTAAGCGGCGACCGGGTTGCCCGGCAGCCCCAGGAACGGCACCCCGTCCAGCCGACCGTAGGCGAGCGGCTTGCCCGGCTTCATCCGCACCTGCCAGATCGCGATCTGTCCTTCCGCGCGCAGCACATCTTTGACCATGTCGTAGTCGCCGACCGAGACACCGCCGGAAGAGATGATCAGATCGGCGTCGCGCGCCGCCGCCAGGGTGGTGGTGAGGTCGGCGACCGTGTCGCGCGCGACGCCGAGGGGGCGCGGGATGCCGCCGTAGCGTCGCACCAGGGCCGCGAGGGTGTGGCTGTTGCTGTCGCGAATCTGGCCGGGGCGCGGCGTCCCCCCGAGGGCGACGACTTCGTCGCCGGTCGAGACGATCGCCACGACCGGGTGGCGGTGGACCCGCACCGTTGCGCGCCCGAGTGAGGCCAGCACGCCGATCTCCGCCGGACGCAAGGGGACGCCCGGCGGCAGGGCGGTCGTCCCGGCGCGAATGTCTTCGCCCGCTTCGCGCACGTTGACCCAGCGATCTTGCGCGATGCCGATGCACACTTCGCCGGGCGCGCGCGCCGACGAGGACGCCATGCCGCGTGTCGGCTCATCCGTCTCCTCGAAGCGCACCACCGTATCGGCACCGGGTGGCAGGGGCGCGCCGGTCATGATCCGGATCGCCGTGCCGGGGGTTACCGCGCCGCGCGGCGCGTAGCCCGCCGGACCTTCGGCGACGACGCGCAGGCGGGTCGGCGTGGTGTGGCTCGCGCCCGCGAGGTCCGCCGCCCGCACCGCGTACCCATCCATCGCTGAGTTGCGGAACGGCGGAATATCCTCGGCGGCGACGATCTCCTCGGCCAGGATGAGGCCGAGCGCGTCGAGGATTGGGGTCTCCACGGCGGGGAGCGGCGCGATCCCGGCCAGGATCGCGCCACGCGCCGCGTCTACATCGATCATCCCTTCGTCGCCGCCACCGCTCGTCATCCTGTCCTCGCCGGAAAGCCGAGTGGGCGAGCGATCACCACCGCCCGCCCCACGCCGTCGCCCTACTTCGGTTGGTACGATTCGCGCCTTCCCGTCCCGCCGTGCGGACGGTTTAGGAGGCGGCGCTGATCCGGTCCATCGCCTCGACCAGTTCGCGCACCGCGCCTGCCGATTTGTCCAGCGCCGCCTGCTCGCTCTCCGTCAGCGTGATCTCGATCACTTCCTTCATGCCGCCCGCGCCGATCTTGATTGGCACGCCGACATAGAGATCGTTGACGCCGTACTGGCCGCTCAGGTAGACGCTGCACGGCATGATCCGATTCTTGTCGAGCAGGATCGCCTCGACCATATCGGCCGAGGAGGCACCGGGCGCATAGTAGGCGCTGGTGCCGAGGAGTTGCACCAACTCGCCGCCGCCGTTCGCCGTCCGCTCGGTGATCGCCGCGATCCGCTCCGCCGAGATCAGCTCAGTGATCGGGATACCGGCGACGGTCGAGTAGCGCGGCAGCGGCACCATGGTGTCGCCGTGACCGCCGAGGACGAATGCCGAGACATCCTCGATCGAGACGCCGAGTTCCATCGCGATGAAGGTGCGGAAGCGGGCCGAGTCGAGGACGCCGGCCTGGCCGATCACGCGCTCCTTCGGGAAGCCCGACGCCTTCAGCGCGACGTGGCACATCGCGTCGAGCGGATTGGTCACGACGACGATCACCGCGTTCGGGCTGCGCTGCGCTATCTCGCGCGTCACCGAGCCGACGATATTCATGTTGATCTTCAGCAGATCGTCGCGGCTCATCCCCGGCTTGCGCGGCGAGCCGGAGGTGATCACCACCACGTCGGATCCCGCCGTCGCGTCGTAATCGTTCGCGCCGGTGATGATCGAGCTGTAGCCGATCACCGGCCCGGCCTGCATCAGGTCGAGCGCCTTGCCCTGCGGCATCTTCGGCACGATGTCGACGAGCACCACATCGGCATAGCCGCCCTGCGCGACATATTGTGCGGTCGTCGCCCCGACCGCGCCGGCCCCGACCACCGTAACTTTGCCCCGCATCTTGCCCTTCCTCTCGGTTCCCATCCTCAACCCCGGCCTACCCCACGGCGCGGCTCCCCAATCGGGGCATGATAACATACCAGGACCGGCAAATTGCCGCGCCGCTTTGCCGCGCGATAGCACCATCTGTCCGCTGAACAGCGATAATTCGCCACCGCGCCGGTCCCGAACGCCGGATGGTGGTCGAGGGAGCAAGGTCCATGACCAGCTATAGCATCCCCTTCGCCGATGGTACCCTCAGCTTCTCCTTACCGCCCGGTATGCGGGGCACCGTCGCGACCTCGCGCGCGGCCCCGCCGCTGGAGGCGTGGCGCGCAATCCGCGACGCCCTGCGCACTCCCCTCGGCGCGCCGACGCTGGACGGCCTCGCCAAGCGCGGCGACCGCGTCTGCATCGCCGTGACCGATGCCACGCGCGCCTGCCCCGATCGGTTGCTGGTGCCGCCGATCTGCATGGCCCTGGAACTGGCCGGGGT
>CADCWN010000226.1 GCA_902806415.1 uncultured Thermomicrobiales bacterium | reverse complement strand
GTCGCCCTACGGCCCCTGGCGCGAGCTGTTCGACCGCGCCCCGCACGGCGGCGACTTGCCCGCGCTGCCGACGGCGATCCTCCCCCCCGAGCGCGACGGCGCGACCCTGTCCAGTCGGGACGCGATCGTCGCCCGCGGGCGGGCCTACCTCGCCGCGCTCGCCGCCACCCGGCCGCTGGTCCTGCTCCTAGAGGATCTGCACTGGGCCGATCCCGCCTCGCTCGATCTCCTGCGCGTCGCGGCGCGCGGCCTCGTCGAGCTGCCGATCCTCCTCCTCGCCACCTACCGCGCCGACGAGATCCCCCCCGGTCACCCGCTCGTCGGCCTCATCCCCGCCCTGGTGCGCGAGGCTCGGGCCGAACGGATCGATCTGCCCCCGCTCGACGCGGCGGCGATCGGCGCGCTCGTCGCGGCGCGCTATGCCCTCGTCGGGGCGGATCGTGACCGCCTCGCGGGCTACCTGGCTCGGCGCACCGAGGGGAACGCGCTCTTCCTCGGCGAACTGCTGCGGACCCTCGAAAACACAGGGGAGTTGCGACGTGAGGGTGACCGCTGGGCGCTCGGCGATGTCGAGCGGGTGCCGATACCGCCGCTGCTGGGTCAGGTGATCGCCGCGCGATTGGCGCGGCTGGGCGACGAGGAGCGCCGCCTGCTGGCGGTCGCGGCGGTGATCGGCCAGGAGGTGTCGTTCGATCTCTGGGCGCTGATCGGTGACGCCGGGGAGGAACTGCTCCTCGCGGTCGTGGAGCGGGCGGTCGCGGCGCGCGTGCAGACCCCGACCGCCGCCGGGGTGCGCTTCGCGCACGCGCTGGTCCGCGAGGCGCTGTACGCGGGCATCCTTGCACCCCGGCGGCGGGCATGGCACCGGCAGACGGCCGAGGCGCTGCTGGCGACCCCCCACCCGGACGCCGATGCGGTCGCCCACCACTTCCAGCAAGCACGGGACGAGCGTGCCTACGATTGGCTGATCCGGGCGGGTGAGCGGGCGCAGGGCGCGTATGCGTATGTCACCGCCGCCGAGCGTTACGAGGCGGCGCTGGCCCTCCTGCGCGCGACGGGCGACGACCAGCGGGAGCAAGCCTGGGTGCTGCTGCGGATCGCGACGATGCTTCAGAGCGCTGCCCCGGCGCGATCGGCGTCCATGCTAGCTGAGGTGGCCCGCCTGGCGGATGGCGCGGGCGAGTCTGGACTGGCCGCCCACGCGCGCTTCGAGCGCGGGGTCCAACTGCTGCAAGCGGGCGACTTGCGGCGCGGCGTCGCGCTGGCGGAAGACGGGGTGGCCGAGTTGGCAGAGCTCGACGAGTCGGCGTGCGCGCAACTCCTCGCGGGTGCCGCGCGGCACCGCATCCCCGAGATGGTCGCCGCCGACCGGCGACCGTCGCTGGTCTTCCTCTACGGTTCGTGCGGGCGCTTCGCGGAGGTGGTACGCCTGGGCGCGCCGATCGCCGACGGGATACGGCATCGCAGCATCCATCATGGCCTCGCCGAGGCCTACGCCGCGCTCGGGCAGCCGGAGCTAGCGCTGGCATCGCGAGAGCGGGCGCGGGTCATCTCCACCGCAGCCGGAAAGCACGTCGCGCTCGCCTATAACGCGGGGCGCACGCTCGATCTCATCCTCGAATATGACGCGGGGAACCTGGCGGCGCGGCGGCGGCTCTTCGCGGAGGCAGTAACAGCGGGCGAGCGAGGGGCGAGCGCGCTCCCGACACCCCCACTTGTTTACGGGCTCCCGCTGCTCGTCGTGGAGGGGCGGTGGGGCAAGGCTCGCCAGGTGGCGGAGGCCGTCCTGGCGCTGGACGGGCCGGGCGTGTTCATCCGTGGTCGGGCCGAACTCGTGCTCCTCCAGGTGCTGGCGGCGACCGGGGAGCTCGGCGGGACGCGCGCCATCCTCGCCCGACACTTCCCGAGCGGCCCGACGGCATCGCCGCTCCTCCAGTTCCGGCTGGCGATACCGATGATGTCCCTGGCCGCGCACCTGGCGTTGGGCGAAGGCGATCTGCGCGCGGCGCATGCCTGGTTGGAGAGCCACGATCGGGCACTCACGCCGACGGGCGCGGCCCTCTGGCGCGCCGATGGTGCCCTCGCCTGGGCGGCCTACTACCGCGCGGCGGGCGACCCCGTGCTGGCGCGCGAGCACGCCGAGGCCGCGCTGCGCGGGGCCACCACGCCCAGGCAGCCCCTCGCCTTGCTCGCCGCGCGCCGCACCCTGGGCGAGCTGGACACCGCCGCGAACCGCCGCGCCGACGCCCAGGCGCATCTCGACGCCGCCCTCACCCTGGCCGTGGCCTGCGCCGCTCCGTACGAGCGCGCCCTCGCATTGCTGGCGCTCGCCGAGCTCCGCGCAGGCAAGCGCCGACGCGACGCGGCGACCGCCGTCCTGGTGGAGACCCGCGCTATTCTCGAGTCACTGGGGGCACGCCCCGCCCTCGCCCGCGCCGACGCCCTCGACACACGCCTGGCCGACGACCCGCTCCCGGCTCGCCCCGGCCTGCCCTTCGAGCTAACCGCGCGGGAGTCCGAGGTGCTGCGGCTGGTGGCGGCGGGGCTCACCAACGCCGAGGTGGCCGCGCGCCTCTCCCTCAGCCCCAAGACTGTCGGTCGCCATCTCGACAGCATCTACACCAAGCTCGCCGTGGACAACCGCACCGCCGTCGCGCGCGTCGCCAGCGATCACGGCCTTGCCTGAACATCCGGCGTGTAGCGACACGCCATTGGGGCAAACGCCTCACACGCCGCCGCACTCCCCGCTGAAGAATTGGGGCATCCTCCCGACGACACCGCGCGCCCGCTGCCCTACGCTGGACACATGCCCCGGTGACACAGCGCGACGTGACGGTGGTGTAGCATGAGGAGGAGCACGATGGTTTCGACAGCCCAAACCCCCGATTTGGCGGCGATCAAGGCGCGGCAGCGGCAGACCTGGGCCTCGGGCGACTACGCCCGCGTCGGCGCGGTCCTGGTCTTGATCAGCGAGCGACTCTGCGAGGCGGCCGACCTGCGCGCGGGGCGGCGCGTGCTCGACGTGGCGACCGGCAGCGGCAACACCGCCATCGCCGCCGCCCGCCGCTTCTGCGACGTGACCGGCGTGGACTACGTCCCATCCCTGCTCGCCCGCGCCCGCGAGCGCGCCGAGGCCGAGCGCCTGCCAATCACCTTCGAGGAGGGCGACGCCGAGGCGCTGCCCTACACGGATGCCTCGTTCGACGTGGTCCTCTCGACCCTCGGCACGATGTTCGCCCCCAATCAGACGCAGACCGCGCGCGAGCTGCTGCGCGTCTGCCGCCCTGGCGGCACGATCGGGCTAGCGAGTTGGACCCCGGAGGGGCTGCTGGGCGAGGTCTTCCGCGCGATGGGCAAGCACGCCCCGCCGCCGCCCACCGGGCTGGCATCGCCCTTCCGCTGGGGCACCGAGGCGGGGCTGCGCGAGCTCTTCGGCGACGAGATCACCGCCCTGACGGCCACGAAGCGCACCCTCGCCTTCCGCTTCCCCTCGGTCGAATTCTACGTCGGGTACATGCGGGACCACTACGGCCCGACCCTCAAGGCGTTCGAGGCGCAGGATGCGGCCGGGCGGGAGCGGCTGGCGGCGGACTTCGCCGCGGTCACCGCCCGCTTCAACACCTCGGGCGACGACACCCTGGTCATGCACGGCGAATACCTCGAAGCAGTCGCCACCCGCCGCTGACCCGTCGTTGGCAGATTGGCAGGTTCCGGGTTCTGGTGCCTTAACCCGGAACCTGCCAATCTGCTCTATCCATCGCGCCGTCGCTCGTCGGAACGGCCGTATCACCCACCGGGAGGAGACACGATGGCTGCAACTGAGCGCGCGGACGACCGATTCATGTATCGCAGCGGATGGTCGCGTTCGATCGCACCAAGCCCGCCTACGAGGACGACCGCTTCCTCGGGCACGATGTGCAGAATGCGCTCGGCTCGGCGCGGGCCGTGCAACGCGACATGCTCGACCTGCTCACCCTGACGCCCGGCCTCGACGTGCTGGAGGTCGGCTGCGGCACCGGCGATGATGCGCGTGTCCTGGCCGACCACGTCGGTTCGACCGGGCGGGTGGTCGCCCTCGACCACAGCGCCATCGTCCTCAACGAGGCGCGCCGCCGCACGCCCGACGGCTACGACATGCTCACCTTCGCGCAGGGGGATGCCCAGCGCCTCGATTACGCCGACGAGAGCTTCGATCGCTGCTACTGCGAGCGCGTCCTGCAGCACATCGCCGACCCGGCGCTGGCGATCCGCGAGCTGGTCCGGGTGACGAGGCCAGGCGGGCGGATCGTCGTGGCCGACACCGACTGGGAGCGGTGCCTCTGCTCCGACCCGACCTCGCAGGCGCTCATCGAGAACAACGGGCGGAATATCCGCAACGCAACGCTCGCGCGGACGCTCGGTGATCGCTTTCGCGAGGCGGGCCTCCGCGAGATCACCGTCCGGCCACGCCTGATGGGGCCGGTCGGTGCCGAGTGTGACGAGCGCTGGGTGAAGCTCTGCCTGGCGCTGCTGGAGCTGGCGGTATCGGCGGGGGCGGTGTCGGCGGCGGACGCGGCGGCGTGGCCGACTCGCTTCCTGGCGGACGGCCGTGACGGGATCGGCTTTCAGCTCCTGCACTTCTTCGTCGTGGCCGGGACGAAGCCGGGCTAGCTCCGTGTGTGCCGCCTCGCTCATCGGTTCGGCCCGGGGACGGTGCCGTCGGCGAGGAGGACGTTGAGCAGGGAAGCAAAGTGGTCGGCGGGCGCGTCCTCCAGCCACGCGGTGAGTTCGTCGGCCTGTTGGAGCAGCGCCTTCGCGCGCGGCCACTCCCCGGTCAGCACATCGACGTTGTGGCGGGCCCAGGACACCGGGAAGTCGTCGTCGCCGCTCAGGTCGAGGCAGGCCAAGCCAGTCCCCGCTCGGAACCATGCAGCGTTTCGCAGGGAGGCCACGACCCTGGCGGCGCTAACGGTCAGCGGGGCAGTGGATACGCCGGCGGTCGAGGCGTTCGTGCGCGAGATGGTCGTGCCGCTGCTGCGGCCGGGGCAGATCCTCGTCCCCGACAACGTGGCGACCCACAAGGGCGCGAGGCTGCGCCGGCTGGTCGAGGCGGCGGGCCGTCGGCTAGCCTTCCTGCCCGCCTACTCGCCCGACCTCTCGCCGATCGCGGGGGCGTTCGCCCAGGTCAAGGCCGCGCGGCGCTGGAGGCCACCATCGGCGACGCACTCAACACCGTCACGCCGCGCGACGCGCGCCACTACTTCGCCGACGGCGGCTACGGGACCGACCGCTAAATAACCCTGCGAAACGCTGTAAGCCCAAGATTGAGGGGGATCGCAAATGTGATACGGTGTTCCTGACCCGCGACGGCGGGTGTATCCCGCGCTGCGAGCAGGGCATTGTGCCCTTCAGAGGTATTTTGTGGCGACCGCAGTCGCCCCCGGCCAGGGGGGTTGATCCCTCGGATCTTCCGCCCCTTCGGTCCTCCCACCCCCACCAAGTCACAGCGGGACCGGCTGCCCCGTCTCCATCGAGCGATACGCCGCGAGGACGCAGGCGAGCGCGGCGCGCTGCGACCGGCCGCTGGTGAGCGGCTCGACCCCGGTCTCGATCGCTGCCAGGAAGTGCTCGATCTCCAAGGCGAACGTGTCGGCCTCGGGGATATGGAACTCGTGCGCGACGAGTCCCCCGCCCGGCTGATAGTCCGCCCGCTCGCTGAAGAGGCGGATGCGCCGGTCCGCCCCGACCGTCAGGCTGCCCAGATCGCCGTCGATCCGCAGCGTGTGAATCTCCGGCCCGGCGGCGGTCGTGAGGCTCTTCATCAGGAAACTCTCGACCAGCGTGCCGATCGCCCCATTACGGAAGCGGACCAGCGCCACGCTGGTGTCGTCCCCCTGCATCTCCGCGAAGCGCTGCGGGGCGCGCAGGGCATGGACGCTCTCGACCTCGCCGAGCAGCGACAGCAGGAGCGAGAAGTCGTGGACCCCGCCCGACATCATGATCCCGCCCGCCGCCGCGCGGGCGTCGAGGAACCAGGGGCGGTCCCGCATGAACGAGGCGCGCAGATAGCACTCGCGCGCCAACTGCACCAGAGCGGGCATGCCGATGACGCCGTCGCGCAGCAACTCGCCGACCTTCCCAAATACCGGGTCGAAGCGCACATTCTCCGCGACCATCAGGACGACCCCCGCGCGTCCCGCCGCCGCGATCATCCGGTCGGCCTCCTCCAGCGTCGCCGCCAACGGCTTCTCGCAGAGGACGTGCTTACCAGCCCCCGTCGCCTCGATCGCGATCGGCGCGTGGAGGTCGTGCGGCAGGCAGATGTCCACCGCGTCGGTCGCCGGGTCACGCAGCGCCTCGCGATAGTCGGTGCCGACCTGTGTCGCACCCGCCGCGCCCAGCTCGCGGCGCAGGCCCTCGGCACGCTCGGCGTCCGTGTCGATCAGCCAGCGCAATTCGGCCCCGGCACCAATGTAGCCCCGCGCGTGCCGCAACCCCGCCCAGCCGCAACCGATCAGCGCGATACGGCGTGGTCGCGCGCCAGCATTGACGGGCATCGCCCCTCCCACGCTACTCCCCGCGCAGTCGGCGGATCTCAGCCCGCAGGGCGGCGATCTCGCGCTGGCTGGCGTCGCGCAGGTCATCCAGCAGATCATCCATATCATCATTGTTCGGCACCGGCTGCCCCGCCGCCTCGTACACTCGCAGCAGCACCCCGCGCGGGGCGAAGGAAATGCCGAGGGCGCTGACCCAATGGCCGCGCTCATCGGGCAACCACGGCGCATAGACGCCGCGCGCGTCGGCACGCCAGGCGCGCGCGCGCTCGGGGATGATGTCGCCGGTCGGGTCATAGGCCAGATATTCGGGGATACCAGCCGCCGCATACGCCGCAGGCTTCGCCTTGGGGGCGAGGGTGTCCAGGTCATGCTCGCGCGCGGTCGAGGGGCTGGCGACCTCGAGCGCGAGCGCGGGTGGCCCGGTGACGCGCAGATCGAGCGAAGCCTCGGGCGGCGTCCCAAGGGTCGCGTGGACCAGGATATCGGGCGAGGGCTGATAGGGCGGCTGGCCCATCCCCCTCGGGATACGCATCCTGAGCTGATTCCCGATGAACCAGGGGAGCGCATTGCGACGCCGGTGGCGCGACAGGCTGTCGAACAGGGTGACGATCACGAGTTGATGGATCGGAGTGCCCAAAATCGACTCCTCGGTGTCGTCACGCAGGAAATCGAACTCCGCCCCCAGCACGAATTGGTCCGTGACCATAGCTCCCCCTCCGAGTCCAGACGCGGCGAGTCCTATCTGTGGTGATCGTAACAAACGCCGCGGGCAGCATCAACGCAATGCGTCCTGCAGGACCTGGCCGTCGGAATCGCACTCAGGGTCGAGCCGGCCCGCACGGCGGCGCGGCGACGATGCGGCCCCTCAGACCCGCTGCCGCAGGACCTTGCCCCGCTCGGAACGGGGGAGCGGCGCGGCGCGAAAGACGATCACGCGCGGCACCTTATACCCCGCCAGCCGCGCGCGGCAGAAGCGGCGCAACTCGACCACCTCCGGCGGCGACCCTTCCGGCACCACGATCGCCTTGACCACCTCGCCCCGCGCCCGGTCGGGCTGCGGCACGACGACCACCTCGCGCCCCCCCGGATGCCGGAGCAGCACCTCCTCCACCTCCTCCGGGGCGACCTTCAGGCTGCCGACGTTGATCTGCAAGGCCCGCCGCCCCACGATATAGTAGAAGCCGTCGGCATCCCGCCAGGCGTTGTCGCCGGTGTGGAGCCAACCATCGCGCAAGACGGCGGCGGTCGCCTGGGGGTCGTCGAGATAGCCGAGCATCATGGTCGCCGAGCGCACGACGAGTTCGCCCACCTCGCCCGTCGCCACCACCCGCCCCGCGCCGTCGAGGATTCGCGCCGCCGCGTCGCGCTCCGGTTTGCCCACGCTCCCCGCTGGCGCGCCCGACGCGGGCGAAGCCATGACCCCGACACATTCCGTCATCCCGTAACGCTGCGTGAGCGTCGCGCCGTAGCGCGCGGCGACGGCCTCGCCAAGCTCTCGTGATGCCGCCGCGCCCTGCGTCTGCACCAGGCGCAGGCGCAAGCCCGGTGGGGGCGGCGAATCCTGCCCGACCAGCGCGCCGAGCAGCGCGGGCGCGATCGCGATCTCCGTCACCCCCTGACGCGCCAACTCCGCTTCGAGCCCGTAGATACCGACCGTCCGGGGGAGGACCACCGAGCCACCGAGGGCGAAGGTGCGGCAGATCGCCCCCATTTGCAGCGACGCCGTCGCCAGCGAAGCGAAGATCTGCTCATCAGCGGTCGTCCACGCCTCGGCGCTGCACCGACTCCCGTGCGTCCGATGCGCGGTGACGACCAGCTTCGGGCGGGCGCCGACGGTGCCGGAGGTCGAGCGGATCTCGCAAGGGTCCTCGGTCCCGCCCGCTGCCGCGCGTCGCGCTGCCTCTCGCAGGGCCGCTGCGCCCGGTTTGCCGGGCAGCGACAGGGGCAACGTCCGGGGTACCGGCAAGCCTGGCTGCGCCAGGCCGCTCGTGGCACAGGCCAGGGACGGAGCGATCCGTTTGGTCAGCTCACCCAGTTCGGTCGGCGTCAGGAACGCGGACAAGCCGGCGAAGACGCCGCCAGCGCGCACGCACGCCAGGTAGTCCAGCACCTGCTCGTCGCTGACGCGCTCGGCCACCACCAGCCGATCGCCGACGCTCAATCCCGCCTCGATCAGCACCCCGGCGCGGCGATCACGCTCGTCGCGCAGCTGGCGATAGGTCCAGGAGCGGTCGCCGTGGCGCAGCGCCACCTTCTCCGGCACGATCGTCGCAGCCCGCTCGATCGCCTCATCGACGCGCATTCTTGATCTCCACCGCTCGCCTCATGCCCCCTCGCCGTGTGCCACGCGCCCTATCCTCGGCGGCACGATCGTCGCCCCGCCGCCATCGGGCAGGGGCGGCGAGGACACAGTCGAGCCCCCTACGCCTCATTCTCGGCGCGGAGATCGCCTCCCGACCAGCCGCGCACCCAGGCAGGACGCGCCGACGCCGTTGCCCCTACCGCAAGGCGTACTGCGGATCGCGCTCGCGCGGGAGGTTGAACCAGATGTCCTCGCAGGCGCGGCGCTCCTCCTCGTCAAGGGCGAGATCGACGGCGGGCAGGCTCTCGTCGAGTTGTTCCGGACGGCTCGCCCCCAGGATCGCGCAGGTGATCCCCGGCTGCGCCAGCACCCAGGCCAGCGCCACTTGTGTCAGACTCTTGCCGCGCGGCGCGAGGAAGTCGCCCAGGCGCTCGACCTCATCGAGCATCACGTCATTCCAGTAGCGCCGCTGGTACATCGCGCCGCTCCGCTCCAGGCCGAAGCGGGTGCCAGGCTGCACCTCGCGCACGCCACGATAGCGCCCGGTGAGGACGCCGCCCGCGAGCGGGTTGTAGGTCATCACGGCCAATCCCTGCGACTGGCAGAGCGGCACGATCTCGTCCTCGATCATGCGGAACAGCAGGTTGTAGCGCGGCTGCACCGAGGCGAACCGTTCGAGATTGCCCTTGTCGCTCGCCCACAGCGCCTCGCCGAGCCGCCACGCCTGAAAGTTCGAGCAGCCGATGTAGCGGACCTTCCCCGCGCGCACCAGATCATCGAGCGCCCGTAGCGTCTCCTCGATCGGCGTCATCGGGTCGGGGTGATGGACCTGATAGAGGTCCAGATAGTCGGTCTTGAGGCGGCGCAAACTCGCCTCACAGGCGGCGATGATGTGCTTGCGGCTGAGCCCCTGATCGTTCGGCCCCGGCCCCATCGCCCCCCTGACCTTCGACGCCAGGACGATCCGCTCGCGAGTGCCGCGCTCGACGAGCCAATTGCCGATGATCGTCTCGCTCAGTCCCACCCGCTCCGGCCCAGCCCCCAGCGGGTAGACATCGGCGGTGTCGAAGAAGGTCACCCCCGCCGCCAGCGCCCGGTCCATGATCGCGAACGAGGTCGCCTCGTCGGCCTGGTTGCCGAACGTCATCGTCCCCAGGCAGATCTCGCTGACTCGCAGGCCGGTCCGCCCGAACTGCTTCGTCTGCATCGCGCTCTCCTTGGTGATTCATAGGCGGGAGGTTTTACCCCTCCCCGCCGCCCTGCGGCGACCCTCCCCTGAAAGGGAGGGTGGGGGCGCTGCGAGGCGGGGGTGAGGGTCACCGACCCCTTTTCGACCTTCGACCTCCGCCCCCAGGCATCACCCCTCCTTGATCGTCTGCCGCTTGTGCCAGTCCTCATCGTAAAGGTTGAAGAAGACGTGCTGGCGCGGGTGCCGCGCGACCTCGTCGAGGTCGAGGGTGACGCCGAGGCCGGGGCCTTGCGGCAGGGCGAAGTAGCCGTCGACCACCTCGGGGTTGCCTGGGGCCAGCTTCTTGACCCACTCCTCGGCGAAGTCGTTGAAATGCTCCTGGATCTTGAAGTTCGGTGTCGAGGCCGCGAAGTGGAGCGCGGCGGCGGTCGCCACCGCCCCACCGACGTTGTGCGGCGCGACCAGCACATAGTAGGCGTCGGCCCAGGCGGCGATCTTCTTCGTCTCCAGAATCCCGCCGATGTGGGTGATGTCCGGCTGGATGATGTCCGCCGCCTGCAATTCCAGGAGTTCGCGGAAGTCGTAGCGGCTGTGAATCCGCTCGCCGGTCGCGACCGGCACGGTGATCTGCTCCGACGCCTTTTTCAGCGCGACGAGGTTTTCCGGCGGGACCGGCTCCTCGACCCAGGAGGGGTCGAAGCGCGCCAACTCCTGCGCCATCGCCACCGCCGTGACCGGGTTGAAGCGCCCGTGCATCTCCAGCATGATCTCAGCCTCGGGGCCGATCGCGTCGCGCACCGCCTCGACCAGCCCGATGATCTTGACTCTCTCGCCGCGCTCCAGCTCGTAGAAGCCCGCGCCGAACGGGTCGAATTTCAGCGCGTGGTAGCCGCGCGCGACCGCCCGCTTCGCCGCCGCGTGGAACTCCTCGGGGGTCCGCTCGACGGTGTACCAGCCGTTCGCATACGCCTTGATCTTGTCGCGCACCGCGCCGCCGAGCAGCTGGTAGACCGGCAGCCCGACCGACTTACCGAAAATATCCCAGCAGGCCATCTCGATCGTCGCGATCGCCGACATCGCGATCTCGCCGGGGCGGGCATAATCGTTGAGGTACATCCGCCGCACGATATCCTCGATATTGCGCGGGTCGTGCCCGATAACGTGGTTCGGCACCGCCTCGGCCAGGTAGCCGACGAGGGCGTCGGTGTGGTTGATCATCCGCACCTCGCCCACGCCCTCGATCCCCTCGTCGGTGAGGACGCGCACATAGGTCAGGTTGCGCCAGGCCGTGCTGACGACATGCGTCTTGACATCGACGATCTTCATCATTCCTCCCCTGCAATACACTGGCGTGGCTCGCCATTGCCTTGGCGCATCGTAACACGGATAGAGTGTAGGGCGACCAGAGGCGGGGATTGTTCACAAGCGCCGGTGGGAGGCCGACGTGCGGAGCATGCAATACGTCCCTACGACCAACCACCCTACCTTGCCTCGCAGATGGTCGGCATCCCTGACGTCAGGATATGATCGCGTCTGCCGAAGGCCGACCACCGCCGGTTGTAGGGGCGTATTGCATACTCCCAACGGTCTTGCCTTGCTTCAAACGTCTACAGCAGCCCCGGCGTGGGTGGGCGTATTGGATACACCGCTCCATCCCCACCCGCCCTGCTCCTCCACCGCCATCGTCGCAACCCACACCCTCCGCCCAACAGCATTGGGGCGGGGGAATCGCTGCTCTTCCAATCCGTGTTAAGATGCGCACCACAATGGGGAGAGCTTGTTGAAACAGGGAGAGAAGGGGGCAGCATGACGGGCAAGGTCTACACGGGCGTCTTCCCGATCGCCCCGACAACGTTCGACGAGCGGGGCGATCTCGACCTGGACGGCCAGCGCCAGGTGATCGATTTCCTGATCGACGCCGAGGTGGATGGGATCTGCATCCTGGCGAACTACTCGGAGCAGTTTGCCCTCACCGACGACGAGCGCGAAACGCTGATGACGACCATCCTGGAACACGCCGCCGGGCGCGTGCCGATCATCGTCACCACCACGCACTACAGCACGCGGATCGCCGCCGAGCGCAGCCGCCGCGCCCAGGAGGCCGGCGCGGCGATGGTGATGCTGATGCCGCCGTACCACGGCACCACCCTGCGCGCCGAGGAGGCCGGCGTCGCCGAGTATTTCCGCCAGGTCGCCGACGCGATCGACCTGCCGATCATGGTGCAGGATGCGCCGATGAGCGGCACTGTCCTCTCCGCGCCGTTCCTCGCCCAACTCGCGGCGGAGATCCCGCAACTCGCTTACTTCAAGGTCGAGTCAGCGGGCGCGGCGGGCAAGCTGCGCGAGCTGATCCGGCTGGCGGGCGACCGGATCGACGGGCCGTTCGACGGCGAGGAGGGGATCACGCTGATGGCCGACCTCGACGCCGGGGCGACCGGGACGATGCCGAGCGCGATGATCCCCGAGGTGCTGGGTGAGGTCGTGCGGCTCTTCCTCGGCGGCGAGCGCGAGAGTGCAATGGCCCTTTACGACCGCCACCTGCCGCTGATCAACTTCGAGAACCGCCAATGCAATCTGCGCGCGACGAAGGTGCTGATGGAGGAAGGCGGGATCATCGGCAGCGCCGCCACACGCCACCCCTTCCTCCCGCTCCACCCCGACACCCGCACCGGCCTGCTCGATCTCGCCCGCCGCGTCGATCCGTTGATCCTCCGCTGGGCGCGCTAATCGGCCGCCACCGCTCATGCGCCGGGTGAGGGCAATGCTGAATTGCTGGTCGATGGCGCTGCTCAGACGCCGCTCACCGTTGTGATCACGGGCGCGCCCGTTGCCGCGAGGCGTTCCAGCAGGCGCGCGGCCTCGGTCGGGGCATCATGCCGGGCGATCTTGCCCGCGATCCGCAGGGCGGCGCGACGGTAACGCGGCTCGTCGAGCACCACCCGCACGGCCCGTCGGATCTGTGTCGGTGACGGGCGATTGGTCTTGAGGTCGATGCCCGCCCCGGACCAGGCGACCCGCGCGCAGACTTCCGGCTTCTCCTCCGTGCGCCCCGCCGTCACCAGTGGCACGCCGTTCGCCAGGGCGATCTGCACCCCGCCGTAGCCCCCGTTCGTCACCATCGCGTCCACGTGCGGCAACAGATGGTAATGCGGGATGAACGGGGCGACCCGCGCGTTGTCCGGCAGTGTCCCCAGGCCCGCGCTCGCCACCGGCTGCCCGCCGGTGGTGGCGATGACCAGGAGGTCCTCCCCCGCCAGCGCCCGCAGCGTCGGGGCCAGGAGTTGGTCGGCGGCGGTCGTGACCGTCCCCTGGGTGACGTGAACGACCGGGCGGCGATCCGCCAGGAGGTCGCTCCACCAGGGCGGCGGGGCGAAGTCCGGAGCCGGGCCGGGGAGGGTCGGGCCGATGAAGTGGACCTGCGGCGGCAGGTCGCCGCGCGGGTACTCGAACGACGGCACGGTCCCCTGGAGGTAGAGGTGGGGCGAGACGGCGTCGTTGAGGGCACCGGCGCGCGAGGGCGGCAGGCCGACCCCGGCCCGCACCCGGTTGTAATAGGCGTGGACATCGCGGAAGAGAACCCGATCGAAGAGGGCGTAGAGCGCCCGATTGCGCAGCCGCCCGCGCGGGGTGGCGTCGGGCGGCAGGCCGAGGCCGAATGGCGCGGTGTCGCGGCTGGCGATCGTCAGCGGGGAGATCCCGTAGACCGCGCGCGGCGGGCCGCCCAGTTCGTGCAGGAAGAGCGCGCCCACGAAGGCGGTGTCGCAGAGGATCACGTCGGCCGGGAAGTCGGCGAGGATCCGTCGCAGATCCGCCAGTTGCCCCGGTCCCGCGTCCAGGAACAGGTGCTTGATCCCGAACTTGAGTGCGGCGAGGCCGGTCAGCCCCTCCCCCTCCGCCAGGTGCCACGCCGGATCCTGGTCTCCGCCATCGGGAACAACCCGGAGCGGCTCGTAGGTCGCCCCGGTCGCTTCAACCCGCTCCTTGAAGGAGCGACCGGTGTACCAGCGCACCTCGTGGCCGCGCGCGACGAGGGTACGGGCGATCGGCAGACCGGGGACGACGTGGCCGATCACCGGCACGGAGCAGATCACGAAGCGGGCCATAGCATCCCCTCTCCCAACGAGCATATCCCGAAGGGGCGGCACGGTGGTCGGCCCGGCCCTCCAGATGGCTGGTCACCAGCCCTGCTCGAATGTCGTCTGGCCGTCTGGATACTCCATATCGCGGCCCTGTCGGCAATCTTATACTGACTTTGGTTGGAAATCTGCGATGTTAGCCCGCGTAGGCGGGTGTATCCTGCGCGGGTAGCAGGGCTTCGTGGCCGCAAGCCCGCGAGGCGCGGCTTCAGCCGCCCGCCAGGTGCATGCCAAGTTTTCTCCCGAAGTCAGTATGAGGCCGCGATTGCTCTGCAAATGTACTCAAGGCTACGACCCGACCGACACCGCGAAGAGGCCATCGCTGACGATGGCGTGCCGAGCGGGCTTGTGCGGGTTCCGCCATCAGCGGGAAGCCGCGATGGCCCCGCGCCTGTCGGGCCGACGGCACGGGGTGCTCATGGACGCGGCGGCGGAGTTCTTCGGCATATTCCGGGGCCACGGTGTACGCGACGACGCTAGCGGTCATGCTCATTGAGCGTCCCCTCGCGCGGTGTCGGTGCGTCTGCCCCGGCTTGCCAACTATACGGATGGCGCGGTGATGGTGTTTCGCTAGGCGTCCGCGCGCTACCCCTGGTGCAGGGCGCAGTCCACGAGATGAGCTGGCGAGAGGGGAAGAGCTCACCCTCCCGCTTCAGGGGAGGGTCGACGCCGGGGCGGCGGGGAGGGGTCCGCCCGGCCCAGCGCCGCCCCCGCCACGTCCACCAGCGCCTCACCGTGCGCGTCGAGCCAGCCGATTAATCGGCTCAGGCCGTCGAGGCGTCCCAGCATCGGGCGCACATCGCCAGCCGCGAGGGCGCGACCGAGCCACCAGATCGCCCCCACCACCTCGCGCAGGATCATCAGGCGCGGCAGGGCGGCGATCTCGGCGGCGGTCAGCCCACCCGTCTGGGCATAGCCGCGACAGAACGCCCCGGCCAGCGTCAGCGACTCCGGGGGATCGAGTTGCCAGATCCGGATCGTCATCGTCAGGCCGGAAGCGAGGTCGAGTGCTCGCGCGTCCCAGAGGGCGAACTCGAAGTCGAGGATCGCGGTGATCCGGTCGCCCAGGGCCAGCGCGTTGCCGGGGCCGAAGTCGCCGTGAATGATCTGGTGCGGGAGCGCGGCATATGGCCCGGCGAGGAATGCGCCCAACTCGGCCAGGGTCGCGCGCCACGTGGCGAGTTGTTCGGTATGGGGCATGGCCTCGGGCAGCCCGAGCGCGGTCGGCGTGAGGGCGCACGGGTCGGCGATCAGCGGGTGAATCCTCGTCAGGTCGCCATTCAGGCTGAGCGCCGGGCGTCGATCGGCGGGCAAGTCGGCCAGCGCGCCGTGCAGCACGCCGAGCGCCGATCCCAGCGCCGCGATCGTGGCCGGATCGCGGCGATCGAGCGGCGCGCCGGGCAGCCAGGCGAAGAGCGCCCGCCACCCCGCCCCGCCCGGCGCGGGCAGCAGCGTCGCCCCCTCGCGAGTCGGCACCAGCGCTGGGATCGCGAACGACAGCCCTGCGCCCGCCAGCCAGTCGAGCAGCAGGTGCTCGGCCAGGATCGGTGCCGGATCGGCGTGGGTCAGATACCCCTTCCAGAGGAACCGCCCCGCGCCCGTCCGCACGATCCGAACCTGATTGTTAATCCCCCCCGGCCCCCCGAGCGGCGCGATCGTCAGCGGCGGCATCAGCCGATACGCGGCCAGATCATCCACCTCCCAGGACCCAGACGACTCGCCCAGTTCGGTGCTCATCAGCCTTACCCTACATACCGAGCTCTACAATCACCGCCAGATGGCATAGGCACAACCCCACCCTCCCGCTTCAGGGTAGGGTCGCCGCGCAGCGGCGGGGGGTGGTCATCCCGCCCCCTTTGCCTTCACCCCCGCCGCGCCAGCACCCAGAGCCAGATCTCCTCCCCCGAGGTGCGCGTCTCGGCGCGCTCGATGACGAAACCGGCGGCGCGCAGGAGCGCCAGATTCTCCTCCGACCCGTGATGGCTCCACCACATCGCCGCGCCCCAGCCGTGCCAATCCCGTTCCTCGCCCTCCCAGGCGGTCACGGGCCAGGTCGCCAGGAAGCCGCCGCCCGGCGCCAGCCAGCGGGCGATCCGCGCGAGGAGCGCCGGGTGCTCCTCGCGCGGCAGGTGGATGATCGCGTAGAGGGAGACGATCGCCGCGAACGACCCTGGCGCGAAGTCCATCTCGGCCATATCGCCCCGGATGAACGTCGCGCCCGGCACTGCCTCCCGCGCCAGGGCCAATTGCCGCGCCGAGAGGTCCACACCCGTGACCCGGAAGCGCCCCGCGAGCCAGCGCGTCACCGGCACCCCCGCGCCGCAGCCGAGGTCGAGGATCGCCGCCTCGCCGTCCAGGCCGCGCGTCAACGCATCCAGCAACTCCGCCGTCTCCGCCCCGAGCGCCCCCTTGCTCGCCAGATATCGCTCGGCCATCCGGTCATAGCCACGCTCGACCAGGCGCTTCCGTTCCGCGCTGTCCATCACGCCTCAATCGTGAGTCGTGGGTCGTGAGTCGTGAGTGACGCGATGCTGGGAGCAAGGCAATCGCTTTCAGCGGGCCTTCTCACGACTCACGACCCACGACTCACGACTACCTCGCCTCGCTCCGCAGATCCAGCCACGCCAACTCCCCCGGCGTCAGTGCCACGTCGAGCGCGGCGGCGTTCTGGCGGAACTCCTCGCCGCTGTTGCAGCCGACGAGCGGGAAGATCCCATCCGGCTGACTCAGGACATAGGCCAGCGCCACTTGCGGGATTGTCAGGTCGCGCTCGGCGGCGAGTTCACGCGCGCGATCGAGGCGCCGGAAGTTCGGCTCCTCGCCGTAGGCGGCGATGCAGTTGCGGTCAAGGTAGGCGGTGAACTGATCGAGATTGTCGCGCGTGAACCGCCCGGAGAGGAAGCCGCCCGCCAGGCTGGACCAGGTGAAGAGCGGGATTCCCTGCGCCCGATACCAGGCCCGCGCCGCGTCGCCCTGCGGCCCGCTGACGCTGATGCAGCCGGGCCACGGCGGGCGGAACTGCTCGGCGAGGCTGAAGTTGGGGCTGCTGACGGCGAACGGGATCAGGCCGTTTGCGGTCGCGTACTCGTTCGCCTCGCCGATCCGCTCCGCCGACCAGTTCGACCCGCCGAACGCCCCGATCTTCCCGGCGCGGTGATGCTCGTTCAGCACCTCGACGAGCGGGCCGACCGGCAGCGCCGGGTTGTCCCGGTGCAGGACGTAGAGGTCGATGAACTCGACGCCGAGCCGCCCCAGCGACTCATGCAGATCGGCGGTGATCTCCCCGGGGGTCACCCGCGCGCGCCCGTCCACCGGGTGCGCCCCCTTGCCGAGGATCACGATCTCGTCGCGCACGCCGCGCGAGGCCAGCCACGCCCCGAGCACCCGCTCCTTCTCCCCCGCGCCATACGAATGCGCCGTGTCGAAGGCGCGGCAGCCGAGCGCGTAGACCGCGTCCAGCAGCGCGAAGCTCCACGCCTGATCGGCCTCGCTGAGCATCACCGTCCCCTGCACCAGCCGCGAGACCGGCTTGCCGACCCCCTTGACCTCGCTGTACCGCATCGTCACCCCCCCTTCCGGCGCGTCGTGCGCGCCCACACCGGCTATTAGCACCGTTGTTAAACCACATCCCGCGCCGTGCCGCCCGCGCGGACGCCGCCGGTACAGTCACGCCCTCCCCCGATCGGCCCCCCGGTCACCCCTTCGGAGGGCGCGACGACACACCCCCCCTGCGGGCGATGCGCCGGGGGCCGCCGGGGCGTATCCTCATCCTAATGGTCGGCGCTACCGGTTGTGTGGCGAGGTTTTCTCGGCACCGCACGCCGCGCGGCAGGTCGCCCTCTCCCCTTCCCCCCCGAAAGGGGTAGGGCGTACTGACCATCCGGCACAGGTCGCGGGTGCGGAGCAGGGACTATAACTGGGGGAGACCCGATCTGCACCCGTGGGGATGCAGGCGGGAGGAATGATAGGGAATGATCGAGGCGTTGATGATCACGGTCCTGCTGGTGGATGACCAGCCGACGATGCGCTCCGGCTTGCGGATGCGCCTCGAACTCGAGCCGGACATGGCCGTCGTCGGCGAGGCGGGCGACGGCGCGGCGGCGCTGGCCCTGGCGCGCGAGACGCGCCCGGATGTGATTATCATGGATCTGGAGATGCCGATCATGGATGGCTTCACCGCCACCGCCGCGATCCGCTCCGCCGTGCCGGAGAGTGCGGTCGTCGTCCACAGCCTCTACGACGACGCCGCCAATCAGGCCCGCGCCCGCGCGGCCGGCGCGGTCGCCTTCATCGGCAAGCACCGCCTCGAAGCCCCGCTGCTGGCCGCGATCCGCCGAGCCGGCGAGCAGCACGAAGCCCAACCCGCCCACTAGCCCCCATCCAGTCGCCTCAGCGCCCGGTTTCACCACCTACCGATTACCACCACCAAGCCCCACCCTCCCCGTGCCGGGGAGGGTCGCCGCCGTGGCGGCGGGGAGAGGTCATCCACCGGAAAATATCCTCGCCCTGATGGGCGGCAACCGGAGTCCAACACTACCATCGATCCACCGACATCAATCACCGACTCCGATCTCCCTAATCATCACCCGCATTGTCACCCCGCGCCGCGCCCCCGACGCGAGGGCGGACGCGCTACAATGGGGTGTTTGCGGTCGGGGTGTGCGAGGGGACAGTTGTGGGAGGTACGGTGGACACTGCTGAACGGCGCGTGGCTCTGGTCATCGTGGCGCACCCGGACGACGCGGAGTTCGGCTGCGCCGGCACGGTCGCGGCCTGGGTCCGGGAAGGATGGGAGGTCAGCTACGTCATCTGCACCGACGCCTCGGGCGGCGGGGCGGACGACGCGACGGCGATCACGCCCGAGGCGCGGGCGCAGATCTCGGCGACGCGCAAGGCGGAGCAGCGGGCCGCCGGTGCGATCCTCGGGCTGCGCGAGATCCTCTTCCTCGACTACCCGGATGGCCGGATGGAGCCGACGCTCGCGTTGCGGCGCGACATCGTGCGTGTCGTGCGGCGTTTCCGCCCGCAGCGCGTGATCTTGCCGTCGCCCGACCGTACCTGGACGCCGAACTACGCCATCCCGCGCCACCACCCCGATCACCTGGCCGTTGGCGCGGCGACGCTGGCCGCCCTCTACCCCGCCGCGCAGAACGCCTGGGACTTCCCCGAACTCCTGGAGGAGGGGCTGTTGCCGCACAAGGTGCGCGACTTCTACATCACGGGCGCGCCGACGCAGAACCATGCGGTGGACATCAGCGCGACGATCGACCTGAAGCTCGCCGCCCTGCGCGCCCACGTCAGCCAACTCGGCGACGACACGACCGAGTTGGAGGCTCGGCTGCGCGGCTGGGCCGCCGAGGGCGGCAAGGCCCATGGCTTCGCCTACGCCGAGGTTTTCCATCTGGCGCAGCAACTCTGAGGCGGGAGGTTTGCTCGTTGATCCGGTGAGGGGGCGCTGGCGAGGCGGAGAACCGGGGCTGAAGACCCGGCTAGGGGCTGCGGCCGCAAAGTCCCCCTCCGGGGACTGGTATGCTGGAACCTATTGCCCTGACCGAAAGGCACCACACCGCGAACAAATTCAGTCCCCGGAGGGGGACCATGGTCCTGTGCCAGATCCCAGGATTCGTGGCCGCAGCCCCTAGCGCCGTCCTCAGCCGGCGAATCCCCTACTACTCCACCACGCGCGGCAGGGCGACGTGCATCGTCACGCCCTGGCCGCGCCCGGGGGACGACGCCCAGATGCGACCGCCGTGCATCTCGACGAGCGCGCGGCAGAGGTAGAGGCCCAGGCCCAACCCCTCGATCCCGTCCGAGACGGCGTTGCTCGCGCGGCGGTAGCGCGCGAACAGGCCCGACAACTCCTCGGCGGGGATGCCGATCCCCTCGTCGGTCACGCGGCAGACGAAGCCCTCGCCCTCGCCCGCGATTGTCACTGTGACCGGCGTCGCGGCGGGCGAATATTTCAGCGCGTTTTCGAGGAGGTTGCTGAAGATCTGGGGCAGTCGCTCGATATCCCAGCGCCCGGTCGTGTCGAGCCCCGGTGCGACAATTAGCCGCACCCGCGCGGCCCCCGGGCCGGCTTGCGCGATCGTCCCCTCGACGATCGCCGCCAGATCGCCCGAGGTCAGGTTGAGGGCGAAGCCGCCGAGCGCCGCCTGCGAGAGCTCGACCAGCGTGCTGAGGAGCGCGTTCATCTGCGTCGTCGCCTCCTCGATCCGACCGAGGAGGATGTCGACCTGCGCCATATTCGGCTCGGGCCGACCGAGGAGGCGGCGCGCGAGGGCCGCGTTGCCGCGCATCACCGTCAGCGGGCGGCGTACCTCGTGGACGACCGTCGCCAGGAACTCCTCGCGCACCTGCGTGATCTGCGCGGTCAACGCGGTCAGCGCCAGCGTCATCGCGCCATCGAGCGCGTCGTTGAGCAGGATCTGCGCGCCGATCGTGTCGCGCAGCGAGGCGCCGTCCGGCAACGCCTCCCGCAGCGTGCGCCACAACTCCTGCCGCAAGAGGCGGAACTCCGTCGAGACGTGGGCCGGCTCCAGCCCCTGCGCCACGCGCATCTTCGCGTGCAACTCGGCAGCCTCGCGCACAGCGGCGTCATCGAGCGGCGCGCCCGGCTCGATCCAGCGCGGCGCGGCCCGCTCCAGGAGCGCGACCAGCGCGTCGAAGAGCTCGGGGATATGATCGGCGACGGCCCGTTCGCGCTGGCCGTGGTGGAACGGCTGCGCGGCGGTCACCGCCAACCAGCTGTCGATGATCGCCTCGCGCCGCGCCGTCAGCGCGCCCGCGACCCAGCTCAGGTCGCTCGCGCTGGCGTAGGTCGCCGCCTGCCGCGCGACCTCTTCCGTCGCGATGATCTCGTTCGCGATGATCTCGGCGCGTTTCTCCTCGGCCATCCTCGTCCCCCGTGACGCGCGATCCACCCCAGCCGAACCGGTCTCTATTCGCCTCGCCAACGCGAGAAAAATGGACCCTTACTGTACCACCCGGCGCGACAAAGTAACAGTGGTGGATCGCGCGGGGGGTATGATCGGGGTGGGGGCGGGGCGGGGCGGGCGGTTGATGGAGGTTGACGACGTGCTCCAGTGAGGTGGGGTGCCGGTGGACTGAAGTCCCGGCTGAAGGCTCCGCCACAAAGTACCCATGAAGGGCATAAATCCCCCCTGCGGGGACTGGAGCGTTGTAGGTGGCGTGGTATCTGCCAGGATAGACGACCACATCGCAGCATCCCAGCCCACGGAGGTGGGCTTTGTGGCGATAGCCTTCAGCCGGGACTTCAGTCCACCGGCACCCCATGCTCTCGCCCTCGCCCTCGCCCCGCCGCCCCCTCGCCCCAAGCGCTACAATACCGCCAGCGTCGGTGCCGACGCCAATGACCCGCGCGGGGACCAGCAGGAGGAACGGCGGTGGAGTACCGGTTGGTCGCGCTCGACCTCGACGGCACGACCGTCGGCCACGACCTGATCATCCTCCCGGCGGTGCGCGAGGCGATCGCGGCGACGCGGGCACACGGCATTCATGTCACCTTCGCCACCGGGCGGCAGTTCGCGGCGACGCTGCCGTTCGCCATCCAACTCGGCCTCACCGACCCGCTGATCTGCTACCAGGGCGCGCTGATCCGCCACCCGGTCGGCGGCGAGACGATCTTGCACACGACGATGCCCGCTGAGGAGGCCGCCGAGGCCGCCGCTACCCTGCTCGCGGCGGGGGTCTTCACCATCGCCTATGTCGATGAGCGACTCTACATCGCCGCGC
The DNA here is from genome assembly GCA_902806415.1 of uncultured Thermomicrobiales bacterium. GTDB lineage: Bacteria > Chloroflexota > Chloroflexia > Thermomicrobiales > CADCWN01 > CADCWN01. The sequence continues at coordinate 27,088 of CADCWN010000226.1, read as the reverse complement.
GACGGGCCGAGCTCGACTACTACTTGCAGTTCCACCCGGAGGGGGCCGAGATCGTCGTCGCGCCGGACCTCCCGGCTCTGCTGCGCGACACGCCGCCGACCAAGCTGCTCTTCGTCGCTGAGGGGGCGATCGTGGAGCGCGAACTGGCGCGGCTCGCTGTCCGCTTCGCCCACCGCCTGATGGTCACCCGCTCGCACGAGCGTTTCGGCGAATTGACCGCCCCTGGGATCGGCAAGGGGGTCGCGCTGGCGCACCTGGCCGCGCATCTCGGCATCCCCCAGCGGCAGACGGTGGCGATCGGCGACCAGGAGAACGATCTCTCGATGATCGGCTGGGCCGGCCTGGGCCTGGCGATGGGCAACGCTATCCCACCCGTGTGCGACGTGGCGGCGGCGATCCTGCCGAGCGTGGCGGAGGCGGGCGTCGCCTGGGGTCTCCGGCGCTACGTCCTCGGCGAGGCGGGCGTGTTGCCGTCGCCCTGACGGACGACAACGATTCCGACGAAGGGGGATCGGGGGAATCGGCCATTCGGGGGACGCCCGTCCCCCTGCGTCACGGTACGATTTCCTTATCGAGTGGCGAAAGGCCGCGCAACAGAAGGAAGGCACGACGGTGACAAAGCAGACAGGTGGCAAACGGTCCACGGCGCGCCGCACGCCCGGATTCTCCACATTCGGCAAGGGCTTGGCGACGCTCGGCCTGGCGTTCACGCTCGTCGCCTGCGGCAGCCCGACTGCGGTCCAGACGGGTGCCCTCGCCGCGCCCACGGCGACCGCGACGGCGACGCTCGCGCCGACCGCGACGATCCCGCCGACGCCGACGGTCGCGCCGACACCGACCGTGCCGCCCACGCCGACCATCGCCCCGACCGCGACGACCCCACCCCCAACCCCGACACGGCCGAGCACCCCCACCGCGACCCGCCCGGCCCCCACGCCGACGCGCCCCGCCCCCACGCCGACGACCCGCGCGGCCAGCAGCCCGACCGCGCGCCCGGCGGCGGGCAACAACATCGTGCGGGACGAGGACGGGATCTGCCAGTTGACCCTGATCCCCGGCTACACCGTGGACAGCGGGGGCGACGGCTTCGACGCCGACGATGGCAACGGGATCGGCGTCCTCAGTAGCGCGAAGGGTCGCAGCGAGACGCCCGAGGCGCTGGCGCAGTCCCTCTACGGCGGCTTCACCAGCGTCCTCAGCGGGGTCCAGCAGGGCAAGGTAACGACCGGGTCCACTTCTTCACAGATCGACTTCACCGGCGCGCTGGCCGCGAACGCGGGCAAGGGGACCGTTTACGTCAAGAAGTTCGGCACAACCGTCTGCGGCGTCTCGATCTTCACCTACAACGACGCCCAAATCCCTCACGACATCGCCGCCACCGCGATCCTGCTGACGGTGAGCGAGAAGAAGTAGGGGGCGGGACGGCCCTCACCCCCCGGCTCGCATTCGCTCGCCGACCCCCTCTCCCCATTCGAGGAGAGGGGGTTTCTCGTTGCCGGGTGGGCGGGCGACCATGATCGCGATAGGGACGCCAACCGCCGAGGCAGGCTGGCACAGTGGTCGGTTGTAGGGGCGTATTGCCTACGCCCAAACCCACGCCGGGGCTTCTACAAACCGCCGTGGAAAGACGACGTGCGGGCGTAGGCAATACGCCCCTACAACCGACGGTGTTCGGCCTTCGGCACACGCGATCGTGTCCCGACGCCAGGGACGCTACACCCCTCGGCGGATGCTGGTACCGGGTCGGGTGTAGGGGTGTATTGCCTACGCCCGCACGTCGGCCTCGCCGCCAACGTTCGCGAATACCCCCGCGTGGGTCGGGCGGGCGTAGGCGGCACCCCACCCCCCATCATCAAGTACACTACCCTCCATAAACCGTCACGTCGCCCACGGCGACTATGCGAGCGTCGAGCAACCCGCCCCGCGCCAGCGCGCCACCCGCTCCCGCCCGCCCACGGAGGAATTTCGGTGTCGAACCGCCTGGCGAACGAGACCAGCCCCTACCTCTTGCAGCACAAGGACAATCCGGTCGATTGGTTCCCCTGGGGCGAGGAAGCCCTCGGGCGCGCGCGCGACGAGGACCGCCCGATCCTCTTGTCAATAGGTTATGCAGCTTGCCACTGGTGTCACGTAATGGAGCACGAATCGTTCGAGGACGAGGCGACCGCCGCGGTCATGAACGAGCTCTTCGTCAGCATCAAGGTCGATCGCGAGGAGCGCCCCGACCTCGACACGATCTACATGGAGGCGGTGCAGGCCCTCACCGGGCATGGTGGCTGGCCGATGACCGTCTTCCTGACCCCGGAGGGCGCGCCGTTCTACGGCGGCACCTACTTCCCGCCGACCGCGCGCCACGGCCTGCCCGCCTTCGCCGATCTCCTGCGCGGCGTCGCCGATGCCTACCGGAATCGCCGCGAGGATGTGGCGCACAACGCCGTCCAACTGCGCGAGCGCCTGCGCGCCGGCTTCGGGGTTGGCGGCGCGGCGGCGGGCGAGGGCGCGCTGACCCCCGCGATCCTCGACGAGGCGACCGACCGCCTCGCGGGCCAGTTCGACCGCACCCACGGCGGCTTCGGCTCGGCCCCCAAGTTCCCCCAGGGGATGACCCTCGACTTCCTCCTGCGCCAGTACGCCCGCACCGGCGCCGACGGCGCGCTGGCGATGGCCGAACTGACCCTGGAGAAGATGGCGCGCGGCGGGCTGTACGATCAATTGGGCGGCGGCTTCCACCGCTACTCGGTCGATGACCGCTGGCTGGTGCCGCACTTCGAGAAGATGCTCTACGACAACGCCCTGCTGGTCCCGGTCTATCTCCACGCCTACCAGCTCACCGGCAAGGACCTCTACCGCCGGATCGCGGTCGAGACGCTGGACTGGGCGGCGCGCGAGATGACCGACGGCAACGGCGGCTTCTACGCCACCCTCGACGCCGACAGCGAGGGCGAGGAGGGCAAATACTACGTCTGGACCCACGCCGAACTGGTCGCGCTGCTCGGCCCGGAAGATGCCCGCCTCGTCGCCGAGTCGTTCGGCGTCTCGGAGCGCGGCAACTTCGAGGGGTCCAACATCCTGCACCTGCCGCGCACGATCGACGTGGTGGCGCACCGGACAGGTGCCGACATCGAGCGGATCGGCACCGCGCTGGACCGCGCCCGCACGATCCTGAAGGAGGCGCGCGACGAGCGGGTCTACCCCGGTCGCGACGAAAAGATCCTGACCGCCTGGAATGGCCTGATGATCGGCGCCTTCGCCGAGGCCGCCACCATCCTCGGGCGCGACGACTACCGCTACCGCGCCGAACTTGCGGCCGACTTCGCGCTGAAGCATCTGCGCCGCGACGGTCGCCTCCTGCGCACTTACAAGGATGGTCAGGCGCGGCTGAACGGCTACCTGGAGGATTACGCCTTCCTGGCCGACGGACTGCTCGCCCTCTACGCCACCGCCTTCGAGCCGCGCTGGCTCGAAGAGGCGCGCGCCATCGCCGAGGGGATGCTCGACCTCTTCTGGGACGATGAGGCCGGGGGCTTCTACGACACCGGCCACGACCACGAGACCCTCGTCGCCCGCCCACGCAGCCTCACCGACAACGCCGTGCCGTCCGGCAACTCGGTCGCGGCGGAGGTCCTGCTGCGCCTCGCCGCCATCTATGACAAGCCGAGTTGGCATGATCGGGCGACTACGATCCTCACCGGCGTCCGCGAACTCCTGCGCCAGTACCCGACCGCCGCCGGGCGCTACCTCTGCGCGCTCGACTTCGCCCTCGCCACCCCGCAGGAGGTCGCGATCGTCGGCGAACCACTGGGGCACGACACGCGGGCATTGGTCGCCACCGTGCGGTCGCGCTTCCGCCCGAACACCGTCATCGCCCTGCGCCAGCCCGGCGCGCGCGAGAACGCCCAACCGGCCCTCCTCCGCAGCCGCAACCTGATCGAGGGCCGCGCCACCGCCTACGTCTGCGAGCGCTACGCCTGTCAGCAACCGGTGACGACGCCGCAGGAGTTGGCGGCGCAGCTGGGGGATTGAGGGGGTAGTATCCTGGACCGGGATGGACTCGCCCAACTGTCACGCCGCCTGGTAATCCCTCGCGCAATCGCCTATGATCATCCATTCGGCTTCGCGCGATCTCGGCGGGAGCGCGGCCCGAGCACGGTAAAGCCAAGCAGAAGATCGAGGAGAGAGCGGTGGCCCGCAAGTCCAACCAGGCGAACGAATCGACCGAGGTGAATGTCGCGGCGCAGCATGACTCGACGACGCCCGAGCGCGGGATGTCGCTGGTCGATGAGGCGTTGCTGGGGATGGCCGCGAGCGCGGGATCACCGGCCGGGCAGGGTGACCCGCTCGTCGAGGAGGCACCACCGCCCGATCCGTTCGCGACCTACTGGACGGAGTTCGACCTGCGGTGCCGTGACTGTCAGGTGACCCATTACGTGCCGATCTGCCTGTTCGTGAATGCCGAGGAATCGCCGGAACTGGTGCAGCGGATCATCTCAAGCCATTTCAACATGAAGCGCTGCCCGGTCTGCCGACAGATCGAGTATGTCGAGCACCCCTACAGCTACTACGATCCGACGCGGAAGCTGATCGTGCAAGTGCGACCGGAGTGGGAGTGGCACGCCGGCGGTGGCGACGACTGGTACGCCGCGCGCCTCGAAGACCTCTTCGACAAATGGGCGGAACACGATGTCCGCATCGAGGTCGTCTTCGGCCCGCAGCCGCTGATCGACCGCTTCCTGCAGGACGTGCCACCCCCGCCCGCCCGCCGCTGATCGGCGGGTGGCGATAACTCGGTGGTGCATCGACCCCGTCCCCGATCCGCGTTCAGGCCCGCGCCGGGCGTCGGCGGTCGCCCAATACCTCACCGGCGGCGGCCTCACCGCTGCGGATCGCGCCGTTGATGCTGCTGTCTTCCGTGTACTCCCCGGCGAGGTACAGGCCGGGGACGGCGGTGCGATTGCGCGGTAAATCGTCGTGGACGCCGGGGGGCTGCGCGAACTGGGCGAAAGGGACACGGATGACGTCGAGCGCCGCGAGGTGGGACGGCGCGGCTCGCTCGGGGCCGAACCACTCGGCGAGTTCCTCACGGCACCGCGCGATGACCGTGTCGTCATCGAGATCCGGGTCACCGAGGACGGTGCAGGACAGGAGGTGCCGCCCGGGCGGCGCGTACTCCGGGGCGATATTGCTGATCTGCACGGCATTATTGATAAAAGCGTCCGGGGCCGGGTTCAGGAGGATCTTCTTGTGCGCGACGAGCGCCCGGGCACTGCCGAAGTAGACGACCGTCGTGGCGAGGCCATCGTGCGGCAACTCGAGGCCGGTCAGCGCGGCGGCGGCGTGGCAGTCCGTCGCCACGACGACGCGCGGGGCGCGCACCTCGCCCGCGTCGGTGCGCACGCCGACAACCCGCTCACCTTCGCGCAGGAGTGCGCGCACCGACGTCTCGGTTCGGATGGTGGCGGCGGCTAAACCGTCGGCGAGTTGCCGCGTGATCGCCCCCATCCCCGCCGCCGGCACGACCGTCTCGCCGAGCGCCAGCATCTGGAAGGTGAACGAGAAGACGCGCGTGCTGGTCGCCAGCGCGCGATCGAGATAGATGCCGCCGTAGAAGGGCCGCACGAACCGATCGATGTAGGCGGGCGAGAAACCGCACGCACTCAGGTAGGCCAGGGTCGAGCGATCACGCCCCTCGATCGCTCGCACGCCGTCCCAATCGCGGCTGGCGAGGCGCGCGGACAGGAGCAAGGTACGCACTTTGTCGGGGAAGGGGACGACATCGGTCAGCAACGACGGGGCGAATGCGCCACGGTCACGGCGTGGGTCGCCCAGGATCGCCCAGCCACCGCGATGGCGGATCGCCGCCCCCGGATCGAAGGCGCGCAGGTCCAGGCGCGCGAAGTCGAGCCAGCGCCGCGCACCAGGATAGCCGGTGAACAAGACCTGAAACCCGCGATCGAGGCGATACCCGTCGCGCGTCGCGCTGCGCACGCGCCCACCGATCTCGCCCGCTTCCAAGACCCGCACCGGCGCGCCAGCGTCGGCCAGCGCCCGCGCGCAGACGAGCCCGGCCAATCCCGCGCCGACGACGATCGTCGGTTCCTCCGCGCCCTCCCGACGTGCCAGCGCCATCGTCCGCCCCCCTGTACCCGTCGCCTGCCCAACGACCACCATTCGCACCTCAACCCGGAGGGTCGCACATTCATTGGTCGCCGCGCAACCGGCACCATGCGCCGTCCGGGGCGACCCGTTCACACCAAATGCTGCGGCGGATCGGCAGGGCGGAGCGGGAGGTGGGAGAGCCGCTACTCCCACAGCTCGTCGGCGGGTCTGGCCCGCTCGGCACTTTCGACAGCGGGGTGCCGGGGCTTGCGCCCCCACCGGCACGTCGGTACACTTGCGCCATCAGAGAACATCCTCACCACCGTGAATATGCCGCAGCGACAGCCGGGGCTGCCGATCCGCGAGGCTCGTTGGTGTCGCGCCGAAACACCGGGCGAATACCGGACGTTAGTTGAGGAGAGATACGCCGGGCCGCGCCCGCGTGTGCCGCAAGGGGCGGGCCAGGGGAGAAGGGATAACCGAGCAGTATGAGTGTGCCATTCCGCCTCCGCGTGGAGGGTGGCCCCAACGCCGGGCAAAGCTTCACGCTCACCGACGCGGGGGCGACGCTCGGGCGTCAGGATGGGAACACCATCGTCCTGGATGATGGTCGCCTCTCCCGCCAACACGCGCGGATCGACCTCGGGCCGGGCGGGTTGACGCTCACCGATCTCGGTTCGGCCAACGGCACCCGCGTCAATGGGCAACGGGTCAGCGGCACGCAATCGCTCCACCCCGGCGATCAGCTCCAGTTGGGCGAGACGACGATCGTCGTCGAGGGTGGCTCGACCCCCGCCGAGGGCGGGGCGACCGTCCTGGTCAGTTCGGCGGCGGCGGCGACAACCCCACTCCCCCCGCGCGACGCGGGCGCGGCGCGCCTCGTCTTGCAGGGGAGCGGGCGCGTCTTCCCGCTCGATCAGCCCGCGCTCGTCATTGGTCGGCAGCCCGGCAATGCGATCCAGATCGAGGATTCCCAGGCGTCGCGCCAGCACGCCCGCATTGAGGTCCGTGGCGACCAACTCACCGTGACCGACCTCGGGTCGGCCAACGGGACGCGCGTCAACGGATCGGCGATCGGCGCGCCGACCCCGTTGCACGAGGGCGACATCGTCCAGGTCGGGACGAGTCAGTTTCGCGTCGAAGGATGGGGGGCCGCGCCACCGCCCGCAGGGATCGCGGACGCAACAGTCATCGGCGGGCCGCCATTTGCCGCCGCCCCGTCAGGGTTCGGCAGCGCGGGACCGTCCGGCACCGCCCCGCTGCCGCCATTGGGCGGCCCGCCGCCGCCACAGTTCAGCCCGGCGGGCCAGCCCCGGGGGGTGCCGGTGCCACCACCGCCGCAGTTCGGCGTGCCGCCCCCGCAGTTCGGGCAAGTCGGTGTGCCGCCCCCGACCTCGCCCCGGCGGCGCTCGGGCTTACCATTAATCCTCGGCGGGCTGGCCGCCCTCGCGCTGCTCCTCTGCGTCGGCGGCGGTGTCGCGGGCGCGCTCTTCCTGCGCGACCGCGCGACCGAGACCCCGGTCGCGCCGACGGTGGCGGCGAGCGGGACGAGCGTTGTCGGGGCGGCCAACACCCCGCTCCCCACTCGTTCGGTCGCTGCCTTCCCCGGTGGCGGCGGCAGTAGCGCGGCACCATTCCCCGGCGGCGGGAGCGGGAACCCAACTTTGCCGCCGCCGAGCGCGGCCCCCGCGCCGACGGTCGTGCCGCTCCCGACCGCGACGGTGGCCCCCACGGTGATGGTGGCACCAACCGCAACGACTGCGGCAACGGCCACCCCGGCACCGACCCGCCTGCCATTCACGCCAACGCCCCCTCGCCCGACGGCCACCGTCGCCCCGCGCCCGACTCAGCCCGCACCACCCGCAGGCGGGGGCGGTCTCACCATCACCGTCGCCTCGGTGGGGCTCAGCTTCTCGCTGCCCGCCGGGTGGACGCAAGAACGCGACGAGGCCGAGCGCGCAACGTTCCTGTCGCCCGACCGGCGTGCGCAGATCGTCGTGCGCTGGAGCACTCAGGTGCCAACGGGGTTGACCGCGCAGCGGCTTGTGCAGGAAGAATTGCAGCGCACCGCCACTGAGGATCCGACCTTCGTGCCTACGAGCGCGCGCGTCGGCAGCGTCGAGTTCGGCGGGCAGCCCGGCTATGGGAGCGACCCCTACAGCTACGCGCTCCAGGATGGGACACGCCTCACCGAGGCCGATCGGGCGGTCGTCCTCGCCGGGCGAGCGCAATATTTCTTCGGCTTCACCGCCCTGGAGCTGGAGTTTAGCCGCTATGCCGCCCCTTTCGATGGGATTATCGGGACGGTGGTAATCACCGGACCGTAATCAGCAACACCCTCGTGCAAGCGGCGACGAGAACGGGAGACGCGATGAGCGACGCTCGCGAACAAGGCCGAGAACAAGGACAAGAGCAAGACGAGCGCAACAGGATCGGGGCCAACCGCGAGGAAACCTCCCGCACACCGGGCGGGCTCGCCGCCACAGCATTCGGGCTGAGCGATATCGGCTGCCAGCGCTCGGTGAACCAGGATACGCTCGGCAATCGGATCGACCAGTTCACGGCGCGCACGAGCGATCTAGGGCTGCTCTATGCTATCGCAGATGGGATGGGCGGTCATGCGCGCGGCGAGATCGCGAGCGCGCTGGCGATCGACGAGCTATTCGCGCGCTATTACGGTGCCGATGCGGGCACTGAACCGCGTCAGGTGCTCGCGCAGGTGATGATCGAGGCGAACGCCGCCATCTACCAGGCCGGGCGCGCCGCCGGCGGCGGCACGATGGGCACAACCCTGACCACGGTCCTGCTGCGCGATAATATCCTTTATGTCGGCAATATCGGCGACAGCCGCACCTACCTCATCCGTGACGGCAAGATCAAGCAACTGAGCCAGGATCATTCGCTGATCGGGGAGCAGGTGCGGAGCGGTGTCCTCACCGAGGCCCAGGCGCGTACCAGCTCGATCCGCAATGTGATCACCCGCGCGGTCGGGTATCGCGAGACGGTCGAGCCCGATACTTTCGCCTTCACCATTCAAGTGGGTGACATTCTGCTCCTCTGCTCGGATGGGCTGCACGGCCTGGTCGAGAATGAGGAACTGGCACGCGCCCTCAGCACACAATCGCTCGCGGAAGCGACGACAGGCTTGGTTGCGCTCGCGCGCGAGCGCGGCGGGCCGGACAACATCACCGCGCTGGTGGTGCGGATCGACCAGATCGGCGAGGCACCGCTGGTGGCGGATGGGGAGCGGACCACCAGCACCGCCCTCCTGGACCCGCAAGACGAGACGACCAGGCCGCTGCCGATGATCCCGCCCGGCAACACCGACGAGATCATGTCCGACCCCGCCGCGAACACGGCGACGACATCCGACGCGGTGACCCTGCCCAATCCGCTGGTAGTTAACGCGGCGACCAGCGCCCCGCCCGCCGTTGTCGCCCCGCCCGCCGCCGCGCCCGTCCCGCCGCCAGCGGCGGCACCAGGCGAGCCACCGGTGACGCTCGCCCCGACCGCCGCGCGACAGGCACGGGCACCGATCTGGCTGTTCGTCCTCATCCCGCTGCTGCTGATCGCCATCGTGGCGGCGGGCGCATTCGCCGTCGTCAGTGCGCGCAACGGCAGCAACCAGGAGCCCACAGCCCCCGCCGTGCCAGCCCTGGTGGTGACCCCCACTCCCCAGACCACGGCCACCCCGGTGGCGGCCACGACACCCCTGACGGTCGGTACCCCGGCGGTCGCGCCGACGCTGCCCGCAACGCTCAGCACACCGTCACCGGTGAGTGGCGCGGCGGCGCAATCTACCGCCGCGATCGGCCCGGGCGGTGCTCCGGTCGCCCCGCAAGCGACAGCGGCAGCAACCCTGAACACGGGCGGGGCGGCGGCCCTCGGGCAGCGGATGCGGATCAGCGGCACCATCCTCTTCAACAACAATGTCCCGGTCCCGGAGAATTTTTCCAAGGACTGGGTGGTCGTGCTGATCGACCAGGCGGAATGGCAGAAACGACAGCAGGCGGCCGAGCCCAGGGCGCAGACGAAGGTCACCACCCCGCCGAACTCTTTACCCGGCCAGGCGAAGGAGGTGGGCCTCTTCACGATGGAGATCGATCTGCCCGTCGGCAATCAGGTCGAGGATCTGTTCGTGGTGCAGGTGCGGCAAGGAGACGGCGCGCGCATCGCGGTCACCGAGTCGAGTGGCGTGAGCGTCAAACGCGCCGATCGGACGAGCGGCACCGGATTGACCATCCTCGTCACCAGTATCGCCGACCAACTCGAACCGAAGCCGTCGCAAGGGCCAGGGCCGAACGGTCGCGATGACCTGACACCCAGCGCGAGTGATAACCGGATCCAATTTGCCACGCAACAGGGGTAGCCACGGCACGGCGGGTCGGGGGCAAGGGGTGGGTGGGCGCGCGATACCACCCCAGACGTTGAGAAACTGGCGCGGTGGCACAGACGTACTGTTAGGCAGTGACAAGGCAACGGGCCACCGGGCAGGATCGCACAGCATCACGAACGATGATCATGATCGCGGAGCGAAAAAGGGGAGGCAGCGGCATGGATGCATTCTTGATTGTCCAGCGCGGCGAGGATATCGGTCGGCGCTTCGATCTCGACACCGCGCAACTCACGATCGGGCGCGGGGCGGACAACGACTTCGTCCTGAACGATCCGATGGTGTCGCGCTATCACGCTGTCCTGAAACGTCAGGGGAGTCGCCACACGCTGATCGACCTCGGCAGCTCGAACCCGGTCGTCGTCAACGATCAGGCGCTGGAGCCGGGCACGCCCCAGCAGCTCTCCCATCGTGATGTCGTCTTCATCGGCAAGACGGTCTTCTCCTTCCAGAATCGCGCGGCGGGGGCCGGGTTGGGGCAGCCCGCCCGCCCGATGGCGCAGTCCACGACCCAGGATACCGACGCGACGCAGATGATGGGCCAGCGCGACCTCGACTCGCCGACGCCGCCCCCGCCGACGCGCACGACCCCCATGCCGGACAGCGGCGATCTGGGCGAGCGCACGGTGATCGCCCCGGCTCCCGCACCCGGTGGCTCGATGGACGACAACGACAAGACGATGATCGTGGGCAACAGCGACCTCGGGATGCCCCCACCCCCGCTCTTCGCGCCGCCCCCGCCGCCCGCAGCAGTCAAATTCGATGACGATGAGACAAACGCGGGGATCAAGGTACCGCCGCCGACGTTCGGAGGGACGTCGGCACCCGGCGAGGATGACGGCGACCTCCCGACGCAGATCATCCCGCGGCGCTAACACGCCGCCACGGGCGATATTTGACCACGACGCGCAGCCCGCCGTGCCAAGGTTGACACGGCGATCGCTTGCGCGATCGCGCCCCTACTCGACTTTTGACTTTTCAGGTACCCGGCCTATCGGCACACAGCGGGGGGTTGTTTCCATGCAGACATCCGGGCGGGGGCCAGGGCAGGGGGTCGAGGCGATCGCCGTCACCGGGCCGCGCCTTTGCGTCGTTTCCAACGATCAGAAAGGGCGCATCTACCCGCTCGGGGAACGCCTCACGGTGGGGCGCGGGATCAACAACGATATCGTCACCGCCGACCCCCGCGCCTCGCGCCTGCACGCGACGGTCGAGCGGGCGGGACCGGGCGCGGGCTGGACCCTGATCGATCCGGGCAGCACCAACGGCACATTCGTCAACGGCCAGCGGGCCGGGCGGGCCGATCTGCGCGATGGTGACCTGATCCAGATCGGTGATTTCACGCTGATCGTCGAGTTGAGCGACAGCGTCGCGCGGCGCGACGAGCAGCACGACGGGACGATGATCGGCGTCTCGCTGGGAGAATCGCCGCCCGGCGCGATCCCGGACATCCTCGACCTCCGCGCGCAGCCGATCGTGACAATCGGGCGCGATCCGGGCAACGGTCTGACCCTCGACCACCCGCAAATCTCCCGCTACCACGCCCGCCTCGAACTCCAGCAGGACGGGGCGCTGCGCGTCACCGATCTCAACAGCACCAACGGCACGTTCGTCAACGGGCAGCAATTGCGCGGGACGACCGCGATCGGCTCCGGCACGACCCTCGCTTTCGGCCCCTACCAGCTCGTCTATCAGCATGGGCAACTGATCAAGGGGACCGAGGATGGGACGGTGCGGATCGACTGCCTGCACCTCTCCAAGACGGTCGCCGGTGGCAAGGTCCTCCTCAGTGACCTGACCTTCTCGATCCTACCGCGCGAGTTCGTCTGCCTCGTCGGCGGCTCGGGCGCGGGCAAGTCCACCCTGCTCGACGCCCTCAGCGGCGTGCGCCCGGCCAATGGCGGCGAGGTCCGCTACAACGGGGCCGATTACTACAGCCGGATGGATGCCTACCGCAGCGCGATCGGCTACGTCCCCCAGGACGACATCGTGCCGACCGAGCTGCCGGTCGAGAGCGCGCTCTACTACGCCGCCAAGCTGCGCCTGCCGCCCGACACCGCCGAGAGCGAGGTCAAGGTCCGCGTCGAGGAGGTGATGGACGATCTGGGGCTGACGGCGCGGCGCGATGTGCCGATCAAGAACCTCTCCGGCGGGCAGCGCAAGCGCGTCTCGATCGGCGCGGAGCTGATCTCCAAGCCGACCCTCTTCTTCCTCGACGAGCCGACGAGCGGCCTCGATCCGGGCCTGGAAGGGCGGATGATGCAACTGCTGCGGAAGCTGGCCGACCAGGGGCGCACCGTCGTCCTGATCACCCACGCGACGCAGAATGTGGACCTCTGCGACAACATCGCCTTCCTGGCCCCGGGCGGCCACCTCGCCTACTACGGCCCGCCGAAAGAGGCGCTGCCCTACTTCGGCGCGGAGAAGTTCGCCGACATCTACACGACGATCGAATCCGAGAGCGCGATGGAGATCTGGCCGCGTCGTTTCGCCGCGACCCCGCAGTTCCAGCAGCACGTCGTCTCTCGCCTCACCGCCGCCGGGATCGGCATTAACGGCACGGTGGGGGCAACTGGCGCACTCCAGGCCGCCACCACGGCGCAATCGCGGCCGCCCGCGTCGCGCCGCGACTCCGGGGTGCGCCAATTCGGCATCCTGACCCGCCGCTATCTGGAGACGGTGACCCGCGACCGCACCAATCTCCTGACCCTCCTCCTCGTGCAGGCCCCGCTGATCGCGCTGCTGATCACCCTCGCCTTCCGGGGTGATCTCTTCAGCACGGAGCCGTTCGTGGGCGACTGGAGCAAGGGGCGCACCCTCGCCTTCCTGCTAGCGATGGTCGCCGTCTGGTTCGGCACCTCGAACGCGGCGCGCGAGATCGTCAAAGAGGCGGCGATGTACGCGCGCGAGCGCCGGATTAATCTGCACATCGCGCCCTACGTCGCCTCGAAGTTCGTCGTCCTGCTCGGGATCAGCGTCCTCCAGAATATCGTCCTGCTGTTGCCCTTCCTTTTCACCGGCGCGGGAATCCTGCGGATGCCGCTCCTCTACATCTCGCTCGTCGCCGGTTCGATCGCGGGGATCGCGATGGGGTTGGTCATCTCCGCCATCGCGCCGAACGCCGACCGCGCCAGTATCCTCGTCCCGCTCGCGCTCATCCCGCAGATTATCTTCGGCGGGCCGCTGATCAGCACGGGCGGGAACTTCGTCGTGCAGGGGATCTCGCAACTGATGGTCACCAAATGGACCTGGCGAGCGCTCGGCTCGACCTTGCGGATCGACGATGTCCCGACGCAGCCGGTTCGGCTCGATGGCTTCGATCAGAATCAGATCGCGCAACTCACGCAGCAGAACACCAATCCGAACATCACCAACCGTGGGGGAGAACTCTTCTACACCGCGCAGGTCGGTCGGGACTTCAATCTCATCCCACCAGTCTACCTCTTCATCCTCGCCCTCTTCATCATCGTCTCGCTCCTGCTGGTCGCCGTGTTCCTGCGGCGCAAAGATATCGTGCGATAGTCGTGGGTCGTGGGTCGTGAGTCGTGAGAAGGTCCGCTGAAACCGGTCGCCTTCCTACCAGCAACGCCCCACTCACGACTCACGACCCACGACTCACTCAGGAGACCATGAGCATCGGCGACACTGGCCGTATCGGACCCTACGAGCTTCGCGGCGTCCTCGGGCGCGGCGGATCGGCGACCGTCTATCGCGGCTTCGATACGGGTCTGGGGCGCGAGGTCGCGGTCAAAGTGCTGACCCTCAGGGACCGACACGATCCGATCCTGCGGGAGCGGTTCCGGCGCGAGTCGCTGGCTGTCGCCCGCCTGCGGCACCCCAATATCGTGACCGTCCACACCGCCGGGGAGGAGGGCGGTGTCCCCTACCTGGTGATGGAACTCTTCCCAGGTGGCTCGCTCGCTCGGCGCCTCGGCAGGCCGTTGGCGGTGACAGACGCCGCGATCGTCATCCGCCAAATCGGAACCGCGCTCGATTTCGCCCACGCGCAGGGTTTCCTCCACCGCGACATCAAACCGGCCAACATCTTCCTCGACGGTCAGCGGGCGATCCTGGCCGACTTCGGGATCGTCAAGGCACTGTCCGGCGACGGTGGCACGGATCTGACCCAGACCGGGCTGACGGTCGGCACGCCGGAATATATCGCCCCCGAGCAGGCGCTCGGCGAATCTCTCGATGGTCGCGCCGACATCTACGCCCTCGGTGTCGTCCTCTACGAGATGCTGACCGGTGTGCCGCCATATGGCGGGAACACGTTGGAGGTGCTCAACGGGCATGTCTCCGGCAAAATCCCCGAGCCGCGCCGCCGCAATCCCGCGCTGACGCCCGCGCTCAGCATCGTCATCCTGAAAGCCCTCGCGCGCTATCCCGAGGGGCGCTACCCGAGTGGCGCGGCGTTCGCCGACGCGCTCGACCGCGCCATCGCGCAGGGCGCGGCCACTGGCCCAGCTTCGGATATCGAGGCACCGGAGCGCGGGGCGCGAACGTTGATCATCGACGGGCAGCGGGAACAGCTAATCGGGACGCGAACGGGCGCGCCGCCAACCTCGCCGGGCGGCGAACAGACCGTGATCGCGCCGATCGGGCGAGTCGACACGCCAGCGACCGGGAGCACCTTGCCGCCACTCCCCGATCTCGCCCCGCCGCCACCAGCCCCCGGCTCGGCGAATCCTGTCGGCCACTCGACGAATCAGCCGGGCGCGATGAGCAATGAGACGGCGCTTGTGGGCGGCTGGCAGGTGCCGACGCCGAATCAGCCCGCAACTCACCCCGCCCCATCGCAATCTACCTACCAGGCCCAATCAGCGGCGACATATGGAGCGCCTTCGTATCCGCCCGCGCAACCGCGGCCATTCGTGGCCCCGCCCCCACCGCCGCGGCGACGCAGCAACGCACCGCTCTGGGTCGGTCTGGCGACGGCACTGCTGGCGCTCCTCCTGCTCGTCGGCGCGGGTGGCTGGTGGTTGCTCGGTCGAGGTGAGGCCAGCGCCCCGACCGCGACGGTCAGCGCGCGAGGGGGGACGGTCACGGTCGGCGCAAGCCCGACCGTACCGGTCATTGTCAGCTCGCCGACGGGAGGGATCGTGGGTGTCGGTTCGGCGACACCACGCGCCGGGGGGGTCGCGACGCCCGGCGGGACGATCGACCCGACCCGCGCGCAGGTCGAGGCGGGCGACCAGGCGCTCCAGGAGGGCCGCTTCGCGGACGCGATCGCCAGCTACCGCGAAGGGCTGCGGATCAACCCGAACAGCGCGAGTGCCAATCGCCAACTCGGGCTGGCGCTCTGGGTCTGGAACCACGAACCGGGGGAAATCGAATACCTCGATCGGGCGACGAAGCTCGCGCCGAACGACGCGCTCGCCTGGGCCTATCTCTCCTTCTCCGCGGTCGACACACATCAGGTGGAACGCGCCTACGCCGCCGCGCAGCAGGCGGTGCGCGCCAATCCGCAGCAGGCCGAGGCGTACGCCGCCGTCGCCAACACCTACCTGCGCTATCAGCCGGACACGAGCGATCCCGAGGCCAGTGTCCGCACCGCGCAGGAGGCGATCGAACAGGCCAAGAAGCTCGATCCGAACGGGATCTGGACCCTCTGGTTCGAGAGCCAGTTGCTCCAGACGCTGGAGCAGTACGACGCGGCGTTCGGGCCGCTCGACGCGATGATCACCCAGCGCCCGAATTGGCCGACCCTCTACTATGCCAGGGGCGGCATCTATCGCAGTCTCGAACGTCCGGCGGACGCGCGCGAATGGCAGGAGCGGGCGCTGGCGCTCGACCCGGACTATCCCTATGCGCTGACCGAGCTCGGCTGGCTGACATACGACGAGGGTGACTATGCCGGCGCGCGCGACTTCTTCGACCGCGCGCTGCGCAACACCGATGACACGAACGACTACGCCCATATCGGCTACGGCTGGACCCTGGCCGCGCAAGGCGATTACACCAATGCCATCGCCCGCTGTCGGCGCGCGGTCCAGATCGACGGGCGTGCGCCGCTCGGCTATGAATGTCTCGGCTCGGCCTTGCTTAATGGTCCCAACGATTATGACCAGTCAACCGCCAATTACCGCAAGGTGATCGAGTTGCGACCGCAGTGGGAATCGGGCTATATCGGCGTCGCCCTTGTCCATAGCGCGCGAGGGAACCACTCGGAGGCGGAGGCGATCTTGCGCCAGGGGCTCGATCGGGTCACCACGCCGCGCTTCATCCACTACTGGCTCGGGGTGGCCCTCTATCGGCAGGGGCAATACGCGCAGGCCCAGCTCGAATTCGAGCGCGCGACCCAACTGCGACCCGAGAACGCCGTGTTACACTATTGGCTCGGGGCAAATCTGGAACAACTGGGGCGCTATCCCGAGGCGCGCGCGGCCTACGAGCGCGCCCTGGCGCTCGATCCAACCTATCAGGAGCCGCGCGATGCCCTCGACCGCCTGCGACGGCAGGGGCGCTGACGGTCGCACCCGATTGGTGCGACTGAGCTCACGCCCTGGGCGTTGTTGATGGGGATAGCGGCAGTTGTCGAGCGCTTCCTTGCCAAAAAGGGCAAGCCAAGGCACACTTACCGGGAATAGGCACGGCGGGCGTGCCGGGGCACCGAGCGATGTAGAAGGATTGGATGACGAGCGCAACACAGCCCACCGACCACGGCCCGAGTCGGAGGACGAAGATCCTGCTCGGCACGCTCGCCGCTCTGATCATTGTCGGACTCGCCGGGGGCTTCTACGTCAACTACCGCGTCAATCGCTTCGTCGATACCACTTTCCGCCCCGATGATACTGCACCTCAGACCCAATTTGGCGAAACGCCGACCGTCCCTATCGTCGCGCAGGCGACGGTCCCACCGACCCCGATCCCACCGACACCCGACCCGCGCGATCCGAATACTCCCGCCCCACCGGCAGCGACCGCCACCTCAACTGTGGCCCTCGCCCCGACCGCGACGGCGCTCCCCTACGGTAACTCGCCGATCATCCGGAGGCTGAAGGAGAACCAGCGGATCAACGTCCTGCTGATCGGTTTCGGCGGGCCGGGGCACGATGGCGGCTATCTGACCGACACCTTGCAGGTGATGAGTTTCGAGCCGAAGACCGGCGTGGTCATCCTAATCAGCGTGCCGCGCGATCTCTGGATCCAACTGCCGCAGTATGAGGGCCGGGGCGGCTACTGGGGGCGGATCAACGAGGCGTACACCGTCGGCATGGGGAAGGTCGACCGTAACGATACGAATATCCCCTACAGTAAGCATGACGCCGGCGGCAAGCTAGCGATGAAGGCGGTGTCGCAGGTCCTCGGCATCCCGATGGATTACTGGCTCAGCGTCGATTTCGTCGGTTTCCGCCGCTTCATCGACGCGATCGGCGGTGTCGATGTCAATGTGGAGCGCGCGTTCACCGACACCCAGTACCCGAACAATGACGATGCCGATGTTGATCCGAGCTATCGCACGATCCATTTCGACGCCGGATGGCAGCACATGAACGGTGAGCGGGCGATCGCCTTCGCCCGCTCGCGCTACTCACCCGAGGATGGCAGCGACTTCGGGCGGGCGCGGCGACAGCAATTGCTGATGAGCGCGGTCAAGGATCAGATCGTCTCGGTGGAGACGATCCCCAAACTCTTCGGTATCCTCGACGCGCTGGAAGGCCATATCCGGATGAGCTTCTCGTTCAGCGAAGCGAAAGATTTGCTGGGCTGGGGGCAGGAGCAGGCGCGGGCCAAGCGCCAATTTGCCATTAGCTCCGGCGTGATCGATGGCGATCGACTCCTCTACGGCGCGATTTCCAGTGGTGGGGCATCGATCCTGCTGCCGCGCGCCGGGCAGGGGAACTACGGCCAGATTCAGAGCTGGGTGCGCGACCTCCTGGGACTCAACGAGTCTCCCGATTTGCTTGGCACGCCCGGAACGCCTCGCTTGCCGGGTGTACCGGGCGTCCGGCCGACTGCGACCCGTTGATGGCGGCAACAACAACGCCGCGCGAACTCCTCCTCGACGATACGCCCGCGATTGCGCCACTCACGCTGGCAATCGAACTTGGCTGGGTGACGCTGCCCGTGCCAATCCGCACAATCGCCGGGCTGAAGGCCCGCACGGTGCGCGAGTATCCGGGCGCGCTCGCCTTCGTGCCGCTCGCCGAATACGCGGAGTTGCAGGACGACTACGCGATCCTGCCCGATCTCGCCGCTGGTGGGCAGCACGACGCCGCGACGATCCTGGTAGCCGACCGCCGCCTCGATGAGGTCGATGATCCGCTCGTCGATCTGGGTGAGTCGTCCCGCACGACGGAGCTGCTTGTCCGCGCGACGCTGCTGAAGTTTTATGGGATCATCGCCGCTGCCTGGATCCGCGACGGGCAGGAATCGCCCGCCGACAGCGCGGCGCGTCAGACGATCGAAATCCGCGATGGCGGCGAGGCGCTGCACCTGCTCGATGCGCCGGGCGATCGGGTCATCTCCGACCTGGGGCGCGCCTGGTTCATCCTGACCGGCCTGCCGCCCGTCTCGCACCTCCTCCTCGCGCCGACGGATCAGCTTGAGGCCGACTGGCTGAAAGGGGTGCTGGCCGCGCTACCGGCGGCCCTCGCGGTCGTCCACGAGCGCCGCCGCGAGTTGCGCCGGACGCTGGCCGAGCGCTATGGCGTCTCGCGCGAATTGCTGAACGATTTCTACAGCGACCAGTTCCTCACCCTCACCGGCGATGCACAGAAGAGTATCCTCGCCCTCTTCCCTGCCGGGGCCTGGGGGATGGACTTGCCGACCGTCTCGCAGCTGCACCTCGCGCCGTGGGCGCGGCGGGTGTAGCGAGGGCCACGACGCCAGCGACAGACAGGCAATCGCATCACGTCTACCCCTGTTCACCCTTGACCCGATAACTCTTCGCCAGCGCCGCATAGCGATCCGCGCCGAGGTGGTGCAGGATATGTCCCACCTCGTCATCGGTCTTCCAGAAGCCGTCGAACGCCTGGTCGTCGGCGGAGATGGCGAGGGGCTGGCCGACGAAGAAATCGTGGTCGCCGAGTCGCACACGCTCGACGACGCCGCATTCGATGTGGGCGACGCACTCGGCGATCAGCGGCGGGTCAACCTCGGTCGCCAGTTCCATCGTCAGTCCCGCCGTGGCGAACTTGTCGCCGTCACGCCCGGAGAGGATCCCGCAGCGATGGGTCGCGGTGATGATCTCCAGGTGCGGCACGTTCAGCACGAATTGCTCCGACTTCGCGACGAACTCGTGCGTCAGTCGACCGGGATGGATCGCCACGCCGATCAGCGACGGGTCGAGCGAGACCGGCGCGGCCCAGGCCACCGTCATCACATTCGGCTGGCCGCGATACTGGGAGGTCAGCAGCGTCACCGGGCCGGGACTCAGCAGGCGGTGGGCCTGCCGCAGATCGAGGGCTTGTTTCGGCATATCGACTCCTTTTCTCTTGGATAGGCGGTGGACCGGGGACTCAAGTCCCCGGCTAGATGGCCTCCGGCCACGAAGTCCAGTGAGCTGGACTGGACTAGGGGGGCGGTGTGTTAACAACGCAGAGGTCAACAGCGAACCCAGCCTACTTCAGTAGGCTTTGTGGCCGCAGCCACGTAACGCCGATTTCAATCGGCGGCTGCCGCCTATCCAATCACTCCGTACCGAATCAACTTCGTCAACCGCATCAGCCGCCCGCCCCCTCCATCCCCAGCATCCCCCTATAAATCCCATGATACTGGCGCGCGACGCCCGCCCAGGTGAAGTGCGCAAGGGCGTGCTCGCGGCCCGCCATCGCGAGCGCACGACGGCGCGGCTCGTCATCGAGCAAGCCTTGCAGCGCGGCGGCCAGCGCGGCGGGGTCGCCCTCCGGCACGACGAGGCCCACGTCGCCGATCACGCGCGGGATCTCGCCGGAGTCGGAGCCGACGACCGGCACGCGCGCCGCCATCGCCTCGATGATCACCCGCCCGAATTGCTCCTTCCAGGTCGGCGTCGTCAGCGACGGCACGGCCAGCGCATCGAGTCGCGCGAGCCAACCCGGCACTTCGCTCGACGGCACCAACGGGACGAACTCGATCCGTCCGGCGAGGCCGAGTTGCGCCGCCCGCGCCCGCAGGTTGGCCTCCTCGACCCCGCCCCCGACGATCAGCGCCCGCCAGTCGCCGCGCAACCGCGCCGCCGCGTCGAGGAGGATATGCGCCCCCTTCTCGCGCACCAGGCGACCGAGGAAGCCGATCGTGAACGGCCCGATCCGTTCGCCATTGGCGGGGAAGTCGCGCGGCGGGTAGAGGTCCGGGTCGATCGCCAGCGGCACGATCGTGGTCGGACCGGCGTAGCCACGTCGCCGCAGGACGGCGAGCGCGTCGGCGTTGCCGACGATCGCGGCGGCGGCGTGCCGGTGGGTGTAGCACTCGAAGAGGCTGAACGGCGGCGGATAGTCGCGGTAGACGGTCGCCCAGGTGACGAAGAGCGCCCGCGCGCCCGCGCGTCGCGCGTGCCAGAACGCCTCGGCGGTCGCCAGGTTGAACGGCTCCTCGTCCACATGGAAGATCTCGGGGCGCACACGCCGCACGATCGCGCCGAGGGTCGGGTAGCGGTGGACATGATGGTGACCATTGAACCAGATCGGCGCGACGACCAACTCGTAGCCCGCCGTGTGCGCCCGTTCGAGCGGCTGCACGCCCGAGCGCGCCTCTTTCCAGGAGGGTGGCACGACGACAGTAAGCTCGACACCGGGGATCGCCGCCAGCGCCTCGGCCTTCTTCTGATACGCCCCGTTCACCAGCGCCTTGTGCAGTAGCAGAACCCTCATGGGGTAACGCGGAGCGCGGAACGCGGAACGCGGAATTGGCGCAAGCGACAAGACGAGGCACTATGCTGCCCGTGAGGGCAGTTGAAGCAAGCGCGTGGCATCATGCCCGCACCCTCCCCCGTTCCGCGTTCCGCGTTCCGCGTTCCGCGTTCACCAGCGCTTCTCCATACGCCGCAGCCGTGAGTTGGGCGGTCTGCGCCCAGGAGAAGCGCGCCGCCTGCGCGAGGGCGCGGCGGCGGAGTTCGTCGCGTTGCTGCGGGCAGGTCAGCACGGAGATGATCGCGGTGCCGAGTTCCTCGGGGGTCGGCTCGACGAGCAGGCCGCCGTCGCCGACGACTTCGGGGAGGCTGGAGCGGGCGGCGGCGATCACGGGCGTGCCGCAGCGCATCGCTTCGAGCGGCGAGATGCCGAACCCCTCGTAGAGGGAGGGATCGACGTAGAGATCGGCGGCGTTGAGCAGGGCCAGTTTGTCATCGTCGCTGATCCGCCCGGTGAAGACGGTCCACGCGCCGACGCCCGCCTCCGCGACGACCGGCGCGAGATCGGGATAGCGATCGGGATGCCCGCTGTGCGCGGCACCGCCGATCACGAGGCGCGTCCCGGCGGGCAACCGCTCGCGGACGAGGCCGAACGCGCGGATGAGCGTCGTCTGATTCTTCCGCACGTCGAGCCCGGCGATATTGAAGATGAACGGCCCGTCGAGCGCGAAGCGCGCGCGGGCCGTGACAAGGCGCGGATCGTCCTGGGGCAACGGCCGATAGCGCTCGTCCGCCGCCAGCGGGATCGCGCGGATGCGGTCGCGCGGTACCCGCAAGTGGCGATGAATGTCGTCGGCGGAGTGGTCCGAGTCGGTCAGGATGAGATCGGCGCGCGGCGCGGTATGGCAGGCGAGCCGGTAGTAGAGCCGCATCTGGCGGGAGTTCATGTAGACCGGGAAGGCCAGCGGCACGAGATCGTGGATCGTGACGACGTAGGGGCGGTCGCGCCGGAGCGGCGCGGAGTGATACGGGATGTGGACGAGATCGACCCCGGCGCGGCGCACGGCGCGCGGCAGGCCGATCTGCTCCCACCAGATCTTCCGCGCCTTGCCGACCGCGAACCGACGCGGCGGCTCCTCGACGATCAGCTCACCGTCGGGTAGTTCCGGCAGGGCGGCGCGCGGCCCCGGCAGGAGGATGACCGGCTCAATCCCCGGCAGGCTCCGCCCGAACTCGTGCCAGAGGGCGCGGACATACTGCCCGACCCCAGTCGCGGGCTCCATGTACGCCGTCCCCTCATAGCCTACGCGCATGTCGCTCCCCCGCTGCTACCTGACACGCCGCCCATTATCGGGGCGCACGCGGCGCAGTTCAAGCCAGGCATTGATCCTGGTGAGACGGAGAGCCGTTGCAGAAGGGCAAAAAAGGCGTCGCCTAAGTGCGGTATACTTCATGCGATGGCGGGAATAGGGGGGCGGCACCGCTCGTTACCATCTGCGGAGGCGCTCCGATAGAGCCGCGAGCGCCACAACAAGCAGGCCCGAAAGGACCCAAGGAGGAAGAATACCAATGGCGAAGCCACAGGCAGTCACCGACGCCACGTTTGAGGAGAAAGTCTCGAAGGCCGAGGGCCACGTCCTGGTCGATTTCTGGGCGGAGTGGTGTGGCCCCTGCCGCGCGGTCGCGCCGGTCTTGGACGAGATCGCCAACGAGCAGGCCGACAAGCTGACGATCCTCAAGCTGGACATCGACGAGAATCAGCGGGTCGCCGGGCAGTTCGGCGTGATGAGCATCCCGACGATGATCCTCTTCAAGGACGGGCAGCCGGTCAAGCAGATCGTCGGCGCGAAGCCGAAGGCCGCCCTGATGCGCGACCTGGCCCCGTTCCTCGGCTAATCCCGGTCACAACGCAGCGAGCGAGCGGCGGCCCCGCCGGGTATCCGGCGGGGCCGCCGCGTTCTCCCGCGCGACACCAGCAGCAGATCGGGCAACGGTTATCGTAGTCGCGCCCGTCCGCTATGAACATGCCCGCGACTGGCACGGGGGGCAAAAAAGCGCGGGGGCTGCGAAAAACCGCCCCCGCGCTTTGCTACTCTGCGTGGCTTGCCGTGTTAGCGGTCGCGCAAGCGCCGGATGAACGGCGGGAAGTCGTACTCGTCGCCGCGCTGGCCGGGGCCTTGCGGGCGCTCGATACCCCGATCGGGCGCGGGCGGCTGGTTGCGGTCGGGGCGGTCAGAGCGCTCGGCCCGCTCCTGGCGCTCCTGGCGCTCGGGCGGTGCCATTTGCGGACGCACCGGCGGCAAGTTGTTCGTGTTGAAGCCGCTGGAGAACGGCTGGTTGAAGCCGGTGCCACCGCGACCACCCCCACCGGCGCTGCCGATCGACCGGACTTTGCCGCGACCTTCCTCGAAGCCGGTCGCGATCAGGGTGATCTGGACCTCTTCGCCCATCGACTCGTCGATCGTCGCGCCGAAGATGATGTTGGCGTCCGGGTCGGCCGCCTCGGCGATCACGCGCGCCGCCTCGTCGAGTTCCACCATCCCCAGGTTCGCACCGCCCGTGACGTTGTAGAGGACGCCGGTCGCGCCGTCGATCGAGATCTCCAGGAGCGGGCTCTCGATCGCCATCCGCGCCGCGTCGACCATCCGCGACTCGCCGGAGCCGCGACCGATCGCCATCAAGGCGGAGCCGGCCTCCTGCATGATGCTCTTCACATCGGCGAAGTCGAGGTTGATGATCCCTGTCTTGGTGATCAGGTCGGAGATCCCCTGGATACCTTGCCGCAGCACATCGTCGGCGTGGCGGAATGCTTCGAGAAAAGGGGTATTCTTTTCCACCAACTGGAGCAGCCGCTGATTCGGGATCGTGATCAGCGTATCGACGTGCTCCTTGAGCATCGCGATCCCCTGCTCAGCGATCGCCTTGCGGCGGTTCCCCTCGAAGTCGAACGGCTTGGTCACGACGCCGACCGTCAGCGCCCCGACCTCCCGCGCGATCTGCGCGATGATCGGCGAGGCCCCGGTGCCGGTGCCGCCGCCCATCCCGGCGGTGACGAAGATCATGTCCGCGCCGCGCAGCGAGTCGAACAGTGCCTCGCTGCTCTCCTCCGCTGCCTTCGAGCCGACCTGCGGGTTCCCGCCCGCGCCGAGCCCCTTGGTCAGCTTGTCGCCGATGCGCAGCGACACCGGGGAGCGCGAGTGGACGAGCGCCTGAGCATCGGTGTTGACGGTGATGAACTCGACGCCCTGGACACCGGCCTCGATCATCCGGTTGACCGCGTTGCTGCCGCCGCCCCCGACCCCGATCACCTTGATGTGGGCGAAATTTTCGATGTCGCCGAACGAGAACGACGATCCGTACATACGTGGCCCTCCTGACACAGTCTTACTCCCTGCTCTCCTGCTCACGCGACGCCTCCGTTGTGCCCTGGATCGTGAACACGATCTCGCGGCCGACCCTCATGGCGTAACTCGCTCATGGCAGCAACTCGCGCAGCCAACCTGTCAGCCCCCTCGACGAGCGTCGTCGCTCGCGGGAAGAGCGCATCGCCCGTCGCACTGGCTCGGAGGGCCGCTGCCGCGCCAAGCCCCACTGTGCCAACCCGACGGCGGTGGCGAAGGCCGGGCCGCCGAGGGACTCGCCCAACCCGGCCAGCCGACGCGGCGTCCCGATCCGCGCCCGCACCCCGACCACCTGGCGCGTCAGTTCGGCGATCTCCGGCAGGAGTGCCGTGCCGCCGGTGAGGACGATCCCACCCGGGAGCGCCCCATCGTAGCCGGACTCGCGCAACTCCTTCCGCACGAGCGTCAGCAATTGCTCCAGGCGCGCCTCGATCACCTCGTGCGCGACCCGGCGCGAGACCCGCTGCGTCGCCCCATCGAATCCCTCGACATCGAGGTGATCGCCATCGCCCGCACCATGACCATCCGGGACACCGGGGAGCGGCATCGCTCGCCCGGCGGTGATCTTGAGTTGCTCCGCCGCCTCGAACGGCACCTGCAAGACGATCGAGAGATCGTTCGTCAGGTGGTTGCCGCCGAGCGGCAGGACCGCCGTATGCCAGATCGCATCCTCGACGAAGACCGCGATGTCGGTCGTACCGGCCCCGATATCGACGAGGGCGACGCCCATCGCGCGCTCGGCCGGGGTGAGCGCTGCGTCGGCCGCCGCCAATGGCTCCGGCACCAGCTCATCGATCGCCACGCCCGCACGCTCCAGCACGGTGCTGACGTTCCGAATCGTCGTCGCGGACCCGCTGATGATATGCGCCTCGACCTCTAAGCGGGTGCCGATCATCCCCAAAGGATCCGCAACCCCCTCCTGACCATCCAGCGTGTACGTGCGCGGCAGGACATGGAGGACTTCGTTATTGACGAGGGCGGGGACGGCGCTGGCGGCGGCGAGGACGCGCGAGATTTCCCCCGGCGTAATCTCCGGTTGCTGGCGCGGCAGGGCGACAACGCCGCGCCCGTTGGCCGAGGTGAGGTGCGCGCCGGAGATGCTGACGTAGGCCGAGAGGATCCGATAGCCCGAGTTCCGCTCCGCCCGCTCGATCGCTCGCGCCACCGTGGCCGATGCCTCGTCAAGATCGGTGACGACCCCTTTCGCCATCCCTTGCGCCGGGCAGAGCCCGACACCGACGATCGCCGTGCGCCCATCCGCCAGCGATTCGGCGACGATCGCGCAGGCTTTGCTCGTCCCCAGATCGACCGCGACGACCGCGTGACCGCTCGGCATCCGGTCGTCCTCGCTTTCGCCTTCGGCACCGACGCGTACAGATCGTTACGATTCGCGCGCCTGCACTTACACTCGACCGCAGTATACCATAACTGACGTGTACGAAATAGCTTCGGCGCAACTGCGGGTGTCCGTACACATTGTAACGGACATGCGGGACGCGGTCAACTCTCCCTGCGCAGTATTATCGGAGGGCGAGCGCCGAGGATTGGGCGCGCTACCAGGATCTCCAGAAATGCGGTGATGATCGATGCTACGGAGGGAGGGGACTCGGGCAAAGAGATGGGGGAGTTCAGGGCTGCTGAGCCGGGAAGAATGGCCGATCCGGATCGGTGACATTGAGCACCGCCCAATTTTGTTCGCTGCGGATGATCTCCCCCGCGACCGACAACTTCTCGCCCAGACGTTCTCCATCCCCGAGCAGGATCCGTCGCCCGTTGGTCGCGCCCGCGCCACCGGGGGTGACCACCGTGAGACCAAGCGCGGGTGCGTACTCCATACTGGTGATGGTCACACCGAACTTTGAAGCGTGCTCACCGATCGTCAGGGCTGCGCTCAGTACGGTGGCATCGACGCGTCCCCCGACGGCGGGGGAATCACGCTCGCGCACCTCAAGACGCGGAAGACCCTGCGTCACCTCACCGGCAGGGTTCTTCGCGATCACGAAACCACCGCCATCGACAAGGTAGCGATCCTCGCCGAGCTGCCAAGTCATCACGGGCTGGCGCTCGACGATCCGCACCACGAGGCGATCGGGCAATTCGCCCCAGACCTCGGCCTCGCGCACGGTCGGGAGTGCGACCAGGCGTGTCGCCGCCGCCTGCGGCTCGATCGTGAAGATATTGTGGCCGCTCACCCCGACAGCGGCGTCGATCTCCCCCGGCGTGGTCAGCGCCGCCCCGGCCAGATCGAGCCGCCGAATCTGCCAGGCACCCGCACTCAAGAGATAGGCGATCACTCCGCCACAGAGCAGCGCCCCGAGCAGGGCGGCAAACTGGCCGCTGGCCCAGACGGCGTGGAACCGATCGCGGCGCGGCGCTGTCGGCCTGGCCGGTATCGCGCCCGCCCCACTCCCCTCGCGCGCCGCC
>CADCWN010000225.1 GCA_902806415.1 uncultured Thermomicrobiales bacterium | reverse complement strand
GTCTATCCCGCCGCGCGGCGTGTACGCCACGCGGCGTTTTCCTGCCCGCCGATTGCTTGATGTTGCGTCTCGCCTCCCACCACTCTGAACTGCCGCTCAGATGTTGCGCCCGAACTCGCTCGCACGTCGTCGGGTGCGTCCGCCGTTGGCAATCCCCCTATCATGCCGTTACAATGTTCCGACACATAGCTTGAACGTCCTCATGGAGCCGGGTCGCTGGCGAGGAGCGAACGTTAGCAATGTCCGGGGCCGATCAACGCCGGGGTGCGCGCCTCTACCGCAACCTTTCCCTGATCGAATGCGCCGATGCGGCGACCCTCGCGGAGGTGTTGGCCGGCCCGACCGGTCGGCATGTCGTACGCCGCCTCTCCGACACGGTCGTCGTCGTCGATCACACGCAGGTTGAACCGATCCTCAAGGCACTGAGCAAGGCCGGCTACACCCCCCGCGTCTCGAGCGGGGAGCGCCCATGACCGGTCACCCGCCCGAGACAACGGGTCGCCTGACCACAGAGCAAGAGCGGGAGAAGCTGCGCGCGGCGCTCGATGGCTACGCCGCCGTCGATATCGGCGTGATGCTCGATGGGCTCAGTCCCGGGGCCACGGCGAACCGGCGCAAGGCCGAGCGTATCGAGGTGCTGGTCCGGCTGCTGACCGACCGGTCCGCCACGCCGAGCGCCCTCGGCACCCTCTCGCCGCTCGCGCGCCGCCTGCTCGGTGTGGCGCGGCGCTCCGACCGCACGACGATCGCCGCGCTCTTGCTGGCCGGGCAGGACCGGGCGCACGATGAGGAGGCGGTGCGCCGCGAGCTGCAAGGGCTCGTCGGTCGGGCGCTGCTAATCGTCGAAGGCTCCGGCACCAACGGCAGCAAAGTAGCGCTCGATCTGAGTCAGACGACGGCACCCCTCTTGCGCGTCTGGGTGCCGCAACATGTCCACGACGCCCTCGCGGTGGTTGACGACGATCTGCCGCCGATTGTCGCGCTGGCGGCGGAGCCACCGGAGATCGAGGTCGGCTCGTTCGCGCTCCTGCGGCGCGACCTCTATCTGGCGTTGCGCTTCCTGAAGAGTACCGGGCTGCGCCTGACGCGCGCCGGGGAGCCGCATCGGGCCGATATGCGGAAGCTGCTGGCCGCGATGCAGTCGGGGACGGCCCCGCCGCGCCGCGACGGCGATGCGGCGACGATCGAGGGGCGGCTCGGGTTCCTGCTGCGCCTCCTCGATGCCGCTGGGCTGACGGTCGTGACCGACAATCAGCTGCGCGCCGACGAGGGGATGGAGACGTTTCTCAATAGCTCAGAACCGGAGGCGGCGCGGCTCCTCTACGACGCCTGGCTCGATCTCGACTGGAGCGAGTTCCGCCGACTGCCGCAGCTCACGGTCGAGCCGTGGTCCTATTCCGGCTCCGGCGACCTGCCCGACGGCCCGCGCCTCGCCCGCGCCCGCCGCGCGATCGTCGATCTGCTGGTCGCCGCCCCGACCGGCTGGATCGGGATCGCCGCGCTCTCTGAGCGCCTGCGGCAGACCGCCCCCGAATTCCTGATCGACCGCGTGCCGGAGTACCCGCCGAGTTACTACAGCTACTACAACTACTACGGTCACGATAGTTACTACGGGAATCGGCAGGCGCTCGAGCAGGTCTACTATCGTGGCTTCGCCCGCGCCGATCTGCGGGTCCGCGATCGACGCCTGCGCAAGGACCAGGATTGGGCCGAGGTCGAGGGGGCGTTCGTCGCGCAAGTCCTGGGCGAGTCGTTGCGCTGGCTCGGGCTGGTCGATGTCGGCTACGAGCGCGCGGGGCAGCGGGCCGAGGGCGAATTACCCCAGGCCGCGCGCCTGACCGACCTCGGCCAGCGCCTCCTGGGCGAGGGCGAGATCGCGGCGGTGCCGACCGTCGCGGGCGTGGCGCTCGTCGTGCAGCCGAACTTCGAGATCCTGGTCCTCGACGCCCTGGCACACCTCGACCTGATCGCGCGCCTCGACGCCTTCGCCGACTCGCAGAGCCTCGATCGCGCCGCGATCTATAAGCTGACGCGCGCCTCCGTCGTGCGCGGGCTCGCGGCGGGGTGGAGCGAGGAGCGGATCCTCGCCACGCTCGAGTCGGCATCGGGTACACCGCTGCCGCAGAATGTGCGCCACACGATCGCCGACTGGGCGCGCGAGTACGAGCGGGTCCATCTGCACCGCGATGTCGCGATCGTCGAGGCGCCCGATCCGGCGACCCTCGATCTGTGGCTCGCCGACCCGGCCCTCGGCGCGGGCCTCTCCCGCCGCCTGACGCCGACGGTCGCCCTGGTGCGGCCGACGGTCGTGAACGAGGTGGCGACCGTGCTCGATCAGCGCGGCGTCGAGATCTGGGCGATCAATTACGCGCTCGACCCGCCGCAGGTCCTCGATCTCCCGCAGCCCGATACGATCGTCGTCACCCCCGAGGACGATGACCCCTATCTGCGCTACCGCCTGGCCCGCTTCGCCGAGTTGCGCGCGGGCGAGGACGAGCGCGGGGCGACCTACGCGATCTCGCCGGGATCGCTCGCGCGGGCCAAGGCGCAGGGCCAATCGATCGATGAGACGCTGGCTTTCCTGGGCTACAAGGCGCGCACCGGGCTGTCGCCCGACGATGTGCTGACCCTGCGGGGTTGGTCGGGATCGTACCAGCCGTTCCAGTTCGCGCGGGTGCGCGTGGTCGAACTGCCGCCGACCGCCGATTGGGGTGACCTCAGCCGGGTTAAGGCGTTGCGCCCGCTGATCCTGCGGATCCTCACCACCAATCTGGCCCTGATCGCCGAGGAGCGCTGGCCGCAATTGGAAGCGGCGTTGACCGCCCGCGGGATTGCTTTGCACGAAGGGTTGACCGTGCAGCCGCAGGCCGAGAAGCGCAGCGCCGCCCAGCGCGCCGCCGTCGATCTCGGCCTGCCGACGGCGCGCGATCTGGTCAATGGTCTCGCCCCGCCCGCCCAGCGCACCGCCCAGCGCGGGGGGCTGCAACCGCTCGCGGGGCGGCAACTCGTCGATTTCGTCATCGCGGCGCTCGAAGCCGATCAGGCACTGGTGCTCGAGTACCAGAAGCCGAACGAGCGCCGCACCACGATTCGCACGGTCGAGCCGCATGAACTGGAAGTGCGCGGCGGTTCCTACTACCTCCACGGCTTCTGCCGCAACCGGCAGGGGGATCGCGTCTTCCGGCTCAACAATATCCTCGGCATCGCCCTGTCGTCGGAGTAGCCGTCGCCCCGCCTTGCCCCCCAGCGAGAGAGCATCGTGGGCAAAATCCCGGAAAGCGCGCTAGGATAGGAGGGCGTGTCACTCGGCACGCGGAATGGCGAGTACGCACCATCGGAGTCATGCAATGCCCTACCATCCCGAAAACCCCCTGATCGTCCAGGGCGATCGCACCGTCCTCCTCGAAGCGGCGAACGCCAATTACGAGGAGGCGCGCGACACGATCGCGGCGATCGCCGAATTGGAGAAGAGCCCCGAGCATATCCACACCTACCGGATCACGCCGCTCTCCCTCTGGAACGCCGCCTCGGCGGGGTTGGCGGCGGAGGTCGCGCTGGCGAATCTGGAGCGCCTGAGCAAGTTCGACCTCCCCGGCAACATCGTCCACGACATTCACGACTACATGTCGCGCTACGGTCGCCTGAAGCTGCTGCGCGCCCCCGAGCATGGCGGTCGGCTGGTGCTGACCTCCGAAGACCCGATCCTGATCACCGAGATCAGCCACGCGCGCAAGATCAAGCCGTTCATCATCCGCCCGCTCGATGATCGCACCCTCGAAGTGGACGCCGGGATGCGCGGCCACCTCAAGCACGCGCTGGTCGAGTTCGGTTATCCCGCCGAGGATCTGGCCGGCTACGTGCCCGGTACGCCGCTGACGATCGAACTGCGCGACCCGACGCGCGGCGGCAAGGCATTCGACCTGCGCCACTATCAGCGCGAGGCGGTCGATGTCTTCTGGGCCTCCGGCGGCAGCAAGGGGGGCAGCGGCGTGGTCGTCCTGCCCTGCGGCGCGGGCAAGACGGTCGTGGCGCTCGGCACGCTGGCGACGGCGCAGTCGCACACCCTGATCGTCTGCTTCGGGACGAACGCCGTCCACCAGTGGATCAGCGAGATCCTCGATAAGACGACGATCAGCCCGGAGATGATCGGCGAGTACACCGGCGAGTTGAAGGAGATCCGCCCGATCACCGTCACCACCTATCAGGTTCTCACCTATCACCCGCCGAAGCGGCGGCGCGGCGCGACCGGTGCGGTCGAGGCCGACGACCAGCAGATCGTCAGGAAGCGCCCGATCGAGGAGGAGTTCCCGCACCTCGGGCTGTTCACCAGCCGCGACTGGGGGCTGATCATCTACGACGAGGTCCATCTGCTCCCCGCGCCGGTCTTCCGGGTCACCGCCGAGATCCAGGCCCGCCGTCGCCTCGGGCTGACCGCGACGCTGGTGCGCGAGGATGGGCGCGAGAGCGACGTCTTCTCGCTGATCGGCCCGAAGAAATATGACCTGCCGTGGAAGACCCTGGAGAGCCAGGGCTGGATCGCCACCGCCGACTGCTGGGAGGTGCGCGTGGCGCTGCCGCAGGAATTGCGAATGGCGTACGCGCTGGCGGAGGATGGGCGCGATAAATACCGAATCGCCGCCGAGAACCCGGAGAAGCTGGCGGCGCTCGATCGGTTGCTGGCGATGCACCGCGACGACAATGTGCTGGTCATCGGCCAGTATCTCGATCAACTCAACGCGATCGCCGAGCGGATCGGCGCGCCGGTGATCACCGGCAAGATGCCGAACCGGGAGCGCGAGAAGCTGTACGACGCCTTCCGCACCGGCGCGATCACCAAGCTGGTCGTCTCGAAGGTGGCGAACTTCGCGATCGATCTGCCGGATGCGAACGTGGCGATCCAGGTCTCCGGGACGTTCGGATCACGCCAGGAGGAGGCGCAACGCCTCGGGCGGATCCTGCGCCCGAAGTCCGATGGGGCGCTGGCGCACTTCTACTCGATCGTGACGCGCGACACCAACGATCAGGAGTTCGCTGCCAAGCGCCAGCTCTTCCTGACCGAGCAAGGCTATCGCTATACGATCCTCGACGCGACCGAACTGATCGAGCGGGCGCAACTGGCGGCGGGGGATCACTGAGGCGCGCCCGGTGTGAGCGTTATGAGCGATCTTCGCGGCTGTGCCATACCCGAATAATCACGACCGTGCGCTGATCTTCGAGCATGTAGCGCAGGATATAACTACCTGCGGCGAAAGGAAGGAAGATTTCGCGTCGTCCCGTCCTGTCGGGCATCGCCCGACCCAACTCCGGTGTGTCGGCCAAGCGTTCGGCACCGTCGAGGATCGTGCGAGCGGCGCGTGCCGCCGCCGTTAGGCTTTTGTCGCCAAGGAAGGCGATGAGACGTTCGAGATCATGGAGCGCTTCGGGGAGCCACTTTACTGTGGCCACGGCCGCAGCTCACCGTCGGCCACGCCCTTCAACCACTCTGCAACCTGCTCATGCGGCACAGCTTCGCCAGTCAGTTGATAACGCTCCCAGCGGGCTAGATCTTCGAGCCTCTCGCGCTCGTATGCTTCTTCGCGCTCGAGATATTCGAGGATAGCGGTCTTCATGAGCCAGTGTGGCGAACGATCGCGCGATTCCGCCAACGCTTTCAATCGGGCCGTTGTTTCGGCATCCAGCTTAATGCCGCGTGCCGCAGTCATAGTAGCACCTCCTAAGGTTAAGAGTAGCACTCGGTGATACCTTAGGCAAGGACTAACCTGGTCCTCCCCAGTTCTGCGTACCGCAATCCTTCCGCTATACTTCTCCCCGTGGGAAGCGCACTGCAACCCACCCGTTAGGTAGTCCGAAAGGAGCGACATGACACAGACCGAAAGGGGCGGCGCGGCGGGCGACAACGCCGCCGGGCGCTGGCCGGGACGGGAGGAGGCCTGGGCGTTCATGTGCGAGCATGTGCAGAGCGAGAGCCTGCGTCGGCACATGCGCGCGGTCGAGGCGGCGATGGGCGCATACGCCAACCACTTTGGCGAGGACGAGGAGCGTTGGCGGGTCGCCGGGATCCTCCACGATTTCGACTACGAGCGGCACCCGACCCTCGACCAGCACCCGCAGGATGGCGCGCCGATCCTGCGCGAGCGGGGCTACCCCGAGGAGTTGATCGAGACGGTCCTCAGCCACGCCGACCACCTGGAGTTGCCGCGCGACACGCCGATGAAGCGCGCCCTCTACGCGGTGGATGAGGTGACCGGCTTCGCGGGCGCGGTCGCGCTGGTCCGCCCGGACAAGCGGATCAGCAGCGTCACGCCGCAATCGTTCAAGAAGAAGATGAAAGATAAGGCATTCGCCCGCGCCGTCAGCCGCGACGACATGACCCACGGCGCGGAGTTGCTCGGTGTCCCGTTCGAGGAACACGTGCAGATCGTGGTCGATGCGATGACCGCGATCGCGCCCGAACTCGGCCTCGCCGGTGGGGACACCCAGCCACAGGAAGGAGCGTAACCTCGTGCGACTATCCAGGGCGCGTTTCGCGTCCATCGTCCTCGGTCTCGGCCTCTTCTCGTCCGTGCTGACCGCCTGCGGCGCGGGCGCGCGCCCCACCGTTGCCCCGACGCGCGGTGGCGCGGCGGTCCCCGCCGCCGGTTCGCAACCGAGCGCCGCCGGTCAGGCCGCCACGGGGAAGCAGTACCCCGCCGCCCCGGCGATGACGATCGATCAGAACAAGACGTATATCGCGACGATCAAGACGAATATGGGCGACATCAAGGTGCAGCTCGACGCCAAGAACGCCCCACTCACCGTCAATAACTTCGTCTTCCTCGCGCGCGAGAAGTTTTACGACGGCGTCATCTTCCACCGGATCATCAAGGACTTCGTGATCCAGGGCGGCGACCCGACCGGCACCGGTCGCGGCGATCCCGGTTACAAGTTCGCGGACGAGCCGGTGAAGGGTCCGTATGATGTCGGTAGCATCGCGATGGCGAACTCCGGCGCGAATACGAATGGCTCGCAGTT
Organism: uncultured Thermomicrobiales bacterium; assembly: GCA_902806415.1. Lineage (GTDB taxonomy): Bacteria > Chloroflexota > Chloroflexia > Thermomicrobiales > CADCWN01 > CADCWN01. The sequence continues at coordinate 5,290 of CADCWN010000225.1, read as the reverse complement.
CTTCATCATCGACGGCGCGCAGGGCGCGGCGCTGCCCCCGAAGTACAATCTCTTCGGCAAGACGATCGAGGGGATCGACGTGGTCCACAAGATCGCCGGCGTGCCGACGGCCGCGGGCGATCGCCCGACGCAAGAGGTCAAGATCACCACGATCGAGATCAGCGAGAAATAGTTGCGTACCGGCCCGGGTGGGTCGGCGACGAAAGAGGAGGATCGATGAGCGGCCAGAAGCAGTGGAAGAGCGCGCCGGAGATGCAGGTGGACCCGTCGAAGCGGTACAGCGCGACGCTGCACACCAGCAAAGGTGACATCACCTTCGATCTGCTGATGAGCGATGCCCCGAAGACGGTCAATAACTTCGTCTTTCTGGCGCGCGAGGGCTTCTACGACGGTGCGCCCTTCCATCGGATCATCAAGGGTTTCATGATCCAGGGCGGCGACCCGACCGGCACCGGTCGCGGTGGCCCCGGCTACCGCTTCGCCGATGAGCCGGTCAGCCGCCGTTACGAGCGCGGGATCGTGGCGATGGCGAATGCCGGCCCGAACACCAACGGCTCGCAATTCTTCATCTGCCACGGGCGCAACGCCGAGACCCTGCCGCCGAGCTACACGATCTTCGGCAAGGTGAGCGGCGGGCTCGATGTGGCCGATGCGATCGCCGATGTGCCGACGACCGGCCCCGAGCGCTCCACGCCGACCGAGCCGATCACGATCAACTCCGTCACGATCACGGAGAAGTAACGCGCGTTCGCTGTTGCAATCAACGCCGGGGAGGGCGGGTATGGCCGAAGAGCCGTGCCCGCCCTCGGTTTCCCCATTCCCCGCTGCAAGGGCAGCCGTAGGGGCATCGGTATGCGGGCCGCAACTCGCAGGTCAAAGGTGTGCTCGCGAACGACATATCCCAGGAGATATTCGATAAGTTGGTGGCGCTGGCATGTGAGTTGCATCGTAGCCACTTGCCAGGGGAGGCGATCGGTAGAGGAGAGCAGAATGTCGCAAGAGCAAGGGATGGCCGAGCGCTTCATCGGCGCGCTCGCGCAACTCGAAGAGGGGCGCGATGTCGAGCCGCTGGTCGCGACCTACGCGGACGACGCCGAAGTCGGCAATATCAACGCCCCGGAGCATTTTCACGGCCCGGACGGGGCGCGGCATTTCTGGACCGAATATCGCGGGACGTTCGGGGAGATGAAGTCGGAGTTTCGCAACGTCATCGCCACGCCCGACCGGGTCGCGCTGGAATGGACGACGCGCGGCACCAGCGTCGATGGCAAGCCGATCGAGTATGAGGGTGTGAGTATCCTCGAAATGGCCGACGAGAAAATCACGCGCTTCCGCGCCTATTTCGACCCCAGCGCCTTGGGGCGACAGATCGGGGGCTGAGATGGCGAGCGGAAAAGATTTCGCCGTTGGCGATCACGTCGAGTGGAACACCTCGCAGGGCAAGACGACCGGCAAGGTGCAGCGCAAGCTGACCGAGGCGACCGCGATCAAGGGACATCACGTCGCCGCGTCGAAAGAAAATCCTCAGTATCTGGTGGTGAGCGACGAGAGCGGCGAGGAAGCGGCGCACAAGTCCGGCGCACTGAAGAAGATCGAGAAGTAGCGCCAGAGTAGTTCGATGGATCCCACGCTGTTGACTCTTCCTGCTACCTTGGCTCTTCGCCGTATGCCGTGAGGGTTACGATCCGCCTGGACAGCAGAAGTAACCAGAAGAGTAGGGATAACGCGAGCCGGTTGGAAGGGGTACATATCCCGTGGGGTCGGGGCTACGGTGGATCAGCTTCGGGATAGGGGGCATCGGCGGCCAGCGCGGCGGCGGTGAAAGCCTCGGCGATCGCCTCGTCCAGTGGCAACGCGCCGCCTGCCATCGTGGCCGCCGAGAATGCCTCCTCGCCGAGGGTGACGCGAGCGGCGGTGAGGTACCGCCGCGAACCCTCTCGGTTGAGTTCACCCTCATCCATGCCCGTCACCGCGCGCACGGCTTGCGCGGCACCATACAGGCGGGCTGCCTGGGCCATCCTTCCCGTCGCCCCGACAACACCGGCCAGCGCCATCAGGCAGCGACCAACGAGGCCCAGGTCGCCCAATTCCTGGCACACCCGCAAGCTCTCGCGCAAATGGGTCGACGCGAGGTTGACATCCCCCTGTGCCAGCACCATCAGCCCCAGGTTGTGCAGCACATGGGCGATCCCCAGTCGCTCACCGGTCTCCCGGCACAACGCCAGGCTCTCCGCGTAGAGCGTCAGCGCCCGATCGTAGTCGCCCTCCTCCCGTGCCATTTCTCCCAGCGTATTGAGCGTCCGCAGGACACTCGCCTTGTCGCCAACCGACCGGCCCAGTGCCAGAGCCTCGCCGAGCAGGTCAACCACCCGCGCCTTGTCGGCGACCACGAATGCCAGGTTGGTCAGCGCCCGGGCGATCGGGCCGGGTGCGCCTAGCGCCCGTCGGAGCGCTAGGCACTCCTCGAACAGCGGGAGTGCCGCAGCGTGGTCGCCCTGCTGGTGGGCGAGCAGTCCGGCACTCGCGAGCGCCTTGGCGCGCGTTGCCAAATCCCCCGTCGGCCCGGCGCGCGCGAGCACTCGCGCCAGCCAGTCCCGCCCCTCGCCGCTTGGTCCGCGGATCGACCAGAATCGCCACAGTGCCCCACCGAGCCGCAGCGCCAGGTCAGCGCCCCCCTGCGTGGTGGCCCACTCGAGCGCCGCGCGCAGATTGTCGTACTCCCTGTCCAGGTAGTCGAGCCAGGCCCCCTGCTCCGGTCCGGCCAGCAACGGCTCCACGCGCTCCGCCAGCGCGAGGTAGTGGGCGGCGTGGTGGGAGCGTAGCATGGCTTCCTCCCCGCTCGTCGCGAGCCGCTCCCAGGCATACTGCCGCACCGGCTCCAGGAGGCGATACCGCACCGCAATCTCGTCCTCACCTGCCTCGATCTGCACCAGCGAGTGATCGACCAACCCCGCCAGTAGCACCAGGATGTCGCCAGTCGGGAGGTCGCCGCCGACGCAGATCGCCTCCGCCGCCTCGATGGTCCAGCCGCCGACAAAGGGGGCGAAGCGCCGCAGCAGCATCTGCTCGGCCCCCGTGAGCAGATCATGGCTCCAGTCGAGGGTTGCCCGCAGGGTGCGCTGCCGGGCCGGTGCCGCTCGGTCGCCCGCATCCAGGATCGCGAGCGCGTCATCGAGCCGGGCGACCAGTTGCGCGGGTGACAGCACCGCCGCTCGCGCCGCCGCCAGTTCGAGCGCCAGCGGCAGGCCATCCAGCCGCCGACAAATCTCGGCCACCGCCGGGGCGTTCTCCGGCGTCAGGCTGAATCCCGGTCGCCGCCAGCGGACGCGATCCAGGAAGAGGGCGACCGCCTCGCCGGACGCCAGCGTCTCGGGTGGGGCCACCTCGCGCGCGTCTGGGATCTGTAGCGGCGGCACCGCCCAGGTGACCTCGCCCCACACGCGCAGCGCCGCGCGACTCGTGGCGAGGATGTGCAGGGCGGGGGCGTCGGTCAGCAGTCGTCGCGCCAGATGCGCGCAGGCATCGACGAGATGCTCGCAGTTGTCCAGCAACAGCAGCAGCGCCTTCCCCCGCAATGCATCCGCCAGGGAGTCGAGCGGTGGGCGGGCAGCTGCCTCGCGCACCCCGAGCGCCCCGGAGATCGCGCTGGGCACCAGGGTGGGGTCGGTCAGCGCCGCCAGTTCGACCAGCCAGACACCATCGGGGTAGCATTCGCTCGCGGCGAGATCGGCGGCCACGGCCAGCGCGAGGCGGGTCTTGCCGCAGCCCCCCGTCCCGGTGAGGGTCAGCAGGCGGGTCGTTCGCAGCAGCCCCTCGACGGCGGTGATCGCCCCCTCGCGCCCGATGAAGCTGGTCAGCGGGGTCGGCAAGTTATCCCGGCGGGGGCGCGGCGGGGCGGGAGTGGGCGGAGTGGGCCTCGGCACACCTGCGGGGAAGCGCCCAGCCAGGATCTCGGCGTAGAGCCGCCGCGCGTCCGGGCCGGGCTCGGCGTCGAGGTCACGTTGCAGCGCCTCCCGCAGGTGTGCCCATTGGCGCACGGCCTGGCCTCGTTGCCCAGTGAACGCATGGAGGCGCATCAGGCCGACGTGTCCATCCTCATGCGCCGGGTCTTCCGCGATCAACCGGTCGAGGGTCGCGATCGCCCGCGCCCACTCGCCACGCCCTTCGTACAGCTGTGCCAGGTCGAGTAGCAAGCCGAGGAAGGTCTCGCGTAGCCCCTCGCGTCGCCCGGCGGCCCAGTCCTCATAGCGGTCCTCGGGCAGTAGCTCGCCACCGTAGAGGTCGAGCGCCGCTCGATAATCGTCGAGATCACCGCTGTGCCGGGCTGTCGCGGCGGCGGATTCGAATGCGGCGACATCGACCCAGAGCGGCCCGGAGGGGCGGAGGGCGACGAGGCCGCTCTGGATCTGGAGTGACCCAGCGCCGCGCCCTTCGTGATCGCCGCCGAGCGCGCGGCGGGCGGCGTGGAGGGTGCGATGGAAATTGTTGGCGGCGGCATCGGGGGCTAGATCGGGCCAGAGGATATCCGCGATCTGCTCACGCCCCAACTGATGGCCGGGCGCGAGCGCCAGCAATTTGAGCAAACTCCTGGCTTTTTGCAGCCGCCAGGAGCCCTCGGCGAGCGCCTGGTCACCACGTACCACGCGGAACCCGCCGAGGAGGGAAATCCGCAGTGGCACGCCGCCTTGGTCCGGGATGCCGGGTGGCGCGACGACCTGCGGGGCCGCATCCATTCGCCGAGGCCGCATCACTCCGCCTCCTCGCGCGATCCTGCTGGTGATGGTCGCCACCCGCCATGACCGCCTGCCGCTGGCGACGAAATTGACCACGACCGGATAGACAATGGTAGTGTGGCATGGCGGGCGCGAGCGGTCAAATGGCACCGAGACCGACCCTCGTGGCGGGCGGACGTCGGCATGGTGACAGGATGGTAGAACCCGATTAAGAGAATGGTAATAGGGCTCGCCTAACCTGGGGGGACTGCGCGACGGGCACTGTACCCGCTACTTCGTCAAGGGGATCGGGCGATGGTCAGACACTACCGTGCGTTCCTGCTGCGCTGCTGGCAGTTGGGTGGTGGCGACCAGCGCTTCGAGATTACCCATATCCAGTCTGGCGATAGCGTGCGGGCGACCACGCTCGCGGACGCGATCACTTGGATCGCCGCACACCTCGCCAGCGGGCAGGTGCCCGGCGATGCACCTCCCGAGTCTGACGCCCACGACGACGAGAGCGCGCGAGAGAAAGGGGGTGATCCTTCATCATGAGTCCCCGCCCGGCCCCTTGGGGC
>CADCWN010000224.1 GCA_902806415.1 uncultured Thermomicrobiales bacterium | reverse complement strand
GCGTTCGACTCCGCCCATTCTACCAGACGCCGCCTCGCCCTCGCGAACGCCATCCGCGGACGATCGCAGGCCGCCGTGCTGGCCGTTTACGCCGCCCGCGACGCTATCCTGGCACGCTTGCCCGCCAATTGCACCAGTAAGTTGCCCCCTGGCGCGGTACCAGGGGGCGACCGGTGCTCTTTTTTTGTTGCCCTGCCCGGGCAAATCGGGGTGGGCACGACTGGGCTCGAACCAGTGACCTCACGGATGTGAACCGTGCGCTCTTCCTTTTCAGAGCGTGCCATGCTTGCGCGACTGCCATCGGCAGCGATCCGCGAACTCCGGTATCATCGCCCTTGCCCCTGCTGCGCACCAGTGCCCGGGCGGTGCAGGCGGCGATACCCGGGTGGTCGAGGGTGTGCGTCGGCACCGGAGCCAGCGCGCAACATTCAAGAGGAGCAGCACTGTGAAAGTCGTCGTTACCGGGGGCAGCGGCCGCATCGGCCATCTCGTCTGCCTGGACCTCGTGCGGCATGGGTACGAGGTGGTCAACGTCACGCGCTCCGCACCGCGCGAGCCGCAGCCGGGCGTCAAGTTCACCCAGGCCGATACCTCAGACATGGGCGAACTGGTCAGCGCCTTCGTCGGGGCGGAGGCGGTCATGCACATCGCCGCCATCCCCAACCCGACGCGCTACCCCACCCAGGTGGTCTTTAACACCAATACCACGGGGACCTACAACGTCTGCGAGGCGTGCGCCGCACTCGGCATCGGCAACATCATCTACGCGTCGAGCATCAACCACCTCGGCCTGGATTTTCGCTATCGCGACTTCACGCCCGACTACTTCCCGGTGGACGAGGCGCACCCCACCCGCGCCCAGGACCCGTACGCGCTCTCGAAGGTCGCCTCGGAGGAGATCCTGCACGGCTTCCATCGCCGGTACGGCATGCGGGCGATCACGATCCGCCCGCCCGGCGTGATCATGCCGGATCAGTACCAGCAACGCTTCGACCAGAACCGCGCGAACCCGCTCAAGGCGGGCGGCTTCCTCTGGACCTACGTCGACGCGCGCGACCTCGCGACCATCTTCCGCCTCGCGCTGGAAAAGACCGAATTGCGGGACGAGGTGATCTACGGGACCGCCGAGGATGCCTGGGCCGAGCGTCCCCTCGCCGAGCTGGTGCCGCAGTACTTCGCCGATGCGGGCGACAAGGCCGCCCACCTGACCGGCACCGAGGCCGGGGTGACGAACGCGAAGGCCAAACGGCTCCTTGGCTTCAAGCAGCACTACTTCTGGCGCGACCTCGTCAAATGAGCGTGGCCCGACCTTGGCGAGCGCCCGAGTCCCCGGTACACAGCGAAGACTTGTGGCGCGCGGGTATTATGCGGAGGTATGCGCAGATGACGACCGACTCGACCGGTGATCAGGCGCTCGAACGGCGCGAGCTCGGCCGCACCGGGGTTGAGGTCACCGCCCTCGGCTTCGGCGGCGCGACGATCGGCATCGATCCCAGCGTGACGGAGGCCCGGGCGCAGGATACGCTGCACGCCGCCTGGGAGGCGGGGCTGCGCTACTTCGACACCGCGCCCTGGTATGGCCGCGGCCTGAGCGAGTTGCGCGTCGGCCAGCTGCTCCGCGGGCTCCGGCGCGACCAGTTCGTGCTGTCGACGAAGGTCGGCCGCGTCCTGCGCGCCCCGGTGAACCCCCACGCCCCCGACGCTAGCCCGCAGTCGGGCGGCCTCCCGTTCGAGGTGCGCTTCGACTACTCCCGCGACGGCATCCTGCGCGCCTACGAGGACTGCCTGCAACGGCTTGGCCTGGCGCGGATCGACCTCGCCATCGTCCACGATCTCGACCTGGGGTACCACGCACCGCAGGCGCGCTGGGGCGCGCTGATGGGCCAGCTCATCACCGGCGGCTGGCAGGCCCTCGCCGATCTCCGCGCCGCCGGCCTCATCCGGGGGATCGGCGTCGGCATCAACCCGCTGGGCATGATCCCGAGCTTCCTCGAGCTGTTCGACCCCGACTTCTTCCTGCTGGCCGGCCGCTACACCCTGCTGGAGCAGGAGTCGCTGGCCGCCGAACTCCCGGCCTGCGTCGAGCGCGGCGTTGGCATCGTGATCGGGGCCGTCTTCAACTCGGGCATCGGGGCGACCGGGCCGGTGCCGGGCGCGCGCTACGACTACCGCCCGGCCACGCCGCCCGAACTCGACAAAGTCGCGCGCATCCAGGCCGTCTGCCGGCGCCACGGCGTCCCGCTGGCTGCCGCTGCGCTGCAATTCCCCCTGGCCCACCCCGCCGTGGCCTCGGTCATCCCCGGCCCCATCACGCCCGAGCAAGTCCAGCTCAACCTGGCGGGCGTCCGCCACCCCATCCCGCCCGACCTGTGGCGCGAACTCAAGGCCGAACGGCTGCTCCGCGAGGACGCGCCGACGCCATAGTCCGAAGTCGCCACATCGGATGTCGTGCGCACTACGAGGAGGTGAACCACCGTGGCGACGTTCGCATTTCAGCAAGTTGATGTCTTCACCGCCGTTCCCCTACTCGGCAACCCGCTCGCCGTGGTGCGCGACGCGGATGCGCTGTCCGAGGCGCGGATGGCCGCGTTCGCGCGCTGGACCAACCTGAGCGAGACGGCCTTCCTGCTCCGACCGACCGTCGCGGGGGCCGACTACCGAGTGCGCATCTTCACCACGGGCGGCGAGTTGCCATTCGCCGGGCTGTCGTGACATTGTTGGGAAAGTCGGGGCGCTGCTCAGTTTGATGCGAGGGCGGCGAAGTGGGAGGTGCGGGTGCCAGCGCGGGGGCAGCCGCGCCACCAGGCAGCGAGCCGCTGCAGGCTGATGGCCGCCGCGAT
>CADCWN010000223.1 GCA_902806415.1 uncultured Thermomicrobiales bacterium | reverse complement strand
CGCGCGAGGCGCTGGCCGCGCTGGGGATCGGGCGCACGCGCCTGTGGCAGCTGGCCCGCGCGGGGCGGCTCACCGCCTACCGGCGCGGCGCCAACCGGCGGGCGCGCTACTACCGCCGCGACGAGGTGGAGCGCCTGCGGGGGGAGTATCGGTCGGTGCCGGGGCGGCAACCGGGCCAGGGACAGGAGGGCTAGCGGGATGCGGGCGGGCCTCTACTACCGGGTGAGCAGCGAGGAGCAGGTCGACGGCTTCTCCCTCGACGCGCAGCGGCGCCTCCTGCTGGACCACTGCCAAGCCAAGGGCTGGCCGGTCGTCGAGGAGTACGCCGACGAGGGCAAGTCGGCGCGCGGCGACGCGATCGAGAAGCGGCCCGCCTTCCAGCGCATGATGGAGGACGCCGAGGACGGGCGGCTCGACGTGGTCGTGGTCCACAAGATCGACCGCTTCTCGCGCAATATCCGCGTCACCTTCGAGTGCCTGGAGCTGCTGGCGCGCCGCAACGTCGGCTTCGTCGCCGTCGCCCAGCCCGACCTCGACTACACCCGCCCCGAGGGGCGCCTGTTCATGGGGATGATGGCGACGCTGGCCCAGTACTACAGCGACAATCTGGCCCAGGAGACGAGGAAGGGCAAGGCGGAGCGGAAGGCCCAGGGGCTCCACAACGGGCGCCTCCCGTTCGGCATGACGAAGGGGCCGGACGGCATCCCGGTCGCCGACCCGGGTACCATCGAGGGGCTGCGGCTGGCCTTCGACCTCGCCGCCGAGGGGCGCAGCGACCGGGAGGTGGCCCAGGGGCTCAACGACGCGGGCTACCGGACCAACGGCTACCGCACCGGCAAGCCCGAGCCGTTCAGCAAGGACACCGTGTGCGCCATGCTCCAGAATCGCTTCTACCTGGGGGAATTGCCCGGGGAGCGGCCCGACGGCGCCGCGCCGCCGAAGCACGGGTCGGTGATCGACCGGGAGCGCTGGGAGGCCGCGCGGGAGGCGCGCGATCGGCGGGCCACGTCTGGCCGGTCCACCACCAACCGCGGGGTGAAGGTCTACAGCCTCTCCGGGCTCGGGGTGTGCGAGCGCTGCGGCGGCAAGCTGCGCGTCCAGAATACCAGCACCGGGCGGCCCCGCCTCTTCTGCGCCCGGCGCTTGCAGGACGGCGGGTGCGGGTACCGCAGCGCCTACCTGGACCGCTACGAGGGCCAGCTGGGCGCCTACCTCGCCGGGTTCACCATCCCCGAGAACTACCGCGAGCGCCTGCAGCTATTCGCCACGCAGGAGATGAAGGCGCAGGCGAAGCAGGCGTACGTCGAGACCGCCGTGCTGCGCCGCCGCCTGGAGACGCAGCTGGAGAACAACCGGACCCTCTTTCGCCTGGGCGACATCTCGCTCGACGACTACGCCGCGGAGCGGGACCGACTGCAGCGCGAATTCGCCGCGCTGGCGGCGCAGCGGGCCGATGAGGACGGCCAGCTGGCGGACCTGGCCGTGTTGCTGGCCAACGTGAAGGAGGGCTGGGAGCGGGCGACGCAGGAGCAGCGCAACCGACTCGCCCGCCTGGTGTTCGAGGAGGTCGTCATTAACGACGATCGGGTCACGGCGGTGAAGCCGCGACCCGAACTGGCCGGTTTCTTCGCCCTCGACTGTCACGTTCGAGGGCTACTTGTTAACGCTGGCGGAAGTGACGGGATTCGAACCCGCGGTCTCTGCCTTGACAGGGCAGCGTGTTAGGCCACTACACCACACCTCCACGACCGGGGAGAAGGATAGCATCGTTGCTGGCGAACGTCAAGGTAGCGATCGGACGATCCTCCGAGGCATCACCCCAGGGCATCACCCCACTGTAACGCCACCCGTGCGAGGAGCGGGCGACACCGCGCTCAATCCGGCACCTGCGTCGCGAGGAAAGCCGCGCGCAGCTCGGTCGGTATCCGGCGCGGGCGACCATCCGCCACACCGACCCACACCCAGAGCGTGCGTGCGCGGACGATGGGGTCGCCGGGCGGCGCGGCACCCGGTGCGAGCGGGCCGTCGGCGGGCACGCGCCCCCCGGCGGGCAGATCGCGCCGCACGATAACGTACTCGCGCAGGGCGCGCGCGCCGGTCATCTCGGCGGCCCAGGTCACGACCTGGAGGAGATCGTCCGCCACGGCGGGGCGTAGATAGTCGATCTCGTGGCGGCGGGCGATGAACAGGCCGCCAAGCGCGGACAGGTGGGGAGTATCGTAGCCCAGCGCCGACGAATGCTGGATCGCGGCCTGCTCCAGATAGTGGAGGTAGACCGCGTTGTTCACATGGCCGAGCACATCCATCTCGTGATGCCGCACCCGGAAGTAGGCGCTGTAGCCAGCGTGCGGCGGCAGGGGGGTAGCCGACACCAGCGTTCACCTCCGCTCAGGGGATCAATACCTCGATCCGCAGCGACTCACACCCCCGCCCTCTCACCCTCGCGCGCCTCGGACAACCCCAGTTCCAGCAGCAGCCGCTCGTAGGAGTCGGAATGGCCGCCGAAGACATAGTCGGGGCGGACGACGGTGATGCCGGAGGCACCGGCGGCGCGCAGATGATCGACCGCGCGCAGCAGCAATGGCGACTCGACGACGACGGTGACGGCATACCAATCGAGGCCGAGCGGGCGCACTTCGGGCTCTTTGGGGAAGACGCGCGCGATCGTCGGGCCTTGCATCCCCGAAGTCTCGCCGTGGGAGAGGACGTGCGCCGCCACTGCCTCGGGCGAGGAGCCCTGGATATTGGCCGTCAGGACGTGATAGCCCTGCACGCGCAGCCGCGCCTCGCAGAGCTCCAGGACGTGCCGGACACCCTCCCGCTTCCCGACGCTGGCGGCGAGGGTCCGGCGATTCCCGATCAGGCAGGCTTGCGAGCGCAGCACCGTCCCACCATCGAGGATTTTCAGGTGATTGTCGCGCAGGGTCACGCCGGTCTCGGTGATGTCCACGATCATGTCGCCGTAGCCCATCGCCGGGGCCGCCTCCAACGCGCCATCCGCGCCGACGAGGGTGAAGTAGGTCACCCCATGCCGGTGGAAGAACTCGCGCGTCAGGTTCGGGAATTTGGTCACGACGCGCAGGGTGCGTCCGCGCCGCTTGATGTCGGATGAGAGATCGGCCAGGTCTTCCATCGTCGCCACGTCGAGCCAGGCTTGCGGCACGGCGGCGACCAACCGCGCCGAGCGGAACCCGAGGCTCGGCAGCAGCAGCAGCAGATCGTCGTCGTCCTGGCTGTACTCGGCGACAAGATCGTAGCCGGTGATCCCGATGTCGGCGCTGCCATCGGCGACCTTGGAGACGATGTCGGTGGTCCGCTGGAAGAGGACCACCGTATCGGGCTGCGTGCCGACGCGCCCGGTGTACTGGCGCGGGTTCGGGCGGCGCACGGGCAGGCCCGCGCCATCGAGGAAGCGCCGCGTCTCGACCTCGAACTCACCCTTGCTGGAAATCGCCAGGCGCAGCAGATCGGTCGCGCCGCTCATCAGTCAGCCCCCGGTTGAAGTCGGAAGTCGGAAGTCGGAAGTCGGAAGCGGGGTGTCATTAGCCGTTTACCTTTCAGCTGACGTATCGGAGGAGTTCGGCTGTGGCAAGTCGTCGAGCGGGTAGCGGCGCTCGACGCGGGTGGCGAGATCGCGCCAGACGATCTCGCCGGCGGCGAGTTCGGTCTCGCCGAAGATGACGACGACGGGGATACCGGCGCGCTCGGCGTAGGAGAGATTGGCGGCGAGGCGACGACCGCGCAGATCGAGTTCGGCCCGCCACCCCGCCCGGCGCAGGCGCTCCGCGACCGCGATCAGGTCGGCCATCCCCACCTGTCCGGCGCCGCAGACGAACAGGTCCGCCGCCGGTTCGGCGACGAGCGCGCCGCGCGCGACCAACGCGGCGGCGATCCGCTCGACGCCGCAGGCGAACCCGCAGGCGGGGATCGGGGCGCGCGCGCCGAGGATCTGCGCCAGATCGTCGTAGCGCCCGCCCCCGCAGAGCTGGATCACCGCCTCGCGCCCGCCGACCTCGCCAGTATGAACCTCGAAGAGGACGCCGGTATAGTAGTGCAGCCCGCGACCGAGGCCGAGATCGAGGATGATCCGCTGATGATGCCCATAAGCTTGCAGGAGGGTCAGCACCTCTTCGAGCTCCCGCACCGGGCCGTCGTCGAGGCCATAGTCGGCGAGCAGGGCGCGCGTGTCGGCGAGGACGGTTGTGGGCTCGCCGTGCAGCCCGATCAGGCGGCGCAAGAACGCGAGCGCGTGGGCGATGTCGAAGTCGACACGCGGGCGGCGCAGCTTGACCAAGAGGCGCTCGACGATCTCCTCCGGCGACCGGTTGCTGCCGCCGAGTTCGACCCCCGCCCCGCGCAACAGGCTGAGGACGGTGCTGCGCGCCTGCCCCTCGGTCAGCCCGTCGAGGGAGAGGCCGTCGAGATCGGGGAAATCGGCCGCCGCGACTCCAGCCTCGGCGGTCGCTGCCGCGCCATTCGCGCCGAACCCTTGCTGCGCACTGAGGAGATCGCGGAGGTTGCGGTGCAGCCCATCGTCGCCGCGCGCCCGCAACTGCTCCATACTCCAGAGGAACCAGTCGCGCACGCGATCGTCGAGGGAGAGCGAGGCGAGCAAGGCACCGACCACCCCGAGATGCCCGAGGCGGAGGGTGCAATCGGTCAGCCCCAACCCTTCCAGGCTGGCGAGCGCGAGATGGATCACCTCGGCGTCGGCGGCGGGGCCGCGCGCGCCAAGCAGCTCGACGCCCGCCTCGGTGAACTGGCGCGAACGCCCCGACTGCGGCTTCTCGTAGCGGAAGACCGGGCCGCAATAGGCGTAACGCTGCGGCAATGGTCGTCCCTGCCCCTCCGCAACGAAGGCACGCACGACCGAGGCGGTGAATTCGGGGCGCAGGGCGATCTGGCGATTGCGATAGTCGAAGGCGTACATCTGCGCCGCGCGCTCCTCGCCCGACTTGCGCAGGAACAGCTCGGTCGATTCGACCACCGGCGTATCGATCGGTCGATAGCCGTGCGCCGCGAAGCCGCGCTGGAGCTGGGTGATCAGCCCCTCGCGGAAGGTGCGCTCGGCGGGCCAGACATCGGCCATACCCCGGATACGCTCGATCACAGACTTCACTCTCCCTTTGGTTCGCTCCTCGGCAGCGCCCACAACGCGATCCCCGTGTGAGCGGATGGATGATGGGTGCCACCCAACAAAAAGCCCACCGCGCTAATGTTGCGGTGGGACCCTTCGCACGCTGCCTCGTTCGTCTCGCTCAGCGAATTCGCGCGCGGGGGACCACACACCGGCCATGAGGGCGATGATGATGCGGGACTGCGGCGAACGGCGCACTAGGCGCGAAATGCTCCATGCGCGTTAGGATAGCGAATCAACCCGCCGGACGCAAGGTGGCTCGCACGCTGATCGTGCGCCGAAGGTTACAGACGAAGCTGCGACGAAGTCTACCCTGCGGCAAGACATGGAACGTGGGCAGCGCACGATACGCGAATCAGGGGGCCAGGCGCTCGATGAGCCACGCGTCGCTCGTCCCTTGTCGGTAGCGCAGGCGGTCATGGAGACGATTCGGCCGACCCTGCCAGAACTCGACCGAGCGCGGCGCGACCCGATAGCCGCCCCAGCTCTCGGGGCGCGTCGGTGCGATTTCTTGATGCTCGGTCGCGAGTTGCTGCAAGCGCGCTTCCAACCCAGCCCGATCGGGGATCACGCCGCTCTGCGGGGAGACCATCGCCCCGAGACGACTGCCGAGCGGGCGACTGGCGAAATAGCGATCGGACTCCTCCGGCGCGACCCGCGCCACGTCGCCCACGATCCGTATCTGGCGCTCCATCTCCGGCCAGTAGAAGACGAGGGCGGCGACGGGATTCTCGGCGACCTCGCGCCCCTTCTGCCCCTCGTAGTTGGTGTAGAAGACAAAGCCACGCGCATCCCAACTCTTCAGCAGGACGATCCGCGCCGAGGGAAGCCCCTCGCGCGTGGCGGTGGCGACCGTCATCGCGTTCGGCTCGCGGAGGTCGGCGTGCAACGCCTCATCGAACCACGCCCCGAACTGCGCAAATGGATCGGGATCGGCCTCCGCCTCGCTGAGCCCGGCGAGCGCGTACTCTTTGCGGAGCCGCCGAATCGACTTGGGGCTGGGCGCGGCGTCTGGCACTCCTGTCATCGCTCCCTCTCGTCCTCACTGATGGCACGGTCGGCACGTTCAACACGCCACGGGAGAACCTAGCACGCCGAGGGCCGGTTGACCAGGGGTTGACCGGAGCAGAACAGGGCGTATGCATGGCGGTGATTCAACGTGGGGACGGACGGACCCCTCCCCGCCGCCCCGGCGGCGACCCTCCCCTACAAGGGAGGGCGGGGACAGTTGCTCGCAACGCCTCTTCCCCCTCTTCTAGAATTGGGAGAGGGAGTGCCGCCCGCAGGCGGCGGGGGTGAGGGCCGTCCCCTCTCTGTGCGCTCTGTGGTTCAATCTCCACTCACCCCTGTTGCCCACCAACGCATGATGACCGGCCGATCCGCTATCCTACCCTGCCGCCACTTCGGATGAGGGCGAGCAGCGGGGTGAGGAGCATAGGCGCGTGACGACGGGACGCGAGACAACGAGAATTGCCAGGGCAGAGGTCGCAGCGAGTGTCGCCGCGCGCAGTGCCGTCCACGCGCCCGGCCCGCTACAAATCTTCGCCCTCTTCACCGCCGCGTATTTCCTCTCGTATTTCTTCCGCACCGCCAACGCGGTCATCGCGGGAGACCTCGCGCGCGATCTGGCGCTCGATGCGGCGGAACTCGGCCTGATGACCAGCCTCTTTTTCGGCGCGTTCGCCCTGGCCCAGATCCCGCTGGGGATCGGCCTCGACCGCTGGGGGTCGCGCGTCGTCGTCCCGGCGATGATGACGATCGCGATCGTCGGGGCGCTCTTATTCGCCAGCGCGCCGGGGTTCGCCCCGCTGGCGCTCGGACGAGCGCTGATCGGGGCCGGGATGGCGGCGATCCTGCCGAGCGCCTTCAAGACGTTCGGGGCCTGGTTCCCGCCCGGTCGCGTCGCCACGATGTCGGCCCTGCTCGTCGGGATCGGCGCGAGCGGTGCCCTCTTCGCCGCCACCCCGCTCGCCTGGCTGACGCAGCAAATCGGCTGGCGAGCGATCTTCGTCGGCGCGGCGGTCGCGGTCGCGATCAGCGCCCTGGTGATCGCCACGAAGGCGCGCAACACCCCGGCGCAGATCAGCTGGCAGGGCGGCGCGACGAGCGCGGGCGG
The DNA here is from genome assembly GCA_902806415.1 of uncultured Thermomicrobiales bacterium. GTDB lineage: Bacteria > Chloroflexota > Chloroflexia > Thermomicrobiales > CADCWN01 > CADCWN01. Next base: position 3,796 of record CADCWN010000223.1, on the reverse strand, counting down.
CTTCCGCGCGGTCTTGCGCGATCGGCGCTTCTGGCGGATCGTCCCGCTCAACTTCTTCTTCACCGGGATCCAGCTCGGGGTGCAAGGGCTCTGGGGTGGGCCGTATCTCTTCGACGTGCTGGGGCTGACGCGGATCGAGGCCGGGAACATCCTTCTGCTCCTCTCGGGCGGGGTCTGCGTCGGCTCCGCCCTCTCGGGCTGGCTGGCCGACCGCTGGGGTGTCGCGCGCGCGATCGCGGCGAGCGCGGCTCTCTTCACCCTCTGCCAACTCGGGCTGATCGCCCGTCCGCCGCTCGCGATCGTCGCGCTGCTCTACCTCGGCTTCGGGTTGACCGGCAGTTTCTGCATCATGGGGATGGCGCACGCGCGCCAGATCTTCCCGCTGGCGATCACCGGACAGGCGGTGGCGGCGACCAACTTCTTCGGGATCGGCGGCAGCTTCTGCATCCAATGGTGGATGGGGCTGATCATCAAAGGCTTCGGCGCGGACGCAGCGGGCCACTACCCCCCCGTGGCCTACAGCGTCACCTTCGGCTGCGCGGCGGTGGGGATGGTCCTGTCGCTGCTCTGGTATCTGCCGCTCCTACGGGAAGCAGACCGCCCCGGCCACCCGAGCGAGGGGCATTGATCCGCGCCAACGCATCGCGGCACGACGCTCAGCGTCGCGCGGGGCCGAGCACGCTGAACTTGCCGCCACGATAAATATGGAGCCGCTGGCCGCGCCACTCGACGATCGGGCGCGCGAAGAGGAGCGCCAGGACGTGCGCGGGGGTGACGGTGACGACGAACGGGAGCAGCGCCCGGCGGCGCGGCGGCGTGGCCGACCCGAGATAGGCGCGCTCGATCCGCACTTGCACCGCCGCAGCCAGGGCCAGGGCCAGGAGGTACGCGCTGGTAGCGACGCGGCGGCGCGTCAGCAGCGCCAGCAGGAGGAGCAGGGCGGGTGGCAGACCACCGACGCTGCCGAGCCCGACCAGCGCCCGCTCTTTGACCCGGAGGTAGGGCAGCATCGCCTGACGCGGGAAGATGAACCAGCGCCGCAACTGCGCGCGGTAGGCGGCGAACGAGTCGAGTGGGTTCGTCACGTCGTAGATCAGCGGCGTCTGGACGATCCGCAGGCCGTGCGCGCGGACGCGGCGGGCGAGTTCGTGGTCGTCGTCGATCCGGTCTAATTCCTCGCCGAAGCCGCCGACCGCCGCGAGGGTCGCACCGCGCAGCGCGAAACAGTGGCCGGTGATCGTGAACGGCTCGGTCAGGTAGGTCAGCGGCAGATAGCTGAGGAGCGCATTAACGTTGACGAACAGGCTCATCAGGCTCGACGGGATCGTCTCCCAGGCGATGTAGCGCGCGAGGCCGAACGTCGCGCCAACCTCCGGCTTCGCGAGCGGTGCCACGAGCACCTGCAACGCCTCGGGCGGCAGGGTCACATCGTCGTCCACGAAGCAGACGATCTCGCCCCGCCCTTGCGGCAGCCCCGCCCGCAGCTTCGCCAGCTTCGTGGCGATCACGCCGCCATCGGGGTCCGCGAGGACGATCGCCACATCCGCCCCCAAGATCGCGCGGCACCGCTCCTGGGACGCGAGGTCAGCGCGGTCGCAGACCGGGAGGTGCTGCACCGCGCCGGGATAGGTCAGCGCCCGCCGCGCCGCAAGGATCGGGGCGTGATCGTGCGCCGCGCGCGTGATCGGCTGCACCAGCGTGACGCTCGGCCACACCCCATTATCAGGCGGCGCGGGCCGACGAAAGAAGTGCGCGACCGCCGCGAGTTTCAGCGCACGATCGGCAGCGAAGAGGGCGAGGAGTGTGCCTGAGAGCAGCGTGTACTTCACTCCGACCCCATGGAGTATTTAGAGCAGACACCATCGGTAATTACCTGGTCGATCAAATCTTCCCACATACCCCACGCCACCTTAATGGCTTTGCACTACCGAATCGATCGGCCAGGTAGGACACTTGCGACAAATAAAGAGGTACAGCGAACCTACATCGCCGAGCATAATGCCACTACTTCTACCCGCGTCCTCAAGCGCATACAAGTAGGCATAGCCCGTTTCCAGTTCTGCTTGCGACAGGCCAGTAGCTTGCACATCCTCTATCGGGCACCATCTGGGCCAATGGCCGCCGAACTCCTCGCTCGCTATAGTGAGAAGGTGTTCCATATCGTGACCACATTCGCACGTTGGAATCCACTCAAATTGTATCCAGTCCACATAGCCGCCGAGCTTCGTCCCTGGCGCGACGCTCATCTCAGTCTCATACGGCCCCTCGATCCCGCGCTCGACCTCCCAACGGTGAATCGCCTCCCCCAACTCTGCAGGTAGATCGCTCTGGTAGGGATACTCGGTTACGCGCTCGGGATGCAGCCGACACGGGCGCGGCAGATAATCTTCCTCGACCGGTGCGGGCCTCGGCACTTCGGCGAGCGGGCCGACGATAGCGGCCTCCTTGCGCCAGTATGCTTTACAAACGACAGAGATCATGGCTTCGTGATCATTCGGACACCAGAGTAACTGAAACAGATCGGTGTCGTCTGGAAAGAGCAGTTCGGGAAAGTCATCTTGCCTGAGTTGCAACACCGGGATATACCGATGCTCGTGAGGTGGCGAGGTATCGTCTTCTTCTCGCCACTCGGGCTCAGTGCAGATCGGCCATTCCTCACTGGCAGGCCAGAGGATAGGACCGCCCCATTTGCTCGCATTGACCGCCACAGCGGGATCGGGACGCGGATGCAAGCGCACCGTCTGCCGCGCGAACGCGGGAAGATCAAATTCTGGCGCTGGCGTCGTCCGAACCATCTACAAACCTCACTTCACGGTCATCCTGTGAGTTAGAAACAGTACCCCCACCCTCCCTTTATGGCGATGGCGAGGTTGTTTACCCTATGGGTCGCCGAGGCCGCAGTAGCGCAGGAGGGCGGGGGAGCCGTGGGCGAACTGGTCGAGCCAGGCGGCGGCCCGGGCCTGCAAGGCGGGGAAGGCGTCGGCCTGGGCGTGATGCCGGAGCAGGTCCGCGGTGAGCCAGCGCCACGCCTTCTCGATCGAGTTGAGCCAGGGGGCGTAGGTCGGGAGCCAGAGGAGGTCGATGCCCAGCGCGGCGGCGCGGGCGAGCACGAGCGGATGGCGGTGGACGGGCCAGTTGTCCCAGACGAGGGTGAGCGGGCGGGCGGGGTAGGCGCGGCGGAGCTTGGCGAGGAAGCGCCGCAGGCCCGCCACGCCCATGCGCGAGCGCCCGAGCCGGGTGAGGCGACCGGTCGCCACGTCGAGGGCGCCCGCGTAGCGGTAGTGGGTGTTGCTGCGGCAGGACAGGGCGGCCGCCGGCCCGGTGCCGACCGGGGCGAGGGCCGGGCCGAGGGGCGGCTGGCGGTACAGGCTGAACTCGTCGCCGTAGAGGGCGACCGGCGGGCGGTGCGGGATAAACGCGAGCGAGACGGCGTGGCGGATGTCCCACGCCTTCTCGCGGTAGGCGGGGTCGGGGCTGTGCAGCCGGAGCCGCCCGCGCTGGCGCCCGATCCCCAGGCGCTTGAGGGCGCGGGCCAGCCCCGAGACCGAGTAGCGCGCGGCCCACGGCACGGCGGCGGCGAGGTCGGCGACGCGCCAGCGGCTGCGCGCGACCCCGTGCCGCTCAGGCGGCTCCCGCACCGTCGCCACCAGCGCCGCCCCCTGTCGTGACATTGTTGGGAAAGTCGGGGCGCTGCTCAGTTTGATGCGAGGGCGGCGAAGTGGGAGGTGCGGGTGCCAGCGCGGGGGCAGCCGCGCCACCAGGCAGCGAGCCGCTGCAGGCTGATGGCCGCCGCGAT
>CADCWN010000222.1 GCA_902806415.1 uncultured Thermomicrobiales bacterium | reverse complement strand
CGCGCACGCGCGTCATCGCGATCAGCCACATCACCTCGTCCACGGCGCTGATCTTCCCGATCGCCGAGATTTGCCGCCGGGCGCGCGAGGCCGGGATCCTGACGATCATCGACGGCGCGCACGCGCCGGGCCAGATCGACCTGGATCTCGACGCGCTGGGGGCCGACTTCTATCTCGGGAATTGTCACAAGTGGCTCTGTGCCCCGAAAGGGGCGGGCTTCCTCTTCGCCCGCCCCGAGCGCCAGGAACTCCTCGACCCGCTGATCATCAGCTGGGGCTGGGAGGCGGAAAGGCCGGGGGCGTCGCGCTTCCTCGATCACTACGAGTGGGCCGGCACCGACGACCCCTCGGCCTACCTCAGCGTCCCCGCCGCGATCACCTTCCAGCGCCAGCACGACTGGCCGCGCGTCCGCGCCGCCTGCCGCGCGCTCGTCGGCGAGGCGCGCAATCAGCTTCACGCGCTGACCGGGCTGCCGCAGATCGCGCCCGATTCGACCGACTGGTGGGTCCAGATGGCCGCGATCCCGCTGCCGGGCGACGATCCGCAACGGATCAAGGAGCGCCTCTGGGAAGACCATCAGATCGAGATCCCGGTGATGCGCCGCGACGGCCAGATCTACACGCGGATCTCGATCCAGGCGTACAATCATCGCGCGGATGTGGACAGGCTCGTGGAGTCGCTGTCCACGCTGCTGTAGCGCGCGAGGCGCGAGGGGGGAGCAACATGTCGGACGCCTACTTGAACGATCTCTTCTCGCTCGGGGGTCGGGTCGCGCTGGTGACCGGCGCGAGCAGCGGGATCGGGCGCGAACTCGCCAAGGGCTTGGCGCTGGCCGGGGCCAGCGTGGCGCTGTCAGGGCGCGACGTCGCGCGACTGGCGGAAACGCGGCGGATGATCGTCGAGGCCGATGGCGTGGCCGAGACCTTCCCGGCGGAGGTGGGGGACTTCGAGGTGCTGCACCCGCTCGTGGAGGAGGTGGTCGCCCGCCTCGGTCGGCTCGACATCGT
>CADCWN010000221.1 GCA_902806415.1 uncultured Thermomicrobiales bacterium | reverse complement strand
TGCGGCCGCCGGCGTGCTCTTGAGCCTATCGATCGCGTGCGTCGCCGCGATTGGGGAGTTCTGGCAACTGCTGCTGGTGCTGCCGCCCTTCTATGCCGCCACCGGGATCTACGATGTCGGGATCAACGCGGTGGCGGTTCGCTTCGAGGCACTGACCGAGCGGCGCGTGCTGACCTACGCCCACGCCGCCTTCAGTGCGGGCGGGGCGCTCGGTGCGCTCGCCAGCGGCGCGTTGGTCGCGGGCGGGGTGCCATTCCGGGCGCTCTACCTGGGGGTCGCCGTTCTGATCGGCCCGGCCCTGGTCTGGATCTGGTGCGGCAACCTGCCGACGCGGGTCGCCGCCCCGGCGGAGAGCGCCGACACCGCGCGCCTGCGACGGAACCCGGCCCTGATGCTGATCGCGGCGATCACGGTCCTCGCGTTCCTCTCCGAAGGGGCGATGGAGAACTGGTCGGCGATCTACCTGCGCTCGTCGCTCGCCCTGCCGGCCCTCCTGGGCACGTCCGGGGTGGCGACGTTCCACCTCGCGATGACGATCGGGCGGCTGGGGACGGCGGGCGCGCTGCGCCTCCTCCCCCGGCTGACCCTGCTGCGGCTGGCCGGCGCGCTGGGCGCGGCGGGGATGGCCCTCTCGCTGGCGACGACCTGGCCGCCGCTGATCCTCTGTGGCTTCCTGTTCGTCGGCCTCGCCTTCTCGGGGGTGGTGCCGGTCGCCCTCTCGCTGATCGGGATCATCGCGCCGGAGCACACCGGTCGGGCGACCGCTGCCGTGATGACCGTCGCTTACGCCGGGTTCCTGGTCGGGCCACCGTTCATCGGGGGGCTGGCCGAGGCGTTCGGCCTGCGCCGGGCGCTGGCCTCCATCATCCTCGCGGGGCTCGCGACGGTGGCGCTGGCGAGCGGCGGACTGGCGAGGCGTGCGTTCGCCGAGGACCAAGAAGTCATCGCAGAGCCTCCTGAAGTCGGCGGAGGCAGATGAGGGCGCACCCGAGATCGAGGTGGGCCTGGTAGATGTCCTCGCGCCGCCTTTGAGGATATCTACAGTCGATCCTCTAAGGACACCTCGACCGTATCGCCCACCTGTTTCTTGATGGCCTTCAAGATCGCTGCACGGAGGGGCAACATATGCATGCCACCGATCGGCAAGAACGTGGCCTGGAATTCGTGGCCATGGATGGCGGCGGCCACCTTCACTGACTTGCCCGTCCCGAGAACACCCACCGATTCCGGCCATGCAACACACGTCCAACCACTGTTCTTGTCTCTCGTGATTTCCGCCGTGAAGCTCGTAGCAATCGTCATTTCATCCCTCCTTGTGCTTCAAGAACCCCACAAGCCTCGGCAGTAATGCCTTCGCGCCGACCATGTGGTCCTGGCCGGGCAGTTCGGCGAACGCGGCATTCGGTATCGCCCTCCTTAATTGGTATGCAACAGCGTGCAAGCCGGTGGGGCTTCTTTGTCCGACGATAATTTGTGTCGGCACGGTAACTTCGGTGGCCCGCTCGACGGGCGGCAGATCACTGGTCAGGACGATATCGTAGGCGAGGGTTGGCGCGAGCGCTTTCATCGTTCGCCAGCCGGGGAATAACGGCAGGAGCGAGACGAATACTCTCGGCATCCCGATACCCTGCAAGAAGGTACGCATCGCTGCCGCGTTTTTGCCGGTATCGAGGAGTTTGTGTATCGTTCGACTCAGCAGCTGATATTGGGCCTTTTCCGTCTCGTCATGGACGTACGATGCGTCGTACATCACCATCTTCTGCACTTTGTCGCCCGACCGTAAGGCGGCTTCGAACGCGAGCACCGCGCCGGAAGAATGGCCGTAAAGATAGGCTTTGCCACCGGCCGCGTCGATCATGGCTTCGATGTCTTCGACCTCGCGCTCAACTGTCCACGGTAACGTGTTGCCGCTGTCGCCACGCCCGCGGCGATCGTAGTTGTAGACGGTGAATTCCTTGGCAAACGCCTTGGCATCTTGCACTACTGGCATGAATGAGCGGAAACAACTCGCCCCGGTGATGTAGATGAGCGCCGGTCCGCTGCCGTAGACATCGTAGGCGAGCACTGTTCCATCTTTTGAGTGCGTTGTCTTCATGATTCGTCCCCTTCTTGGTCCATGTGCGCTGCGAGAATTTGGCCGATGCTGTCTAGGGCGTCGGCGACTTCCGCTAGTTGCTCCGGGTCAAGCTTGGCGAGCAGCGTCTGTGACCACTCCTGGTCCCGAGCATAAATGGCGTTGAGAACAGCTGCGCCTTCTGGTGTTAGCTCCACTAATCGCGCGCGTCTGTCGGCGGGGTTATCTATGTATGCGACTAAACCTTCTTTCGCCAGTACATCCGCGATCCGCTGCACGCTTTGGCGGGCATGCCCCATATCCTGGGCCATCTGCGCGACCGTCTGCGGCTGATAACCGGCACGGCCCAGCACTTGCCAGCGGGCGCTACTCTGGCCGAGCGGGCGCGTCACACGTTCCCCCGAACGCATCAGCAAGCCATTCATGGCAAAGACGCTGAGGGAGAACTTACTTAAGGGGTCATCGGGTACTTCTGCTGAACTCATGCGGGCAGTCTAGCATAATTGACAGTGTGCTGTCAAACTATTCCGCAGATCAAGGCGTACTCGGGATCTTAATTACAACAAGGGGCTCGATAGAGGTGCAGGGACGCGGAGGGCCGCAGAGAGGAAATGGGAAGATACTTCGCCCTCTCTGCGGCCCTCCGCGTCCCTGGGTTACCATTGTTCGTGGAGACCCCTAGCCCACCCTCACCAAACGGACGGATCAGCACGCGGTCGTTAACATTCAGCCTACGCGGTACTCATGTCACGCTACTGGGCATAGCCCGTTACGGCGGGGATCGAACCCGCTCAGCACGGCCCCTCGCGCTGACCAAAGCCAATATGACCCTATTGGCGGGGTTGTGCTCGCCTCCATCCGCTTGGCTACCTGCTCCACTATTCGATCAACTCGGTGCGCCAGTTCGTCTCTTGGATTTGCACATCGAGCGTGCGATAGTCGCGCGCCAGTTCGTCCGCACGACGCTGGATCGAGGCGATGTCGATCGTGCTCCGAAACTTGACTTCGGAGCGGGTATGGCGATCCTGCGTCACCGAAGCGGCTTGCGCCAGATCGCGATAGACCGCCTGACGCTGACCGAGCAGATCTCGTCGCGCGAGGGCGTCGGCCAGCGTCAGGCCAGCCTCGAGGGTGGTCGCGTTGTTCGTCCTGTTGATCCGCTGGATGAGCGTCAGGCAATCGGCGGCGACACGCTCCAACTCTTCGAGCAGTTCGTTCGGCTCTTCCGCCGGAGCATCCCCCTCTTGCACCTTCGCGTTCCTGACGAGGCGTTGGCGCAATTGCTCGATCCGCTTTTGGGCATCGGCGCGCAAGCTGAGTGCTTCCGCAAGCTTCATCCTTCCCCCTACGCGCCCAGGACTTCGCGGAGCGCCTCGCCGATGCCGTTGACCAGGGTATCGACCTCCCGCTCGGTGATGACCAAGGGCGGGGAGATTGCGATGCCGGTGTCGTTGCAGCGCACGATCAGCCCGCGCGCGCGCGTGGCGGCCTGGAGCTTCGCCCCGACCCCGTCGGCGGCGACAAAAGCCTCCTTGGTGCCGCGATCGGCGACGACCTCGATGATCGCCATCAGGCCCTTGCCGCGCACGTTGCCGACGTTGGGGTGATTGCCGAGATCGTGCAGCCCCGCGAGCAACTGCTCGCCACGGATGGCGGCGTTGGCCGGCAACTCCTCGTCCTCGACGATCGCCACGTTGCGCAGGCCGACCGCGCAGGCGACCGGATGGCCGGAGTAGGTGAAGCCGTGCATGAAGAGGCGGTCCGGCTCGCTCAGGCGGTCGTTGATCGCGTCGGTCACGCCGACCGCGCCGAGCGGGATGTAGCCGGACGTGATCCCCTTCGCCAGCGAGACGATGTCCGGCTGCACATCGTACTGCTGCACGCCGAACATCGTGCCGGTGCGCCCGAAGCCGGTGATCACCTCGTCGGCGATCAGCAGGATGTCGTGCCGCTTCAGCACCTCGGAGACGGCGGCCCAGTAGCTTTGCGGCGGCGGCACGACCCCGCCCGCGCCCTGCACCGGCTCGCCGATGAACGCGGCGATCTGGTCCGCGCCCTCGCGCGCGATCGTCGCCTCCAACTCCTCGACCAACTTGCTCACGAACTCGGCCTCGGACAAGCCCTCTCCCAGGCGATAGGCGTGCGGCGCGTTGATGTGGACGAAGCCGGGGGTGAGCGGGCCGAAGTCTTGCCAGTAGGCGGGGAGCCCGGTGGCGGCGAGCGCGCCCATCGCGATCCCGTGATAGGCCATCTTGCGTGAGATGATCTTGACCTTGTCGGGCTGCCCACCGAGCGCCCAGTAGTAGCGCGCGATCTTCAACGCCGTCTCGTTCGATTCCGCGCCGCCGGAGGTGAACTGGAAGTGGTTGATCGGGCCGGGGATCATCGCCGCCAGCTTCGTCGCCAGTTCGATCGCGGGCGGTGTCGCCAGGCCGAAGAAGGTCGGCTGAAACGCGAGGCGGGCCATCTGTTCCCGCGCCACCTCCGCCAGTTCGCGGCGTCCGTGGCCGACGTTGACATTCCACAAGCCGGCGAAGCCGTCGATATACGCCTTGCCGTCGGAGTCCCAGACGGTCGAGCCCTCGCCGCGCACGATGACGAGCGGACCGCTCTGGCGGTGGCGGTGGAGATTGGTCACCGGGTGGAGCATGTGGGCGATGTCTTGCTCCACGAGGCGGGCGGTATCCCAGGTTGCGGTCATCGACGACTCCTTCGATAGTGACGAGTGACGAGTGACGAGTGACGAGTGAAGTACGAACTACGAAGTACGAAGTATGAAATGGAGCGGTGGTGTGTTGTCGCGGTCGGGCGGCGTCCGGCGCGGGTGCGGTGTACAATCGTTTGCAGGGCGTTGTGCTGCGAATCGACGTGTATGGGGCACGATAGGGTGACGATAGCACGACTGCCGCACCGCCGCAATGCGGCGGGCGACCGCACAAATCACTTCTGCCATTGGGAGAACGATGCGTATGATTCCCGGTCTGCCACCCGCGCGGCTGCACCACGTCGGTATCCTCGTGCCCGATCTGATGGAGGCGCTGCGCTTCTACCGTGACACCCTCGGGCTGAGCGGCGGCGAGCCGCACGAGGCGGCGACGCACGACATCCGCGCGGCCCTGCTCGATCTCGGCGAGAGCCATCTCGAACTCTTCGCGCCGCTGACGGCCGACGGGCCGATCGCGCGGGCGTTGGCGAAGCGCGGCGCGGGGATGCACCACGTCTGCTACGAGGTGGACGACATCACGGCGGCCCTGGCGGGCTGTCGCGACGCCGGGGTCCAACTGATCGACGAGCGGCCGCGCCCCGGCTTGCACGCGGGGTGGCAGGTAGCGTTCTTGCATCCCCGCTCGTGCGGCGGCGTGCTCACCGAACTGGTCGAGATCGGCGCCCCCCGGCCGGGGGGCGAGCGATGAGCGATGCGCATCGCGCGGCGGAGGTGAGGGTGCCGCCGCACGCCTCGCGGCATCGGTCGCCGGTGTAGGCGGCGCTGTGGAGGATCATTACGCGACGCTCCGGGTGCGCGCGTCGGCGAGCGCGGAGGAGATCGAGCGCGCGTACCGTCGCCTGGCGCGCACGAACCACCCCGATCTGCTGCGCCAGGCCAGCCCCGAGACCCAGCGGCGTGCTGAGGAGGTCTTGAAGCGGGTCAACCGCGCCCATCGCGTCCTCGGCGACCGCGAGCGGCGGCGGGACTACGACCGGCGACGGCGGGGCGTGGTCCCGCCAGCGGCGGCCTCACCGCCCGGCGATACGCCTCAGCGCCCGCCGACCGTCGCGCCGCGCCCCGTGGTCGAGCGGACCACGCATTGGGGATCGGGTGGCCCGATCGACATCGAGTGGGAGGTTCCCCCCCCGCGCGCCCCGCGCCCTGCCACCGACCTTTTCTCGCTCGGGCGGCTGCTCCGCTACGCCGCCGCGATCATCATCTTCGCCGCGCTGCTGGCGATCATCTGGCAGCCCGGCCTCGGTCGCCAGCCTGCCACGACCCCCACCGCGCCGATCGTCGCCACCGCCACCGCGCAGCCGACCCCCGCCGTCCCAGCCGGTTCATCGCCCTGATCAGCCTTCCGTCTTGAGATCGTAGCCGTGGCGTTGCGCCAGCGCGACCGCAGCGGCGATGTGCGAGAGATGGGTCAAGCCTTGCGGGAAATTCCCGAGCATCTCGTTCCGGTGCGTGTCCCACTCCTCCGCGAACAGGCCGAGGTCGTTGCCGGTCGCGGAGGCGCGGTCGAAGATGACCCGCGCCTCCTCCATCCGCCCCTGGTGCGCCAGGCATTCCGCCAGCCAGAAGGTGCAGGCCAGGAACGCGCCCTCCTCGCCGGTGAGCCCGTCGTCGGTCTTATCCACCCGATAGCGCAGCAGCAGCCCATCCTGCAGCAGTTCCTCCTCGATCGCGTCGACTGTGCGGATCATCCGCTCGTCGTCGTAAGGGATGAAATCGACGCTGGGCAGGAGGAGGAGCGCCGCGTCGAGCTCCCGCGAGCCGAACGACTGGGTGAAGATCCCCCGCTCCTTGTCGTAGCCGTCGCGCTCGATCGCCGCGCGAATCGCCGCGCGCGTCGTCTTCCAGCGGCGCAGGGGCGCCTGGCGCAGGCTGGCCTCGGCGAGGCGGATTCCGCGATCGAGCGCCGTCCAGCAGAGGACTTTCGAGTGGACGAAGTGCTGCGGCACGCCGCGAATCTCCCAGATTCCCCGATCGGGCTCGTCCCAGCGATCGGCGGCGGTATCGACCAGATCGAGCAGGAAGCGCCAGTAGTCGTCGTCAATCGAATGCCCGCGCTCGTACCAGCGCCAGCTGAGGTCGAGCAGTTCGCCGTAGGCGTCGAGTTGGAGCTGGTGCGCCGCCGCATTGCCGACGCGCACCGGGCGCGCGCCGCGATAACCTTCCAGGTGCGTCAACTCGATCTCGGTCAGCGTCCGCTCGCCGCCCGGACCGTACATGATCTGCAAGCTGTCGGCGGCACCCGCCGCGCTGCGCTGGATGAAGCGCCGGAAGTGATCCGCCTCGGCGACGTAGCCGATGTCGGCGAGGGAGCGGACGCAGAGAGCGGAGTCGCGGATCCAGCTGTAGCGATAGTCCCAATTGCGCTCGCCGCCCGGTCGCTCCGGCAGGGACGTGGTAGGGGCGGCCACGATCGCGCCGGTCGGGGCGTTGGTGAGCGCCTTGATCGTCAGCGCCGAGCGCACCGCCCCCGGACCATCCGGGCCGTCGAGGCGCGCTTGCCCCGCCCAGGTGCGCCACCAGTCGAGCGTGCCGGTGAGGCGGCGATCGATCTCGGCGACTTCGGGGGCCGTGGGGCGCTCGCGATCGATCGCCGCCGGGTCGGCATAGGCGATCGTGGTGCGGACCCGCTCCCCGGCGCGAACGGTGAAATTGGCGATGAGATCGTGCCGCCCCTGCAGTTCGAGATTGGCGTCGGAGTAGATCACCAGCGCGTCGTCGCCGCCGATGGCGCTGTAGAGGCGGATCCCCTCGTGACGTAGCCAGGGGCGGAGGGCACCGTAATCGAAGCGCGGTGCGACGTGCAGGCGCAGATCGACCCGACCGCGCACCCCCTCGACGACGCGGAGGATTTGCAAGTAGGGGGCTAATTTGCCCCCTTCCCGCATGGCGAAGCAGTCGAGGATGCGCGCCTCGCCGCCGTTGGTGTGGATGAGTGTCTCCAGCACCATCGTGTTCTCGATGTAGCGGCGGAAGGCCGGGCCATCGGGGTCGGCGGGGCCGAGCGAGCAGAACCCGCCCTTCTCCCAATCGAGGATCCGCCCGAAGCAGCTCCCCTGGTCGAAACGCGGCAAGCAGCACCAGTCGATCGAGCCGGTGCGCGACACCAGCGCCGCCGCGTGGCAGTCGCCGATCAGGGCATAATCGCCGATCGATGGGTATGGCGAGCCCGGCTGCGTCCCCTGCGTCATCGTTCCCTCCGGCCTTCCGCCGACCGCGCCGTGGCGCGCCCGTTGATTGTCGTCGTTTGTGATCGGCGAGTTGTCGGCTCACCGCGCGTCCGTCTTGCCGTCGTGCAGTGCAAGGGACTTGCCATGAGCGCCTGCACCGCCGCACGGGTGGCGCGCGGCGAGCCAGCGGGGGTACAATGCCCCGGTATGTCGGCTTGTTCCGGCACGATTTGTTGCGCGCCGAGGTGTCCGAAAGGGCGATGAGGGGGATGACATGCCAGCGGCCAATGCGGCGAAGCGTCGCGTCAACGAGAAGCACCGACTGAAGAAGCAGAAGGAAAAGGCGAAGAAGCGCGGGATCGACACCAGCAATCCGTTCTGGCGTCTGCTGCTAAACCCGACGAACGCCGATGCCGGGCAGCTTTCCACTCGTCCGGGACGCGGTCGCTAAGCGGGTGGGCGGACCTCTCCCCGCCGCTCCGGATGAACCGGATTCATCCTGCTGCAAGTCAGGACAATGCCCGGCGGCGAAGGGCTCGACGCGGGAGGGTGGAGGGCGGTGGTCTGCAACCGGGAGGCATTGCGAAACGCGGTGCCGGAGGGTGAGTGGAGCCGGGGCGGGGAACGAGTTGAGGCGGGGGCGACCGATGGTGGTTGCTGCGTTTCGCCCCTAGTTCCCCGCCCCGTTCTCTGTCTGCGCCAGCGGCAGGGTCAATGTGAAGACTGTCCCCTCGTCCTCGACCGGCTCAACCCAAATCGTGCCGCCATGGCCTTCCACAATCCCCCGGCTGATGTACAACCCCAGCCCCAGGCCCTCCGGGCTCCCTTCCGAGGCGTTGGTGGTGCGGTAGAACGGTAAGAAGAGCTGTTCGCGCTCGCTTTCCGGCACTCCGATCCCCGAATCGCGCACGCTGAGCCGCGCCTGCTCCCCAACACGGGTCGCCGTCACCAGGACATCGCCCCCGGCGGGCGAGTATTTCAGTGCGTTCTCGAGGAGATTCCCCACGACCTGCCCGATCCGCAACGGATCGTGGAGCGCGGGTAACGGCTCGGCAGCCTCGCAGAGGATGCGGTGACCGCGCTCCTCCAGGCCAGGCCGACGGACGAACTGTTCGACCGTCTCGCGCACCGTCTGCGCCAGATCGGCGGTTTCGAGTCGCAGGGTGAGGCGTCCCGCCTCGATGCGGGCGACTTCCAAGAGATCTTCGCTCAGGCGGCGCAGACGGGCGAGTTCTCGGCGTGCCGTATTGACATAACGTGAGAGGTGGAGCCGATCGGGGCCATCGGGCCGGGCGACCTGGCGCTCGAGCAATTCGAGATACCCGCCGAGGGTGGTGATCGGCGTCTTCAACTCGTGGCTGGCGGTCGCCAGGAACTCGTCTTTCGCCCGTTCCAGCTGTCGGCCGGCGGTGACATCGGTGTAGACGATGATCCGCCCGACGATCGCGCCGCTGTCGGGGTTCCGCATCGGGCCGGTGTAGCGCTCCAGGATCCGCCCGCTCGCCCGCGAGAGGGCGACCTCGTCGGTCGAGTTCTCCGAGATGTTCTCGTTCAGCCAGGTCAGGCGGGCGAGCAAGCCTTTCGGGTCGCGCGCCTGCTGAACGAGCAGGCGCTCGGCCACGTCCAAATCGTGCCAGCCGATGATCGCGCGCACATCGACCCCGAAAAGTTCGCCGAAGCGCTGATTGGCGAAACGCACATGCCCCACCCGGTCGGTCATCAGGATACCCTGCTGGATACTCTCGAGCACCGCGCGCAGATCGGTCGTCGCGCCGCTCGTCTCGGCGTGGAGACGGGCGTTTTGCAGGGTCAGCGCCGCCGGGGTCGCGATCGACTCGACGAGGCGCAGATCATTGAGGGTGAACGGTTCGCCACTCATCCGGCGTAGGACCACGCAGCCGCGCGCCTACCCACCGGCGAGCAAAGGGGCGATCAGCAGGTGCAACGGGTCGGAGCTCCCGAGCGGCAGGAACTCCGGGTCGCTCGGCGCGTCGTTGAGCAAGACCGATTGCCCGTGCAGCACGCTCTCGTCGATCAGTGGGTGACCGTGGGGAAATTCGGGCGGCGGGACCGTACCGGGCTGGAGGGACAACTCGGGCTGCATGGTCGCATTGTCCAGGCTGTAGATCGTCACGTCGTCGCACGGGAGCGCCGCCCGGATCGCGCCGAGGAGCGCCCGCCGGATCTCGTCCGGCTCCAGCGCATCGGCGAGCGTCAGGCCGGCGATGTGGAGGGTTGCCAATTCCGTGCCTTGCCGGGCGAGGGCGCGCTGATCCTCGCGGCGGGCGGTCAGGTCACGACCGGCGCAATGGATCTCGATCGGCTGGCCGAGTTCGCTCAGGACCTTGACGCGCACCTCGATGATCCGGCGTTCGCCGGTCGCGCGGACCAGCGTCCATTCGCGCGCGGGGAGTGGTGCGCCGCCGACGATGACGCTCGCGAGGAGTTCGAGGGTCGCGTCGCGCTCTTCCGGCGCGAGGAGATCGCCGATGTGTCGCTCGCGGAGTTGCGGCGCACTGTAGCCGAGCAGCCTGCAGAGGGCCGCGTTCGCCGCGAGGAGGTGGCCACCGATGCTGAGGGTGAACGCCGGATCGGGGGAGTCGGCGAGGAGGTCGCGCGCGGTCGCCGCGAGTTGCGCGAGCTCAGTCGCGGTCAATGCCGCCGCCACGCGCCGACCGATCGTCTCGCACAAGCGCAGGTCGCTCTCGGCGAGCTGATCGTCACGCCGGTCGCGCCCGACCGTCAGCGCGCCGAGCGACCGCCCATCGTAGTGCAGCGGGACGCAGAGCCATGAGTCGGCCCCGCCGTCGGGGTCGCGTTGCGCCCCGTCCTGGCGGGGGATCAGCCTACTCGCGCCGCCGAGGGCGACCTCGCCGATCGGTCCTTCGCCCAGGCGTATCGGTGCGGTGTGGAGCGCGGCGCGCTGGCGCTCGCGCTCGACCGGGTCGGCGTGGAAGAGATCGATGAGCAGGAGGGTCGCCTGCCCGCGCCCGGCGACGAAGAGGGCGCAGCTGTCACCGAGGGCGCTGCCGAGCAGCGCGACAAGATCGGAGAGGGTGGCGAAGAGCAGATCGACATCGTCGAGCCGTCGGGAGAAGAGGGTGTCGACCGTCGTGAGGAGCGACAGGGCGCGACCGTGGTGCTCGGTCGTCGCCGCTCGCGCGGCGCGATCGAGCGCCGCAGCGAGCGGCCAGGCGACCTGCTCGAGCAGGGCGAGCTCGGATACCGAGAATGCGGGTGCCGGGCGCGCCACCAGGAGTGTGCCATGCAACCCCGCCTGCCCGCGTAACGCCACGCTGGACCAGGGCCAGTCGCCCGGACTGTCGCCGGTGCGCGGTGTGTTGTCACCGGGAGAAGGCGCGAGGATCGTTGTCGCCCCTGTGGCGCGCGCGAACGCCGCCTCGGGATCGGGATACGCGGCCCGCCAATCGGCGCGCAGCGATTCGGTCACGAAGTCGCTCACCGGGGAGGTGGAGCCCGACGAATCGTCCGTGGGGAGGAAGAACGCGGCGGCACCAAAAGCCGCCGCCACCTGCGCGACGGCGCGGGCAATGATTGCTGCGGGAGCGTGGCCGGGCGCGAAGAGGCTCGCGGCGACGGCCAGGAGGGCGCGACCGCGTTCTTCCTCGGGGAGACCGGGGATGGTAGCGGATACCGGGGCGGCCATCTTCCCTCTTCCCTCCGCGACGATGCGCTGTCGGACGGTGATCCTCGCTGGTCGTTAAGGTTGCCGCGCGACCTGACGCCTCTCGGGGTCGCCGATGAGATGGCCGCAGATGAGGCAGAAGCGGGCGCGCGGCGCGGTCGGCGTGCCGCAGCTGCCGCATGTCCGCTGATCCGATGTTGCCCCTCGCACAGGGGCGGGGACAGTATCCGCCGGTGGATTACCCTGCGCCGGGCGTGGCACGAGCGTCGGGGCGTCGCCATCGGTGCGCGGGCGGGGGACCAGGGTCGGCGGATCGGCAGCGATCCTCGCCCCGGTCTGCTTCTGCTCGTCGGCGCGGCGCTCGTTCGGTGCGCGCCCGCTGTGCGCGCCGATCGGGGTGACATTGGCCGGGAGCGGCGGCGGCGCGGGTCGCGGCGTCTGCCGACGCGCGATGTTCACGACCTGCGCCGCCGGGGTGCTCGCTTCCGGGTGATCTACACGGGGCGGTGTGGCGGGCGCGGCGTTGGTGGGGGTGGGCGCGGAGACCGCCGTGCTCGACGGTTCGGGGACGACCGACTGCGAGACTGTCGGCACGACCTTGAGGACGGCGGTCTCCTGATTCGCCCGGTCGCGGGCGGGCGGCTCCGTGGCCGTTGTCGTCGGCTTGACCGGCGGCACGGTGGGCGACCAAATCTCTTCCGGTCGCCACTCGTCGCGCGCAGCGGCTTGGTAGACCGGCCCGTACTCGTCCATCAGCGGCGCGCCCTCGGTCCAACGGCGCGCGAGGCCGACGGCGACGCAGCCGATGAAGAGGGCGAGCAGGCCCAGATAGACCCAGCCGACCGAATCGATCAGGAAGGACGCCAACCCGGCGGTTTTCAGCGGCGAATCGTCGCGACTGGCGAAAAGGTGGCGCTGCATGATCTGCAAGACACCGCTGAGGATCAGCGTCCCGTTGCCGAGGCCCAGCAACGCCCCCAGGAACCGGTTGGCCCTGGTCAGGTCGGGGCGGTAGGGCAGGGTGACGCCAGCGCCGTACCCGACAACCACGGTGGTGCCGAGGAAGAAGAGGGCGGCGACGGCGAACGCCGCCAAGTTCGGATCCATGCCGGCCGCTGCGGCGAGATCGGCCCCCCAAGGATCGCTCCAACTACCGGCCAGCAGGAGCCCGAGGGTGATGCCGGCGAGGGTGAGCCACTCGCGCAGCGCGCCGCGCCACAGGCCGATCGGCACGAACATGATCAGCACGAGCGCCATCAGCAGGTCGAGCACCTGCGAGATTGTGATCGGCAAAAGATCCTCCGAAGGGACGCGCGGCGTGGTCTCCCCGCCGTAGTCCTGCGCGCGTTGGCGCTCCATGCGGCGCAATTCTAACACGCTGTGCGGGGACGGTGAGCGCGCGCGGCGTCCGTGTGTCGGTCTCCTAACCCGCTGCGGTGAGTGTTCGGCGGATCTTTCCGCTCCCCCAGAGTGCCCCCGGTCGCCGCCGATGGTTGCCGCGCGCCTCCGGCCGATCTTCGATCCCGCCCTCATTGCGGCATGGATAGTGCTGAGTCGGCGGCGAGCGGATCGTTGTGCGCCGGAGAGCTGGTCATGTCGACGCCGTCGCGAATACTCCTGCCCCTGGATTTAACGACGCCGGGCGAGGCGAAGTTGCCGGTCGCCGAGGGGTATGCGCGGTCGTTCGGGGCGCAAATCCTGCTGCTCCATGTCCTGCCGCGCCTGCCCGCGCTGGCGGCGCTGGACGATCTGCGCGCGGCGCGTCGGAAGATCGATCGGGACAATACGCTCGATCTGCCCTCCTCCGGCGAGGCGGCGGCGCGCTCGTATCTGGATGCCGTCGCGGCGCGACTGCGCGCCGCTGGCGTGCGCGCGCAACCGATCGTGCGCGAGGGGGCGATCGCCGCGACCGTCCTCGATGTCGCGCGGCGCGAGGGGGTCGATCTGATCATCCTCGGCAGCAACGCCCGCCCCGGCATCTCGCGCCTGGTTCTGGGCGATACCGCCCAGGCGATCGTGCGCGGGGCGACCTGCCCGACATTGCTCGTGCGTCCCGCGATGGCGACGGCGGGTGCCGCGCATGCGATCCGCTCGTTCACCGACGACGCGACGCGTGCGGGCTTGCTCGTGCCGCGCACCCTCGGTCGCCGCACCGTGGCGCTGGCGCGGATCATCGGCAGCGTCGGCAAGGCGAGTGAACTCGGCGCGAACTTCCGCCCCGCGCGGCGCACGACGGGCGAGAATCAGCGCTACGACGGCGTGCGCGATGTCAGCGCCGGGATCACCGATAGGAATGGGGCGAGCCTCCCGCCGATCGACCTCTACAAGCTCGGCTATGGCTACTACGTCCTCGACGGCCACCGGCGCGTCGCGGCGGCGAAGGAACTCGGCCAGGACGAGATCGAGGCGGAGGTGACCGAGTTCGTCCCAGTCGAGGACCCGGAGGCGCAGCGCGGCTTCTCGGCGCGGCGGGCCTTCGAGCGGGCGACGGGGCTGACGCGGATCGGGGCCACCAGGCCGGAGACCTACGAGCGGTTGCGGGAGTTGATCGCCGCCTGGGCTGCGCGCCACCTCCCGGACGTCCAGGTGCAGGAGGCCGCCGAGCGCTGGTATGGGAAGATTTTTCGACCGCAGGCGAAGCGTATCCGCGCCCTGCGCCTGAATCGCTACTTCCTCGGTGAGCGCACCGCCGACATTTTCATCCGCCTCGCCGACCACCGTCGGGCCGAGTCGCGGCGCCTGGATCGCAAGCTGTCGTGGGATGACGCGATGCGCTCGTTCGCCAACCGGACCGCCGATCGCCCGCGCGCCGAGCAAGCCGTTGCGGGGGGCGATTCGAGCGCCGCCGAGACTACGGGACTCGAAGAAGAGTGAGCGGACCTGGTCATCTCTCATCGCACGATCCCCGATTCACTCACACCGGTGGGTCGCTTGAGCGGCGCGCCGATCGATGCCAAGATAGGGCGCGTCGCTCGTGCGAGCGCGACGAAGCGGGGAGGGTGGTGATGACGATCGATCTGACCGGGGCGACGGCCCTGGAGTCGGTCAGCCCCGAGGGCGCGGGGATCGATCCGGCGGCGTTGGCGCGACTTTGCGCGCGGGTCGAGGGCCACATCGCCGAGGGGCGCTATCCGGGCGCGGCGATCGCCCTGGCGCGGCGGGGTAAGCTGGTCGCCGCGCGCGAGTTCGGCCTGGCGCGTCGGGCGACGGAGGGCCGGGAGGCGGTGCCGGCGGACGGCGCGACGATGTGGCTGCTCTATTCGCAGACCAAGCCGGTTCTCTCCTGCGCGGTCTGGCAGTTGGTCGAGCGCGGGGTCCTGCGCTGGCACGACCGGGTGGCCGAGTATTTGCCGGACTTCGCGCGCCACGGCAAGGGCGGCGTGACTCTCCATCAACTGCTCTCCCATCAGGCCGGTTTCCCCAATGCCGGGGTCTCCGCCGACGTCTGGGAGGACCACGACGCGCTGCGCGAGGCGGTCTGCGACTTCACCCTGGAGTGGGAACCCGGCGCGCGCGTCGTCTACCATGGCAGCGCGGCGCACTGGGTCCAGGCGGCGCTGATCGAGGTGGTCACGCAGCAGGATTACCGCACCTACGTGCGCGAGCAGATCACCGCGCCGCTGGGCTTGCAGCGTCTCTGGGTCGGTGTGCCGGACGCGCTCCACGACCACGTCGCGCACATCTACCAGCCGACGGATGATGGGGGACAGGAAGGGATCGCCGAGGCGAATACCCCGCAGCACTGGCGCGCCGGTATCCCGGGCGGCGGCGGGTATGCCACCGCGACCGATCTGGCAACCTTCTATCAGATGCTGCTCGGCGGGGGTATGCTGGGCGGCGCGCGGATCATCAGCCCGCGCACGGTCCAGTACGTCACGCGCAATCATACCGGCGAGCGGATCGACGAGGCGATGGGGATGCCGATGCACCGGGGGCTGGGGGTGCATGTGCGCGGGACCACGCCGGGGATTCGCGGCCTGGGCAGCACCGCCGCGCCGACGGTCTTCGGGCAT
>CADCWN010000220.1 GCA_902806415.1 uncultured Thermomicrobiales bacterium | reverse complement strand
ATCGCCCCGGACCGGCCATCGGTCAGGTGAGCAGCGCCACGAGCCGCCCCAGGCGACTGCCGCGCGCACCGGCCGCCGCGGCGCGCGGATGGAGGAGCGCATCGCAGCCGACCCAGCGCCCGGCGGCGGTCAGCGCGAGGGTCAGGTTGATCAGCGCCAGCATGATGTAGGTCCAGTACCACTCGTGCGGGACGGCCGAGAGCCCGATCCAGAGGTTCACGCCCTGCACGAAGCCGAGGAGCCCGCCAAGCCGGGTCAGCACCCCGAAGATCAGCAGGATCGCCGTCACCGCCTCGCCGAGCCAGATCAGCCAGCCGAGCGTGCCGAGATTCGGCGCGACCACGCCGGTGAGGAAGTCCCGGTAGAGGCCGAATTGCGGGTAGGCGATCTCCTTGCCGACCCAGTCGCAGAGCCCGCCGTTGCCAACCCCGACCGCCTTGCCGGGGTCACACCCGAAGCGCGGGGGCAGCTTCCAGAGGGTCTGGGTGAACCAGAGATAGCCGATGGCGATGCGGACCAGGCCGAGGAGCGGCCCCGTCAGTCGGGTGGTGCCAGTGTTCACGTAGCCGCGTGCATCAATCTCGCCGCGTGCTGTCATCGCACCCTTCCTCATTTGGCGCTCGCGGTCGCTGTCGCCATCCCGCACCCGAGGCGAGAATACCACACGCCCGTTACGACGGTCCTACGTGCGCCGAGGTTTCACCGATCATCGATGCTGCCCAGGGCTGACCCGCGCGAGCGGCAGGGTGCGAGGTGCTCACTGGTCGCGGGGCATCTATTGCGGCATCTCTTGCGATGGCACTGCGGCCATGTAATACTGTCGCAAGGCTCTCCTGTTCTTGTGGAACTCTGTGCAGTCGATCGGCGGTGCCGCGCGCGGGTGGCGCCCCCCCGGGCGGGGCGGGCGATCCGTGGCGATGGCGCAGCCCTGGGAGGAGCGGGATGGCGAGCGCGGCCACATCCGAGCAGGCGCGGCACGATGCGCCGGTGGATCAGCCCCCCGTATTCCCCTGGAAACTCTGGATTTACACCAATTACGACTGCAATCTGCGCTGCACTTACTGCGTCGCGAAGTCGAGCCCCAACGCGCCGCGCCGCGCCATCGGGCTGGCGAACGCGCGACGACTGGTGGACGAGGCGGTCGCGCTCGGCTTCGAGCACATCTTCTTCACCGGTGGCGAGCCATTCATCCTGCCCGATATCTACGCGATGTTGGCACATTCCTCGGCGCACGTGCCGACGACCGTCCTGACGAACGCGATGCTCCTGCGGGGCTCCCGCCTGGAGAAGCTGATCGCCATCGCCAACGACAACCTGATCGTCCAGGTCAGCCTCGATGGCGGGCGCGCGGAGGACCACGACGCCTATCGGGGCAAGGGCGCGTGGGAGAAGACGGTCGCCGGGATCAGGCTGCTGCAAGGGGCGGGCTTCCGCGTCCGCCTCGGCACGACCGAGACGCCCGCCAATGCGTCCCACCTCGATCGCCTGCACGCCTTCCGTGGGGAACTGGGGATCCCGGAGGGGGATCACTTCATCCGCCCGTTGGCGAAGCGCGGCCACTCGAAGGAGGGGCTGGACCTCGGCATGGGCAACCTCCTCCCCGAGCTGACCGCCAATCTCGACGGCATCTTCTGGCACCCGCTCTCGACCGACGCCGACATGCAGGTCAGCAAGAAGCTCTTCCCCCTGGAACGGGCGGTCCAGGGTGTCCAGCAGCAACTCGACACGATGGCGCGCACCGGCGGCGTGCCGCTGATGACCTTCACTTGAGGGTGAGCGCGAGGCTCCCGTGGGGAGTTACAGGCGGCAAGCCAGGGGTCGAGAGACACACACGGGCGAGCAGACCACGGACGGAATGGCGGCATGGCAGGGCGGTGGTCACGGCCACCAAGTATGAGGAGCGATGATGATTCACGCCTATGTCCTGATCGAGGCCGAGCCGACGCGGGTGCAGGAGTTGATCGAGGAGCTGCGCGGCATGGAGCTGGATGGCTCGGTGATCCGGCAGGTCCACGCGGTGACGGGGCGCTTCGACATGAT
>CADCWN010000219.1 GCA_902806415.1 uncultured Thermomicrobiales bacterium | reverse complement strand
GAATTGATCGTGCTGAAAGTAAGAATAAATCTTGCTGAAAGACAGAAAAATGCCCGCCAGCCACCCTCCCCAACAAGGGAGGGTGAGGAAAACTGAGCGGGGGGCGGGGCTACACCCCCGCCCGCCGTTGTTGTTATGCCATATTGTGAGAGGGTCAGCGCGCCCCGTGTGCGCCGTCAATCGGGAAGGCGACGCCGCTGATGAATGCCGCCTCGTCCGAGGCGAGGTAGACGGCGGCGCTGGCGACGTCGTCCGGGGAGCCCAGGCGTCCGAGCGGGATGTCGGATATCAGGCGCTCGCGCATCGCGTCGGCCCGCCGCCCGCCGATCGCCCCGACGAATGTATCGACCATCGGCGTCTCGGTCCAGACCGGGCAGAGGGCGTTGGCGCGGATATTGAACCGCGCCCCTTCCAGCGCCAGCGTCTGCATCAGCTGGATCGCGCCCGCCTTCGACGGCCCATAAGCCCCCAGGCGCGGCGTCCCGCCCAGCCCGGCGACCGAGGCGGTGATCAGGATGACTCCGCCCCCCCGCTGCATCGCCCGGAAGGCGTGCTTCGCGCAGAGGAACGGGCCGGTGAGGTTGACGGCCAGCACCCGATCCCAGTCCTCCCGCGCGAGGGTCGCGATGGAGCCCGGCGCGCCGATCCCCGCGTTGGCGACGAGCAGATCGAGCCGCCCCCACCGCTCGACCGCCTCGGCGATCGCCCCTTCGCAATCGGCCTCGACCGTCACATCGACGCGGCGAAACGCCACGGCCTCCGTCGCGCCTCCTTCCTCGATGGTCGCGACCGTCTCCCGCCCGCTCGCCTCATCGAGATCGGTCACCAGCACGCGCGCACCCTCGGCGGCGAAGCGCAGGGCCATCGCACGCCCCAGCCCGGAGCCGGCGCCGGTGATTACCGCGACCTTGTCCTGCAGTCGGCCCATCGGCTCCCCCTGTCCCCCCCGAGCGAGGGGCGCTACCAAGCAGTCGCCCCGCCATCGACGATGAGCGTCTGGCCGGTGATGTAGCTGGCCGCGTCCGAGGCGAGGAAGAGGACGACCCCCTTCAACTCGCCCGCGCGCCCGAGTCGCCCGAGCGGCACGTCGGCGGTCATTCGCTCGCCCCCTTGCGCGATCACCGCCTCGGTCATCCGGCTGGGGAAGAAGCCGGGGGCGATCGCGTTGACGCGGATGCCGTGCGCCGCCCACTCGGTCGCCAGTTGGCGAGTCAGGGCGATCACCGCGCCCTTCGATGCGCTGTACCCGACCGCCCGCAAGACCTCCGGCGCCGAGCCGTTGATCCCGGCGATCGAGGCGGTATTGATGATGACGCCGCGCCCGCGCGGGATCATCCGGCGCGCGGCGGCTTGCGAGACCAGGAAGGTGCCGGTCACGTTCGTATCGACCACCTTGCGGAAATTCTCGACCGCCATCTCCTCCGCCGCGCCCCCCCAGGAGATGCCGGCATTGTTGACGACGATGTCGAGCGCGCCGTGGTCGGCCACGATCCGCTCGACGAGCGCCACCACCGCCGCCGGATCGGTCACGTCACAGGCGTGCGCCGTCACGGCCAGTCCGGCAGCACGCAACTCCTCTTGCGTCGGCCCCAGCCATTGCTCTCGCCGCGCGGTGATCGCCACGGTCGCCCCGGCCTCCGCCAGCCCCTCGGCGATCTCGCGCCCCAGCCCGCGCGATCCACCGGTGACGAGGGCTACCTTGCCGGTCAGATCGAAGAGTTCGCGGATATGCGGCATCATAGGCTCCTTGGCGAGTGGGCCAGTGGGGCAGTGGGCCAGCGACGGAGACACTGCCGTCTGTGTGGCATGGCAAGGCGGTTGCCCGTAAAGCCAATACCTCTGTTCCACTCGCCCACCGGCCCACGAATACTCTCATTGTACCTTGCCCGATCCCCGACGATCGCGGCAGGTGCTTGACAGATCGTCCTTCGCCCGGTAGGATACGACACAGTGACAAGAGTTAGGGAGTACGCGCGTGTTCTTTGCGGCGACGATTACTAGCATTACCACTATGCGCCCACCGGCTTCGGCCGACGGGCGCTGCGGTATGTGCCCGTAGCGTCACGTCAACAAGGCCAAGCCGGTGGGAGATGCAGGGGATAGTTCCTCTGCATTTTTGTTTGCCCGAATGGGGGAGTGGGCAGTCGGCAGTCGGTAGTCGGTAGTAAGGATTCGCTTGCCAGCGCAGCGCTGTAATACCACCGCCCAGCTACTACCGACTACCGACTGCCGACTACGGACTGACAAGGGAGCGCAAACGATGCTGGTCATGAAGTTCGGCGGGACCTCGGTCGGGGGGGGTAGACAGTTGCGCGGGGTGGCCGCGATCGTCGCGCAGCATCGGGAGCAGCGGCCGGTTGTTGTCGCCTCGGCGATGCGCGGGGTGACCGATCTGCTGCTCAACGTGGCGAATGCGGCGGCGACGGGAGATCGCAAGGCCGTGCGCGCCACCCTGCGCGAGTTGCGCGAGCGCCATTTCCACGCCGTCGAGGAGGCGCTGGACGAGCAGACCAATCGGCAGGAGGTCCATCGCGAGGTCGCGGGGCGCCTGGCGCAGTTGCGGCGCAGCCTCACCGGCGTCACGCTGCTGGGCGAGTTGAGCCCGCGCAGCCGCGACAGGATCGCCGGGTGGGGCGAAGGCTGCCTGGTACCGATCCTCGCCGGGGCGCTGCGCGAGCGCGGCCTCGTCGCCCAGGTTGTCGGCGGCGAACGGGTGATCGTCACCGACCGGCGCTTCGGCGAGGCCAGCCCCGACCTGGCGGCGACGAGCGAGCGGGCCGGGGCGACCTTGCGGCCGCTGATCGAGGCGGGGACGGTGCCGGTCGTCAGCGGCTTCGTCGGCGCGACGCCGGAGGGGGTGCAGACGATCCTCGGACGCGGCGCATCCGACTATTCCGCCAGCATCCTCGGCCATGCGCTCGACGCCCGCGAGGTCTGGATCTGGACCGATGTCAATGGCGTCCTCACCGCCGATCCCAACCTCGTCCGCGACGCCCGCCCGATCCCGACCCTCAGCTACGCCGAGGCGGCGGAACTCTCCTACTTCGGCGCGAAAGTCATCCACCCGCGCACGATGGTTCCCGCCGCCGCCAAGGAGATCCCGATCCGCATCCTCAACACCTTCGAGCCCGAGTTCCCCGGCACGCTGATCTCGTCCGAGGCCGGGCCGACCGAGCGCGCGGTGCGCGCCCTCACCTCGATCGGCAAGGCGACACTCCTCACCGTGGAAGGCTCGGGGCTCGTCGGCGGCCCGCGGATCGTCGCCCGCGCCTGCGGGGTGATGGCCGCCTACGAAGCCAATATCCTCCTCCTCTCGCAATCGTCCTCGGAGCACAACGTTTGCTTCGTCGTCCCGGCCAGTTCGGGCGAGGAACTGCGGCTCGGCCTGGAGACCGAATTCGCCAGCGAACTGGCGCGCGGCGAACTCTCCTCGATCGGCGTCGAGCGCCAGGTCTGTATCCTGGCGACCGTGGGCGCGGGGATGCGCGGCGCACCGGGGGTCGCGGGGCGCGTCTTCGGCACGCTCGGGCGACACGATTGCAATATCCTGGCGATCGCCCAGGGCGGCTCGGAGTTGAATATCTCCTGCGTCCTCCACGCCGCCGACGAAGCCCTCGCCATGCGCGTCCTCCACGACGAATTGATCGCCAACGGCGCACACGCACCCGCGCGCGAAGAGCTTGTCGTCGCCGACTGACCTGCCGTGGGTACGTATCTCCCGACCTTCGACTTTCGACCTTGGACCTTCAACCCGGAAAGGAGCATCGCATGAACCCCTCCCGAGGCGATCGTATCCCCGTCGGTGTGCTGGCCGCGACGGGCGCGGTCGGGCAGCGTTTCGTCCAACTGCTGACCGATCATCCCTGGTTCGAGCTGCGCGAGGTCAGCGGCTCCGAGCGCGGCGCGGGTCGCCCCTATGGCGAGGTCGCGGCGTGGCGACTGCCGGGTGGCCCGCCGGAGGGGGCGCGCGACCTGATCGTGCGCGGGCCGGACGAGGAGCTGACCAGCCCGATCCTCTTCTCCGCCCTCCCAGCGGAGTCGGCGGGCGCGATCGAGGCGCGGTTCGCAGTCGCCGGTAAGGTCGTGTTCAGCAATGCGCGCAACCACCGGATGGAGCCGGATGTGCCGCTGATCGTCCCGGAGGTCAACGCCGATCACGCCGCCGCACTGGCCGGCCAGCGCACGGCGCGCGGCTGGTCGGGCGCGATCATCACCAACCCCAACTGCTCGACGATCCATCTCGTCCTCGCGCTCAAGCCGTTGCAGGATGCGTTCGGCCTCGATGCCGTCCTCGTCACCACCCTGCAAGCGACCTCCGGCGCGGGCTATCCGGGGGTGCCGTCGCTCGACCTGATCGACAACATCGTCCCGTACATCGGCGGCGAGGAAGAGAAGATGGCGATCGAGACGCGCAAGATTCTCGGCGACTTCGACCCGATGGGGGGGTTCAGTGACGCCCCCGCCGTTGTCAGCGCCACCTGCACGCGCGTCCCGGTGCGGGACGGCCACACCGAGGCGGTCTCCGTCCGCCTCGGGCGCGAGGCGTCTCTGGACGAGATCGCCGCCGCCCTGCGCGACTTCAGCGGCCCGCCCCAGGCGCTCGGTCTGCCGAGCGCCCCGGTACACCCGATCGTCCTCCTCAACGCGGACGATCGCCCGCAGCCCGCCCTCGACCGCGACCTCGAGCGGGGGATGGCGACCGTCGTCGGTCGTCTTCGCCCTTGCCCGATCCTCGGGGCGAAGTTCGTCCTGCTCGGCCACAACACCATCCGCGGCGCGGCCGGAGCCTCGATCCTCAACGCCGAGATGCTGCTGGCGCAAGGGCATCTCCCTGGCCTCAGCGTCGGCGGTGTGCTGTCTGGCAGCGCGCGGTAACGAGTCCGTAGTCGGTAGTCCGTAGTCCGTAGAGCGCCTGGAAAGAATCGACGCAACCGGCTTCCTCCGTGTCCCCTACGGACTACGGACTACCGACTACGGACCACTCAAAGGAGCTACCCCCCTTGAACGAACTCACCCTCCTCGGCCTCGGCGTGGTCGGCAGCGGCGTTGCCCGCGCCTGCGATGCGCCGGGCGCGCAGTGGTCCGTCCGACATGCCCTCGTGCGCGACACAACGCGGGCGCGCGAGGCGTTGCTGCCCCCGGCCTGCCTGACGACCGACCCGGCGGTCGCCCTTGCCGGTGACGGTCCGGTCGTCGAAGTCCTCGGCGGCGAGCAACCCGCCGCCGATCTGATCGCCGCCGCCCTCGGGGCCGGTCGCCCGGTCGCCACCGCCAACAAGGTCGCGATCGCCCTGCACGGTCCGCGCCTGTTCGCCCTGGCGCGGGAGCGCGGCGTCGGACTCGGCATCGAGGCGTGCGTCGGCGGCGGGGTGCCGATCATCGCCGCCCTGCGCCAATTGGCCGGGGGCCAGCGACTCACCGCGATCGGCGGCGTCGTCAACGGCACGACGAACGCGATCCTCTCGGGGATCGAGGCCGGGCAGACCTACGCCGAGGCTCTCGCCGACGCGCAGGCTGCGGGCTTTGCCGAGCCCGACCCCTCCGCCGATGTGGACGGGCACGACCCGGCGGCGAAGCTGGCGATCCTCGTCGCGCTCGCCTTCGGCATCCGGCTCGACCCGACCGCCATCTCGCGCCGCCCACTCGCGGATATCAGCCCCGCCGACCTCCGCTGGGCCGCCGCACGCGGCGCGCGGGTGAAATACCTGGCGCGCGCCATCCGTGGCGAGGACGGCGTGCTCCGAGCGTCGGTCGAGCCGACCGCTCTCCCCATCGCCGATCCGCTCGCCTCGCCCGCCGGCTCCGGCAACGCGATCCGCGTCGAAGGCCCGCTGATCGGCGCGACCACCCTCACCGGGCCGGGGGCCGGTCCCGCCCCGACCGCCGGGGCGCTCCTCGGCGATGTCGCCCTCGCCGTCGCCAGGCGCACGCCGCTGGACTACCCCGCGCCCGACGCCCCCTTCGTCACCCCGGCCGCCCCCGGCGGCCCCTGGGTCGCGCGCCTCCCCGCCGGGGCCGGGAGCGCGTCCCTGCCCGGCGACGCGCGCTGGGAGCGGGATGGCGACGACCAGATCGCCCTGATCCCCGTCGCGACCGCGCCAGAACTCGCGCCCGCCGTCCGCGCCCTCGGCGGCACCTGCTTCCGCTGGGACGCCGGGTCGCTGTAGCCCCCACAAGGAGTCCCCTCGGTCGCAACGCCCTTGCCCCCTCTCCCAGCGTTGGGAGAGGGGGGTGCCGAGCACAGCGAGGCGGGGGTGAGGGCCATCCGCCTACCTCTCGGCACGCGCCGTGCTACCCTCCCCCGCACAAGACTCCGATTGCATGAGGGAGGATCATGACCAACGACGCCACCGACGCCCATCTCGCGACACTGCGCCACGCCCTGATCGAAGGTTTGCAGCGCCGGGGGGTCATCACCGACGCGCGGATCGCCGAGGCATTCGCCGCGGTGCCACGCCACCTCTTCCTCCCCGGCGTCGCGCCCGAGCGGGTCTATGGCGATCAGGCGATCATCACCAAGGAGCAGGATGGCCTGAGCCTCAGTTCCTCGTCGCAACCGGCGATGATGGCGATCATGCTCGGGCAACTCCTCCTCGAACCCCGCCAGCGCGTCCTCGAGATCGGTGCTGGCACCGGCTACAACGCCGCCCTGATCCGTCACCTCGTCGGCCCAGATGGGCGCGTGACGACGATCGATGTCGATGACGATATCGTGGCGGCGGCGCGCGCGCAGACCGCCGCCGTCGGCTACCCCGATGTGCGGGTCGTCCTCGGGGATGGCGGATACGGCCACGCCGCCGACGCGCCCTACGACCGGATCATCCTCACGGTCGGCGCGTCCGACCTCCTCCCCGCCTGGCGCGAGCAACTTCGCCCCGATAGCCTGCTGGTCCTCCCGCTCAGCCTCGGCCCCGGCATGTTCTCGATCGCCTTCCGCCTCCTGCCGAACGGCACCCTGATCAGCGAATCGTTGAGCCCCTGCGGCTTCATCCGCCTGCGCGGGACCTTCGCCAGCGCCGAGCAATTCCTGACGCTCGACGGGTGGGATGTCGCCTGCGAACCCGGCCCGCGCCTCGATCCGGCGCGCCTCCTGGCACTCCTGGCCCAGCCGACCGAGGAGGTCGCGTTGCCCGCCGAGACAGCCGAGGCACAACTCTTCCTCGCCTTCATCGGCGAGCCGCTGGCCGGGCTCTCTCGGCGCACCGCCGACGGCCACCCCGATCCCGCCGGGGGCCGTCAGGCGCTCCTCGATACGGTCGCCATGAGCGGCTGCACCCTTCCCGGCTGGCATAGCGCCGCGATCACTTGCTTCGGATCGCCGGTCGCCTACGAACGCCTCCGCGCCCACCTGGCACACTGGGCCGCGCTCGGTCGCCCGCGACTCGGCGATCTCCGCGTCCTCGTCATCCCGCGCGGTGTCGGCACCCCGCCGACCGCCGCGCTCACCATCGAGCGCCCACACGCGACGTTCGTGCTCACCGGTCGCGACGGTCGCCCTTTGCCGACGCACGCCACCTGAGTGCATCTCCCGCGCTTGGCAGCAATGATCGCGCCCATTGCGGACCTTTTGGCTATGCCGCCGGGTCACCGATCAGCTATCCTCATTGATGATGGTAGTGATCGCGCGCCATCGTGGCTTCTCGTAGCCGCGCGCCTCCCGGGAGGATCGATGCCGCACCCCCGTGTCCCCGCTCATCGCGCCAGGACCGCGCCCGCACCCTGGTTGGCGCTACTGACGCTCCTGGTATGCCTCGCGGCGTGCAGCGCCGCCCCGACCGCGACCACCGCCCCCACGATCCCGACGGTCGCGTCGGGGCCAGCACCGACCGTGTCCGTCACGCCCACTACCGTTAATCGCCAGCCGACGCAAGCCGCCACGCCCGTCCGTCCGACTGCCACCGTCGCCCCGCGCGCTACCGTGCCGGCGGCGGCTACGGTGACTCGCGCCGCTCGCGGGACGGTCGGCACAGCCAGGGCGAGCGCGACGATTACATTCGGCACACAGCCCGCATTCGCGCGCGGCGGACTGGAAGGCGAGGCGCTGACGACAGTCGTGGTCGGTGGGGCCGACTCCAGGACAATCTATGCCGGGGGCAAGGGGGTCTGGCGCTCGACCGACGGCGGGAAGAATTGGCAGGTCGTACGCACCGCCGAGGAAGCGCCGTATGTCTCGACGATCGTCATCGCCCCGAGTGATCCCGAGGTCGTCTACGTCGGCGTCAGCCAGGGTTGTGGTAAGGGCGGTGAGTTACCCGGCTTCGCGACGACCAATGGTGGGGGGAGTTGGCGCGCGATCGGCGAAAATATCGGCAGCCTCGCCGTCGATCCGCTCGACGCGAGAAAACTCTACGCGACCGATTGCAGCGGCGTGCAACGCAGCACGAATGGCGGGGCCGCATGGGAGCCATTGGGCGGCGCGGCGGTCGCCGGTTACACGCCCACCCTGCTGGCGCTCGCCCCGAGCTCGCCGCAGATTCTCTACGTCGCCTTCGCCAGCGAGGGCGGCACGGTCAGGGTCCGGCGCACGATCAACGCTGGCGCGACCTGGCAAGAGGTCACCCCGAGCGCCGCGGTCTTCGGGCCGTTCGCCCTCGTCATCGAGCCGGGCAATAGCGACGCGGTCTTCCTCTCCACCCTCGTCGGCGTCTTCCGCACGACCAACGGCGGCGCGAAATGGTCGCTCCTGGAGGATGAGGGCCTGGAAACGACCGCCCCGCCCAGCGCACCGACGAATAGCCCCGAGGGTTTCCGCCTCACCAGCGCGATGATCATCGATCCGAGCCAACCGAGTACCCTCTGGCTCGGCACCGGCTCCGGCAAGACGCCCGGGATCGGGGTCTTCCGCAGCCGCGATGGTGGCGCAAGCTGGAGACGGACCGGTGCGGACCTCGAAGGGCGCGCGGTGCAGGACTTCGCGATCACGACCACGCGCACGACCAGCACCCTCTACGTCGCCACCGACGACGGTATCTGGATCCTCACGACGCGCTACTAATGGCATGAGCAAGGCACCGATCGCAAAATGACGTGCCTTAGCAAGTCCGACAGGGAGAGTAGCGGACAGCAGGGGCAGGATATTATGTCATGTAGGTGTGCGGGTTAGGCGGGGATTCCGTCAAGGATCATTGAGAGCAGGCGCAGGCCGACGTACAAACCGCACATCGCCGCGACGAAACCGAAGGCGATCAAGAATTTCTCCTCGGCCCAGAGCATGGCGCCCACGCCGAACTCTAGCAATCCGGCGGCCAGGCCGCCCATCGCCAGGTAGAGGAAAATCAGCGTCGTCAGCGGTGCTTCCATGGCACCATTATACTCGCTGAGACAGGACCGCGTTACCGCCCTACGCCGCCTTGACCTCATTACGAGCCGTGCGTGCCGTTCCCGCTTGATCCCGCCAACCTGATCCCCTTTCGGTACCCTGCTGACGAGCAGGCCCGGCGCGCGAGGGCAGCGCTAGCGCTGGCTCGTCGTGCTTCGATCGCCAAAGTCAGGAGTCATCGGGAATTGCTGCCGCGCGAGGCGCGGATAATGCCGGTCGAGCGAGCGAGCGCAGGCGAATAGCAGCAGCCAGCCTAACGCGAGTAACAGCAACGGTA
Source organism: uncultured Thermomicrobiales bacterium (assembly GCA_902806415.1). Taxonomy (GTDB): domain Bacteria; phylum Chloroflexota; class Chloroflexia; order Thermomicrobiales; family CADCWN01; genus CADCWN01. The sequence continues at coordinate 48,915 of CADCWN010000219.1, read as the reverse complement.
AAGCAAATGGCACCGACATCGTCGCCTCCCGGACAATCTGCAAAAAATGGCGTCCCATTTCCTCTGACACGCATCAAGCGGGGACAAAAACGCCCCTTACGTGGAACGCGGCGGCGGAAAGCCCGCGCCGCGTTACCCCTCGCATAGAATATTTCGTCGCGCATCGTGGATTACCGTGGCAAAAGGTCGCCCATTGCCGTCTCATTTCGCCTCGGCGTGGCCACCCCATTGTGTCCCCACCGCACCCGACCCAAACCGGGCCGGGCATTGTCGCTACCGCAAGGCCATAATTCGGAGAAAAACCGCCACCGAAAGTTGCCGGATCGGGTCTATTACCGCTCCCAAAGATTGCCGCTTATCGTCGCCCTACTCCGTTCGCCCGGTCATTACCTGTCGCCCGCCCCGCTGCCGTCTCCGTCGTCTCCTTCGCGGCGGCGCTTCATTACTCATAGTGTAGGGCGGCAGCGCCGCGCGCACATCGGGCGGGCGGCGGGGGGAGGGGGCGAAAGTTGGGCGGTCCCGGTGTCGGCTATTCGGGGGAGGCCGACTCGTCCTTTCGTACAATCGCGCGACGCCCGGCGCACGATGGCCCCACACCCACTATCGGTATCGATGCGCTGCAATCCTTGGAAATGCCACTTTCGCCGTGTTAGGCTCTCTTTGTTTGGCCGCATGTTGCGACAAACTAGGAGCGCGAGAGGAATAGGGTGGCGACGACAGCTGGGAAAATCGCGGGGATAGCGGCGGGTGTGACGGCGGGCGTGGCGGGGGCGAGTGCCGCAATCCTCGCGTCGGCGCTGCGCAAGCCGCTGCCGCGCACGGCGGGGATACTGGCGGTCGAGGGGTTGGGCGAACCGGTGGAGATCCTGCGCGACCGTTGGGGCGTGCCGCATATCTACGCCCGGAGCAACGCCGATCTCTTCTTCGCCCAGGGCTATGTCCATGCGCAGGACCGCCTCTGGCAGATGGAACTGCAACGCCGCACAGGATTGGGCCAACTCGCCGAGATCCTCGGGCCGGTCGCGCTGGAATCCGACCGTTTCCTGCGCACACTCGGCTTCGGGCGGGTCGCGCGCGAGGAGGAGGCGGCGATGTCGTCGGAGGAGCGCGAGACGATCGGGGCATACTGTGCGGGGATCAATGCTTTCCTCGCGGATAACGCGCGCCGCCTACCGCTCGAATTCAGCCTCCTGCGTTACCGCCCGCGCCCGTGGGAGCCCGCCGATCTCTTCGCCTTCGGCAAGGTTCTGGCCCTCAACTTGTCGATGAACTGGACGATCGAGATCGTCCGCGCGCGGATCGTCGCGGCGCTCGGGGCCGAGCGCGCCGCCAAGCTCGACCCCGCCTATCCCGCCGACCAGCCGTTCGCCATCCCGCAGGATGCCGACTACGCGCCCGAACTCGGCACCGAAGCACTCCGCGCGGCGGCGGCACCCGACCCGTTCGCGGGCGGGCGCGGGGACGCGCCGGGGAGCAACGCCTGGGTCGTCGGCGGCGGGCGCACGACGAGCGGCGGGCCGCTCCTGGCGAACGATCCGCACCTCGCCCTCCAGCTGCCCGCCCTCTGGTACGAGAACCATCTCGTCGGCGGCGACTATGCGGTCGCCGGGGCGAGTATCCCCGGCGCGGCGGGCGTCATCATCGGCCACAACGCGCGGATTGCCTGGGGCGTCACCAACGGGATGAACGACGTCCAGGATCTCTACATCGAGCGATTCGACCCCGCCGACCCGACCGGTTTACGCTACGAGTTTCGCGGCGCGTGGGAGGAAGCCGCGCTTGTCCATGAGGAGATCGCCGTGCGGGAGCGCCCGCTGGGCGGTCGCCGCCGGGTCGAGACGCTGCCGGTGCGGATCACCCGCCACGGCCCGATCGTCTCGCCGCTCGTGCCACGCGAGGATGCGGTGAGCGACGAATCCGGGGAGGCGCTGGCGCTGCGCTGGACGGCGCTGAAACCGGGGGGTATCCAACGCGCGATCCTCGCCGTCAACCGCGCGCACAATTGGGCGACTTTCCGGGCCGCTCTCAGCGAGTGGACAGTGCCGCCCCAGAATTTCGTCTACGCCGATGTGGATGGGCATATCGGCTACGCGCTCGGCGGGGTTATTCCGATCCGGGCGCAAGGCGACGGTCGGGTGCCGGTCCCCGGCTGGACCGGCGAGTGGGAATGGACGGAGGCGATCCCGCCGGAGGAGAATCCGCACGCGCTCGATCCCGCCGAAGGTTGGATCGTCACGGCCAATAATCGGATCGTCGGCGACGAGTTCCCCCATCCGTTGCCGGGCGAGTGGCTCCCCGGCTATCGCGCCGCGCGGATCCGCGAAGCACTCGGGCGTGTGCCGCGCCACGACGCCACGTCGTTCGCCCGCCTCCACGCCGATCGCCAGAGCGCGCCCGGTCGGGCGCTCGCGGGCCTCGCGCGCGCCGGGCGGCTGCCGCTCGCGCCCGGCGACGAGTTCGCGGCCCTCGCGCGCGATATCCTCGCCGCCTGGGATGGCCTGCTCACTGCCGACAGCGTCGCGGGACTGATCGCCGCGATCCTCACCGACCAACTGCTCGATCGCGCCCACAGGGGGGTGAACAGGCCGCTCGCCACGGTCACGGGACTCGGCGTCTTAGCCAGCCTGCCCGGTCGCACCTTCCTCCAGCGCACCTTGCCGCGCGTCCTCGGCCTCTTCGCGGGCGGCGACCCCTCCTGGCTCGCGCCCGGCGACACCCCGGAGGCGATCCTGCGCGATGCCTGGTCGGCGACGCTCGCGGAGTTGCGCGCGACCTGGGGCGACGATCCGACCCGATGGCGCTACGGCCACGCCCACCGGCTGACGTTGCGCCATCCGCTCGGCGCGCTCCGCCCCCTGCGCGCCTTGCTTAATCGCGGGCCGTTCCCCACGGGGGGCGATCTCAACACGGTTTGCATGGGCAGCCTGGCAACAAGCCCGGCCGGGGTCGAGTCGTACACCGCGCCATCGTACCGCCTGATCTGCGACCCGACCGACTGGGACAACAGCCGCAGCAGCTATCCCGGCGGCCAGAGCGGCCACCCCGCGAGTTCGCATTACGACGATCTGATCGCGCCCTGGCTCGAAGAGCGCTACCATCCACTCCTCTGGACTCACGCCGCGGTCGAGGAGGCCGCGACAGACCGACTCACCCTCACGCCCGCCAAGTCAGCATAGGGAGGGCCGGTGGCTGATGCCACCAGCCCTCGCTGTCTCGTGCTGAACCGCCCCCGGCACACGCTCAGGCGTGCCCGTTGTTCCCCGGCTCGTGGCCGTTCCCCTGCCCGCCTGTCGCGCTCAGTGTGCGCGTCGCGGCGACCGAGCCGGGCAGGCTCTCCAGATCGAGCCCGAACTTCTGCGCGAATTCCCGTCGCTCGCGCTTGCCAATCCGCTCCCAGTCCTCCGGGCGGATCGGCTCGCCGCGCAGCGCGCGCGTCACAATCGCGCGCTCCGGGCCGGAGAGATTGGTCGCATCGCGACTGTAATCCACGAACGCCCCATAGGCGACCGGCGCGAGCCGCTGCGCGATCAGGCAGATCGCCTCAGCGTAGATGCGGATCTCGAATTGGGCGTGCGCGTCGGTGCGCAGGGCGAGGAAGTGGAAGAGGTTGTGGAGATTCATCTTCCAGTACCACTCGGTGTAGACCGACACCGGCAGCGCGATCCGCGCCAGCTCGCGCGCGATCTCCGCGTCGATCAACTCCTGGTAGCCCGCGTATGCCGCGCGCTGCCCCGACAGCAGCAACTCGCGCACCCGGGCGCGCAACTCATCTGGCACCTCGGTCGCGCTGCGCCCCTGCTTGTTATCACTGCTCTGGAAACTAATCTGCGTGTCGTCCGGCAGGTACATCTCATCGGAGAGGATCGAATAGCGCCCGCTGATCTCATTCGCGCTATTGTGGACGATAAAGCCGTTGGCGACGAAATTATGGTACGGCCCGGCGACCGAGAGATCGTAGGTCATTTCCTCGCCGGCGTACTCAATGCGCGCGACTTTGGACCATTGGCGGAAGAGACGCGCGGGTCGCGGCATCCGCCGGCCCACGGGGCGCTCACGCCGTTCCTGATGCCGTTCCCAGAAATCATGTACCGTCGCGCCGGACTGCACTGTATCGAGGAAAGCAAGTTCGAGGTTGAGACGGTGAAGATCCTTGTGACAGCGCTCGCACAAGCTGATCAGGTTCGTCTCGTCCCGCCCGCGCCCAGGATTATGCCAGACCGGATCGATGTGATGTGTGCATAGACTGCTCTTGTCTTGACAAATAGCACACCGATAACTATTACGCTCATGGACTCGCGCCGCGTGCTCGACCGTCCAGCGTCCGATATTGTCACGCTCCGACGTGATCCCATCCTTCCAGAAGTTCGAGCGCGCCCCGCTCCGCGCCGCCTTGATCGCCGTGAGATGCGACGTGGAGAGAATCCGCCGGGCAAGAGTCCGGCGGCGACCGCGCTGCGTCGCGCCCGAAAGGCGCGCTTTCTCTTGCGGGGTGAAGTGCAGACTATGGATGCGGAGCCACTTGCGGATAGTATGGTACGAAACGCCAGCGTCCTCGGCAAGCCTGCTCACATCCGCTCCCGACGCACGCTGTGCCCTGAGCCAATCGACGCTCTGGTGAATCGGTACGCCATTCGTTGCGAACGCGGGCGCAGCACCGTCCCAGGTCACGCCGCCCTGTTCGTTATGCTTTAAGTTGGTCGCCTGTTCGAGAGTCCGCCATCCCTGCTCGGTCAGGCAGCGGTGATCCTTCGTCATCTTCAGGGTTTTGCCATTTTCCAGCGTCACATTGAAGACAGGCTTCACGCCACTCTGCCAGATGTCCGTGACAACGGTATGCCGAATCTCGCCCGTCGTCTCATCGCACATTCGCAGGCGCATCTTCGCCAGTCGATCGCGCATCGGTATCCGGGCGGTGAATGCGCGTTGCGCCCAGTGATGCCAGGCCTGCCCCCGGATATAGACCCGCCCCTCTTCGCGCTCGACGGCCAGACGACCATCGCGCGCCATATTCCGCAGCTCCTCCGCCCGCCGCTCCACCAGGAGGGCAAGCTCCGGGATGCTGTAGCGCTGCCCAATATTCACGCAGTCTGTGAAGAACGGCTTATGCTTCCCGATCCGGTGCGTCGTACCCTCATGCCACAGCCTGTGGAACTTCTCGATCGTCATGCCGTGATGTTGCCGCTTGCCGCGCCGCTCCGCGCCGGGGAGATCGAAACTCAGGATCGAATCGCCCGCGAGGCAGGCGGTCCGGTGGCGAACCCATTGTCTCGCGACGAAGATCGGGGCTTTGATGTGCAGCTTCACCTCGACCATCTCGAACGGCGAGGTGTGTTTGTGACGCAGGAGGTAGCGGATGAGCGCCGCATCCTCGCTGCGCTTCTTCGTCCCCGCGCCGTAGGAGACGCGCGCCGCCTGGACGATCGCGGCGTCATCGCCCATGTAGTCGATCAGCCGGACGAAGCCGTGGTCGAGGACGCGGATCGGCACGCCGAGGACCGCATCAACCTCTGGCACGGTCGGGCGCGGCAGCGGCTGGACCGACTCGTCGAACCGCAACGCCTCGACACTGCTCACGCTGCTCATCACCCACTCCCATCCGCTCGACACGCGGCACGCAGCGCGTCCCACCATTCGCAGTAGTGTACGTACGCTCGTGATTAAAATCAAGGATTGCGGCTGTGGTCAAGCCGTGTATAGGTTAATGGTAACGGGACGGGCGCACATCTAGCGCGCCCGTCCCGTTACTTGGCACTCGGCACTCGGCACTCGGTATGGGCACTCGCTATCGATACCACCCGCCGGTGTTAATCGTTTCCAGACCCATCAGCCCCAGGAGGACGGCGTAGGGCGTCCCGGCATTCTCCGGGTGATACTCCAGCCGTGCCCGCTCGAAATACTGCACGGTGTAGGTCTTGCCATCGGCCTGATTGACCTCGCGTAGCTCCTCCGAGATCGGGTAGCCGAACGAGGCGAGGCCGCCGCGCGCCCGCCAGTAGGTGTAGAATGATCCGCCCAGGTTATGCCCCGTCTCCGCGAAGTAGATCATCGTCGGCGTCGGCGTCAGCGTGGACGGCGCTGTCGGGGATGGTGTCGTCGGGGTTTCCGACACCGGCGGGCAACTGCTCCCCGGCGGGCAGGTCGGCGTTGCGCGCGCCGTCGGCGTCCCCGCCGGGCGCGGCCTGGGGGTCGGGGTGATCGGCGTCGCCTTCGGGAAGGTGCGGGTCTGGGTCAGGAAGGCGGTGAGCAGGCCCAACTGGACCTGATAGTCGGGGTCCGCGTTCTCCGGGTGGTACTCGAAGCGCGCACGCTCGAAGTACTGTACCCGCAAGCCGCCCGACTCGAAGACGCTGGTAATCGGGTAGCCAAATCGATCCAGGCCGCCGTTCTGCTCCCAATACTGGCGGAAAGCGCCGCTGATTGCGTGGCGCGTCTGGGGGAAGTAGTAGGCTCCCACGGGTTGCCGCTCCGCCGATTCCGGCGCGGTTGGGAGCGCGCCAGGATTGGCGAAGCTCTGGAATGCCGCGAACGCCGGCTTGCGCGGCACCGGCGGTTGCCCATAAGTTCCGCGCGTGTCAATCGGCAGCCGCACGAGGCCATAATTGGCCCAGCCATTCGGCAACAGGAAATCCTCGTACTTGAACCAGAAGACGTTGGCGACGAAGCCACGAACCTCGTTCAGCAGCAGCGGGAAGAGTTCGCGGATAAACGCCGCTTGCTTCTCCTCTTCGGTCGTCGGCATCGCCGCCAGGAACTCCGGGCGTACTTTCGATGGCCCACCAACAAGGCCGATCTCGGTCAGCCAGAGCTTATTGTTGTCATCCCCCGCCGCGACCATGACGCCGCGCAACTGCCAGTAGTGATCGACGATCTTGCGCACATCCCCGACGTAGTACGCGTGGCTTGCCACGCCATCCCAAGGATAGCGCCCGTTCACCAGGCGATATTCTTGCGCGCGTTTACTCTGGTAGAGGACATAGAGATAGTCATAGTCGGCCGAGCCGGTCGGTCGGAAGCCGTACAGCAGGCCCCCGACGATCAACTGCACCTTCGGATGCGCGGGCTTGATCGCGGCGTACACGTCGGTCAGCAGCGCGCCGTAAATCTCCGGGTTGAACTCGATCTGCGTCCCCCCGCTCTCGACGAAGAGAATCTCGCTGATATTCGCCTCATTGAGGATCTCATACGCCGCCACGCTGTCGCCGAAATGGTCGGCGATCTCCTTCGCCCGCGCCGCGAAGAGTCGGCTGTAATTGTTGGTGCCATCGGGGCGATCGGCGGGATCATTGATCCGCGAGAACGAGACCGTCGGATCGACCGCGCTATGCTTGATCACCGCCGACCCGAGCAGGAATAGCACCTTCAGGCCGTATTTCGGCGCGCACTCCTTGATGAACCAGTCCCACTTGCGATAGTCGATGTAACCTGGACCACCCAGCGCGTTCGCGTCGTGATCGGCGCGGAGTTCGATGCGGACCCAGCCCGCGCCCGCGTAGGCCAGATCGCGCGCCATCCCTTCGAGGGCCGCGCGATTCACGTCGTTCGGGTAGCGCTCCGGGTCGGTCCCCCACTCGAACCACGGGTCGCGCCCGACGATCCCGTAGAAATCGGCATCCGCGCTACGCGTCGCCGTCGGCAGGGCCGGGGCCTCCGCCACCGCCGCTCGCGTCGGGGTCGAGCGCGGGATGAGCGGGATGAGGAGGAGCAGGCAGAGAAGGGGGAGGACACGCCGTAGCGGAAACTGCCGGGACCCGATCACCATTGATTCGCCTCACCTATGCAGATAGCGGAACCGGATCGTCGCCGTACTATCACCGTAACCTCTCCCCACACTGGGAAGAGGCCACCGCCCACGGCTGGGAGCAACCATCACCATGAAAACGCACCACGCGCCATAAAGTTGCGTGCCGACGATATCAAATTGGCGAGAACGAACGCGACGAGCAATTGCCAACAGACGATACCATACACAGCAACACCGGGTCTGGCGCACAGCGATGGGGAACGCTGCCTACTCGCCGCCCTCTCGCCGATTGTGCGCGCTCGCCATCCGCCCCTTAAAATCCCTCGCGTGGATGAGCGATCCTTTTTGCCGATGGGAAGCAATGCGCGCGGTATACTCTGCGGCGGCTTGGTCCCTGCTCTACCGGACACCCGGTCATATCGCGAGGTGACCGTGCGGAATATTGAGTTGAAGGTCCGTTGCCCCGACGACGCGAGCCTGGACGCGATGATCGCCCAGGCGCGCGCGGGCGGCGCGACCTATGCGCGCACCTTGGTGCAACGCGACACCTACTTCGCCGCGCCCCGCGGGCGGTTGAAGCTCCGCGAGTGGCACCAACCAGCCCCGGCGGGCGCGGCGGGGCCGATGACAGCCGACGCCGAGGCGGAACCCAGCGGCGCAACGTTAATCGCCTACTCCCGGCCCGACGACGTAGGCTCCCGCGTCAGCGACTATCTCCTCAGCCCCGCCCTCGACCCGACCACCCTACTGACGGCGCTCGACCGCGCGCTGGGGATCCGAGTCGTGGTCGAGAAGGAACGACTGCTGTATATGTGGGGGCACACCCGGATTCACTTCGATCGCGTGGCTGGACTCGGCGCGTTCGTTGAACTCGAAACCCTGATTGACCGTTTCCCCATCCCGGACCAGAGCGCCGACCCGCTCGTCACGCGCCAGGGTGCTGCCGAGACAGAACACCGCGCCGTGATCGCCGCCCTCGACCTCGCCACGCTCCCGGCCATCGCGGGGTCCTACAGTGATCTACTCTTGGCCGGGGAGGCGGAGCGCGCGTAAGATGGAGTGAACACCGGCCCCGCCGCCAGCCCCTGCCGACGGCAAGGCCGCACTTGATCGGGTCGCCCGCGAGGCGCGCGACCAGCGCCACCCACACAGACTACCCGATAACGAGGCGGCATGAGTCAGGCGGACCGAATATTGCGGGTTGCAATATCAGAGGCCAAGGAGGGAACAACCGCCATGCCCCTGGACGACACCTGGCGGATCGAGCGCGATGCGCCCGAGGAGCGTGCCTACGCCGCCCTCGCCGCCGACCGCCGTTGGAACGGTTATAGTATTGCCGACCTCGCGCCCGCGACGCGCGCCTGGACGCGCGTCGCCATCGCGGGTCGCAGGGGTGAGGCGGGGGCGGCCTGTCTCTTCTACGGGCACCCGGCCTTCAACTCGCTCATCCCGCACGGCAATCCGGCGGGCGTCGCCGCCATCCTGGCCGACGCTGCGGCGGGCAGCCTCCTCCCCGCCGCGACCTACGTTCTCGCGCAGGAGCGACACATCCCCGCCCTGACCGAGCATTACCATTTCCCGCAGGGGCATGGGGCGATGCTGCGGATGGCCGTCGATCGGGTGAGCTTCGCCCCGCCAACCGGCGAGCCCTCCCCGGCGATCCGTCTGAATGAGGCCGATTTCGCGCCGCTGAGCGCCCTCTATGATACCTATCCCGATGGCGTCTTCACCGCCGATCAACTCGCGCACGGCGTCTTCTACGGCGTGCGCGAGGGCGGGGCGATCGTCGCGGCGGGCGGCACCCACGTCGTCGCGGCGGAGTACGGGCTTGCCGCTGTCGGCAACGTCTTCGTCGCCCCGGCGGCGCGCGGGCGCGGACTCGGCGGGGCGGTCACCGCCGCCATCGTCGGCGAACTCCTCGCCGGTCCCTGCCGCGAGGTGATCCTCAACGTCGCGGCGGATAATGCGGCGGCCCAGAAGATTTATCGCCGCCTCGGCTTCGTGCCACATTGCCCCTACAGTGAGGCAAGCGCGGTCCTGCGACAGCCCGGCGTTTCGCCCCGCGACGATACCCCGTAGACGACGCCGTTCGCGCGCTGCCGCTGATGCCGACCGAGCGGAGAAGGAGGGTCCGATGCCCCGCGTCCTCACCCCGGCCGAGCGCCTGTTCATCACCCGGATGCCCAAGGCCGAGTTGCACGTCCACATCGAGGGCAGTGTCCGCCCGGAGACGCTGCTCGAACTCGGGCGGCATTATGGGATCGACTATCCGTTCGCCGATCTCGCCGGGGTCCGCGACTGGTTCCGCTTCCGCGACTTCCCCCACTTCATCGAGGTCTACATCGCCATCAAGCAGGCGCTGCGGTCCGTTGACGATTACGCGCGGATCACCTGCGAGATGGCCGAGGATGCCGCGCGTCAGGGCTTGCACTACCTGGAAGTGATCTTCGGCCCCGCCGTCCCCGGGCTCGCTGGCGCGACGGCCCAGGCCGATGTCATCCTGGCGGGTCTCCGTGACGGGGCGCGCGACGCCCGCCAGCGGCACGGCGTCCAGATGCAATTCATCTGCGACCCGGTGCGCGGTCGCTCCCCCGAGGCGGTCCTCGCCCTCGCCCGCTGGTGTGTCGATAATCTCGGCGATGGTCTCGTCGGTTTCGGCCTCGGTGGTGTAGAAGTGGGACACCCGCCCGATCTCTACGCCGACGCCTTCGACCTCGCTCGGCGCGGCGGCGCGCGGCTGACTCTGCACGCCGGCGAGACGGTCGGCCCTGAGAGTGTCTGGGCGGCGCTGGCGGTCGGCAGCGAGCGGATCGGCCACGGTGTCCGCAGTATCGAGGACCCGCGCCTCGTCGCCGAACTCGCCGCGCGCCAGATCGTGCTGGAAGTCTCGCCGACGAGCAACATCTGCCTCGGCGTCTACCCCGACTACGCGGCGCACCCGTTCCGCGCCCTCCACGAGGCCGGGGTCCCCGTCACCGTCAACAGCGACGATCCGCCGATGTTCAACACCACCCTGACCGACGAATACTGCGTCCTCGCCGAGCAGTTCGACTTCACCCTCGACGACCTCGCCGCCTTCAGCCTCCGCGCCGTCAATGCCGCCTTCCTGCCCGACGACGAGCGCACGGCGCTGGCGGGTCGCTTCCAAGGGGAGATTGATGCCTTGCGCGCCGAACTGTCCCCCACGCGGGAGACGGTCGGGGGATGAATCATGACATCACCTCGTCCAGCAGGACGGGGACGGCACCTACCGAGCAGCTTATCCTGGTTCCCTTGGCGCGGTGAGTGCTTCGACCACGAGCGGATTCCGGCAGGGGAATAAATCGTCATCTCTCCCACGGAGGCCGCGCAACCCTACGGGATCGTCGCCCCATGCTCCGACCGCAGCCAATCGATGAACGCTTGCGGCGCGGCCATCGTCGAGAGGCGACTATGGCGCACAAGGTTGAACTCGGCGAACTTGCCGCTCTCTTTCACCTGGCGCAGGGTCACTGCCGGTTCCACACGCCCCCGGTAGCGCACGTCCACGACCCAGCTCTTCGCCTCCTGCGGGTCTGGTCGAGGCTCCGACACGACCTCGGCGACCCCGACGATCGCCGACGCGCCGCCGCTGTGGTAGATCAGCACGATGTCGCCGGGCTGCATCGTCCTGATGACCGCGACCGCCTGGGCGTTCTTCACCCCATCCCAGACCGTCTGCCCGTCGCGCTCCAACTCGGCGATCGAGTAGACCTGCGGCTCAGTCTTCGCCAGGAAATAGGTCATCATCCCTCCAATGACGAGTGACGAGTGACGAATGACGAATAAGGGACGGCGAGAACCGTATACGTTATAGCCCCTCCCGTAGCCCAGTCGTCACTCGTCACTCGTCATTATTTCCAGGTTTTCCGCAGGACGCGCAGCCAGTTCTCGTGGGTCAGCTTCCGCAGGGAGGCGTCGTCGTAGTCGGCGGCGCGCAATGCCTCGACCAGACGCGGCAGGCCGGCCACGTCGCCGATCTCTTGCGGGATGGTCGCGCCGTCGAAGTCGGAGCCGAGGCCAACGCGGTCGATCCCGATCCGCTCGACCAGGTAATCGATGTGCTGCACCATCCGGGCGAGCGGGGTGTCGGCGTCGTTCTTGCCGTCCTCGCGCAGGAACGCCACCGCGTAGTTCAGGCCGACCATCCCGTCCGACTCTTTGATCGCGTCGAGTTGCTTATCGGTCAGGTTGCGCGGCGTCGGCGTCAGCGCGTGGACGTTCGAGTGCGTCGCCACCAGTGGCGCGTCGGAGAGTTTCGCCACATCCCAGAAGCCCGCCTCGTTCAGGTGCGAGAGATCGAGCATGATCCTGAGGCGATTACAGGCGCGCACCAGGTCCCGCCCGGCGGCGGTCAAGCCCGGCCCGATATCGGGCGTGCTCGGGAAGCGGAACGGCACCCCGGTTGCGAAGGCGTTGGCCCGGCTCCAGACCGGCCCGATCGAGCGCAAGCCCGCCTGGTAGAAAACTTCCAGCGCGTCGAGGCCGGGATCGATCGCCTCGGCCCCCTCGAAGTGCAAGATCGCGGCGATCGTCCCCCCAGCCAGGCAGGCGACCAGCTCATCGACCGTGCGCACCACCTTGAACTGACCCGCCGACTCTCGTTCCAGGCGGAAGAGCAGCGCGGCCATCCCCAGCGCCGTCTCCTGCGCATAGCCCAGTTCGAGCGAGGGCGGCAAATCGCGATACGCCGCCGGATCCTGCACATCCGGGCGCGGCGTCGAGGGATGCGCCGGTACGAAGACCGCGAAGAAGCCGCCCGCGAACCCGCCTGCTTTCGCGCGCGGCAGATCGAGGTGGCCCTGCTCGCCCCGCTCGAAGAACGAGCGCCCCCCACCGCGCTCCGGGCGATAGAGGTCCAGCAGCGTATCGTTATGCCCGTCGAAAATCGGGAATTGGTTCGTCGCCGTCATCGTCGTTGCTCCCCTGCAGTTGGGTTCTATCCGGGTTGGGCGCGCCCTCCGCGCGCCCCGATTCGGGCATTCTAGCGCAGCCCTCGATCGGGGGCGAATGGCGCACCCGCTCCGCGCCTTGTCGCCCCTCCCCCCTGGGGCGTATCATCCGCCGGTATGCTCGCTCAGAACCAGCGATGTGGAACGACGCCATAGGAGCGAAAAGGACAGATGATGCCATTACCGCCGGAACTCGCGCGCCTGCATGACCTGGCGTATAACCTGCACTGGGCCTGGAGCGATGAAACGGTCGATCTCTTCCGTCGCCTCGACCCGCAACGCTGGGAGGAGACGAACCACAACCCGATCGCGACGCTGGAAGGTCTCGCCGAAGGTCGGCTCCAGACCCTCGCCGATGACCCCGCCTACCTGGCCGATCTCGCCCGCGCCGCCGCCAACCTCGACGCCTACCTGGCCGACGGCGATACATGGTTCGCCACGACCGGCGTGGCGGCCGATCGGCCGCGCGTCGCCTACTTCTCGATGGAATTCGGCCTGCACGAGAGCTTGCCGATCTATTCGGGCGGCCTCGGCGTCCTCGCCGGCGACCATCTCAAATCCGCCAGCGATCTCGGCGTGCCGCTCGTGGCGGTCGGGCTCTTCTACCAGGAGGGGTACTTCCGCCAGACCCTCGACGGTTCCGGCTGGCAGCAGGATGCGAATGAGGATAACGCGCCCTCCTGGCTGCCGGTGACCCTCGTGACGACGGCCGATGGCGCGCCCGCGGCGGTCGAAGTCGCCCTGCTGGAGCGCCAAGTGCGCATTCGCGCCTGGCGGATACAGGTCGGCCGGATCACCCTCTACCTGCTCGACACGGATCTCCCCGAGAATGCGGAGGAGGACCGCCAACTCACCTCCCGCCTTTATGGTGGCGAGATCAATGTCCGCATCCGCCAGGAGATCGTGCTGGGCATCGGCGGCTGTCGCCTGCTGGAACTGCTCGATCTCGCTCCGGATGTCTACCACATGAACGAGGGGCACGCTGCCTTCCTCACCTTCGAGCGCGCCCGCAGCACGATGGAGCGGGAAGGGCTCGGCTTCGCCGAGGCGCGCGAGCGGATCCGCCCGAATCTGGTCTTCACCACCCACACCCCCGTCGCCGCCGGGCACGACTACTTCTCCCCCGACCTGATGGAGCGCCACTTCGGCGCTTACGTCGAGGGGCTCGGTATCTCGATGCACGAGCTCCTCGGGCTCGGGCGGCACAACCCCGACGACTACCGCGAGTATTTCTGCATGACGATCCTGGCACTGAAGTCGGCGGCCCACGCCAACGGTGTCAGCCGCCTGCACGGCGAGGTCAGCCGCCAGCAGTGGCGCGGGATCTGGCCCGATCGCGCCGAGGCGGACGTGCCGATCGGCCATATCACCAACGGCGTGCATCTGCCGTCGTTCATCTCGTCGGAAATGGCGGAACTGTACGAGCGGCACCTGGGGATCGCGCGCGGCACCGCCCCCGCGAAACCGGCTGTCTGGGGGCCGATCCTGCACGTCCCCGATGGCGAATTGTGGGCCGCGCGCAACGCCAGTCGTGCGCGACTCCTGACATTCATCCGCGATCGAATGACCGAGCAGGATGCGCGACACGGGCGCGACCACCACGGCGACGGCTTCGACCCCAACGCGCTGACGATCGGCTTCGCCCGCCGCTTCGCCACCTACAAGCGCGCCGCGCTGCTGCTGCGCGACCCGGACCGCCTGGCGCGGATCCTCAACAACGCCAGGCGCCCGGTGCAGATCGTTTTCGCCGGCAAGGCCCACCCGCGCGACGATGGCGGCAAGTCCCTCATCCAGCGGATCGTGCAATCGGCCGGCAACGAGCCATTCCGGCATCGGCTCCTCTTCCTCGAGGGCTACGACATCGGGGTGGCGCGACAGTTGGTGCAAGGGGTCGATGTCTGGCTGAATACCCCGCAGCGTCCTTACGAGGCGAGCGGCACCAGCGGCATGAAAGCCGCCGCCAATGGCGCGCTGAATTGCAGCACGCTCGACGGCTGGTGGGTCGAGGCGTGGGATGAGGCGCAGGAGCGCGGCGAGGAGATCGGCTGGGCGATCGGCGGCACCGAGACGTTCGACAATGCCGAGCATCAGGCGTATATCGACGTCGAATCGCTGTACGCGTTGCTGGAGCGCGAACTCGTCCCGGCCTTCTACGAGCGCGGGATTGACGGTGTCCCCTACGGTTGGACGGCGCGAATGAAGCGCTCGATCGCCCTGATCGCCCCCCAATTCAACACCGGGCGGATGGTGCGCGAGTATACGGAGCGGTACTACTTGAGCGGGCTGAAGTAGGCGTCGGTCGTCAGTCGTCGGTCGTCAGTGGGACGAGGCAATACCGACGCCTCAGCCTATCAGCGAATCTTCCGACGACTGACGACTGACGACCGACGCCTACGCCGCAGCGAGCCGCTCCTCGACCGCCTTGATGATCGTCTCGTTCTCGGGGAAGCCGCCCTCGCGCATCATCGAATGGACCAGTTGGCCGCCGACCGAGACGTCGAACGAGCCATCGTGCCAGGGGATGAGCTCGACCGCGGAGAGGTCGTAGAGGAACTTGCGCATCAGCGCGTTCGCCAGTTCCAGGGTCTGCGGCTCGTACCCGCATTCCGCGCAGTAGGTGATCGTCACCTTGACCGGTCTTTTCGCCATCGCTCGCTCCTTCTCTTCTCTACGCAAAGGAGACGCGGCGGGGCGGAATGAGCGGGGCGGGGCCACGTCGCCCCGCCCTGCCCCGCTCCGCGCCCCCACGCCTCCCCAAGTGTCGTGGACCGCTACGCCGCGACGCCCCGGATGATCTGGTGCAGATCGCGCACGACCGCGCTATTGATCTCGGTGCGGGAATCCTCGCGCATCTGGTTCACTTCCTGCATGAACGCGGCGCGCACATCCTCGGGCATCTGATCGGGCGGGGTGCTCGGGTCGCCGTACTGCGGGTTGCTGGCGTAGATGGCGGCGCGCTTCTCCGCGAGCATCTGCGTGACGCTCGCCGGGCGCTCGATCATGTGGCCCAGTTCGTTGAAGTCCTGATCGAAGAAGACGAAGACCGGGATCGAGCGGAACTTCCCTTCCTTCAGGTACTGGTCGATCAGGTCGAGATTCTGATCGCGCAGGAAGACACGCACATTCAGCTTGCCCCCGCTCGCGGCGGCCAGCTTGCCGAGCACCGGCAGGTTGCTGATCACATCGCCGCACCAGTCCTCGGCGATCACCAGCACATTGAGCGGCTGCGGCTGCGAAGAGAACGCCTGCACATCGGCCGGATCCAATTGCACCGCCGCCTCGGTCTGATCGAAGCGCTCGCGGTTACGGGTCATCTGCTCGCGGTACTCCTCGTAGGTCATCCCCTGATTGAAGCGCTCGGCTGTCACAGCCATGATTTGGTCCTCCTCCACACTTCTTCGCCAATACTGCCGCCGTGGGTTTCGCGCTCACGGGCGACTTCCGCCGCCCAACCGCTGCTCCGTGACAACGCCCTCACCGCAGCATCCATTCCCCCGCACCGATCGGGGCGAGAGCGCCCGGCGTGCCGCCGGACAAACAGATCATGCCGCAGACGCCGATCACCACCCCGGTACGCGAGTGCCTGAACGATCTCCGACCGCCACACACCATCGTGAGCCGATCGACACCTCCGTGCGTTCAATGGGTGTGACCGGTGCGGATAGCCCGGCAGCTTGACGCGACGAGCGCCTTTTATCTAAAGAGACCTGAGCAGGGAGCGATGCCGCGCAATCAACCACAATCGGGCCGCCAGTATTACATTCTCGTCGCATCCCTCATCCTCATGATCATCGCCGCGCTCCTCCCGTTTTCGCCGACCGTGGCGGGGTCGGCCCCGGTGGCGACCGAAGTCAGCGCCCCAGGCGCGACCAGCGCGACCGATCTGGGCGGCGTCTCGTATCTCTTCGCCCGGCGCGATGACGGCGGGGTCTGGGTACGCAAGACCGACGGCCTGTGGTACAGCGGGTGGTCGCCGCTCGGCGGCGTGACCGACGCACCGCCGGCGGCGGCAGGGTCCGGCGAATTCATTAACGTTTTCGCGCGCGGGACCGACGGCGCGCTCTGGGTCAATCGCACGACCGACGGTCGCACCTACGAGGGCTGGCGGGCGCTCGGGGATCGCCTGGCGTCCGCCCCCGCAGCGGTCGGCAGTCGGGGACGGGTCCACGTCTTCACCCGCGATGATCAGGGGATGATCTGGACCCGCACCTCGAACGACGGTCGCAGCTTCTCCGCCCCCGTCTCGCTCGGCGGGCCGCTGGCCGCAGCGCCGGTCGGGGTAGCAGAGGGCAGTGGGTTGGTCCTGCACGGCCAAGGGGTTAACGGGCATCTCTATACCCTTGCCGCGCGCGACGGCGCGGGGGGCGCGGGCTGGGCAACCTGGCGACCGCGCGGCGGTCTAGCACAACCGATACCGACGCTCGACGAAGCCCTCATCCCGCCGCTGACGCTCGATGTGGGGATCAACTTCATCAGCGCGAACAATTGGCAGAATTACCAACTCCCGGCCTACGGGCGGCTGCGCCCCGGCCTCGCCAAATTCTCGATGTTCTACGACGGCTACCCGACGGTGCCCGCGTTCGGCACCGGGGAGATCGACGACGCGATCGCGGCGGGGGCGCGCACCATCATCTTCCGCACCGCCGAGACGCGAATCGCGCCCGACGAGGTTGAGCGCCAACTGCACGCGCCGCTCCCTGGCGACGGGCGCTCACTCCTCGACTACATCCGCGATCGTGGCAACGACGGATCGGGGGTCGCGTTCTGGATCGAGGTCGGGAATGAGCCCGATCTGGCCGGGGTGAGCCCGCTGGTCGCGCGCTACAGCCTGCTGGCGACGATCCGCGACCTCGGCCCGCAGTACCGCGCCTCGCACCCCAATTTCCGCTGGATGGCATCGCTGCCCACCAGGAACGGCCTGCGCGAGAGCGCGGTGCCGGAGTATCGCGGGATCGCCTATCTCGACACGCTGCTGTCCGACCAGGGCGACGGGCTCGGCAGCGTCGGCGCGCGCTACGACGCGCTCGGCGTCCACATCTACGGTGCCGACACCCTCGAACAATCGTTCCCGGCGCTCCACGCCCCGAGCGATTTGTACGATTGCACCGGGAGCAACGGCGACGCCCTCTGTCCCAATACCGTCCTCGATCGCACCCTCAGCCGCACCGATCGCCCGATTTTCATCACCGAGGCGGGGATCGACTCGCCGATGAGTTGGGAATTGAAAGCCAGGTATTATGTCGAAGCGATGCACCGGATGCCGGCCCGGGTGCGCGGCTTCGCCCTCTTCACCCTCAGCCTCGACCCCGAGTGGTACGCGGGGGCGGGCGAGCGTTGTACCAAGCAGGCGGGGAGTAATTGCTCCCGCTACGCGCTCGATGTGGACGAGTGGGGGACTGTTGATGCCGGCTTCGCCGGTGCCAGCGCCATCGGCCGGTGCTACCAGCGCTCGCCGTTCACCCTCGCGCGAGACGCGACGCCCGCCGACGGATCCTGCTGGCCCCCTTGTCGCCGCGACGCCAGCACCCCGCCCGCCCGCCGCCCGCGCAACGCGGTCCAGCGCGCGACCTGCGAGATCGACGCCTCGGCCCCGCGCCCGCCTATGCCCGCGGAGAGTGCGACCGCTGGGAGGGCGATGCTGCCCCCCGCATCGAACACGAGCGGGCGCGGGAATCGTCGCAAGGGCAAAATCGAATGATGGCGCGCGCCGATGAGCGCTGCGAGGGTGGACTTTCCTTATGTCGGCTTGTTCTAGGCCACCGCATGTCGGCTTGTTCTAGGCCACCGCGCGCAATTCGCCGCTGAGCTGGGCGATCAGCGCGTGCAGCCCCTCATTGCGCCCGGTGAGGGTGCGGAGCCGCCGACCGAGGATGCCGAGATCGAGGCGACCGCCGTTGCGGGCCATTTCTTCCTCGTAGAGGGCGCGGGTGCGCGCCAGGAACGACTCGGCACAGAGGCCGAAGCCGTCGATATAGACCAGATCGGACTGGGCGAGCGCCGCGAGCCGATCGGCGACCGCCTCCTCGGTGCAGTCGAGGCGGCGCGACAATTCCGACTCGGCGAGCGACCCGGCGGCGCGGGCGGCATCGGCCAGCGAGGTGAGCCATTCGGGCGCGGCGACGGCGGCATCGAGCGGGAAGGTGCGCTCGAGGTAGTCGGCGAGGGCAGCGGCGGCCCCGTCGCTATCGAGGCGCAGGACGGTCAGCCCAACCGGGATCGCGCGCAACGCCCCCTTGACCAGCACGATGAACGGCAGTCGCTCGGCGAGCGCGAGGAGCGCCTCGGCCTCCGCGCGCACCTGCGCGGCGGTCAGCGGCAGCAGGCCGATCGCGATCATGCCGCGGCTGATCGCGAACTCCGGCCAGAGTGCGCCCGCCGCCGCCACCTGCGGCTCGGGCCAGCGGCGCATCCGCCAGCCGGACAGACGACCTTGCCGCCGCTCCGCCGCCACACCGGCCAGGAAGGCGTCGGCCCCCTCCCAGGTCGCGTCCGGCGCGGACCAGCCGCGCGCGGGCAAGGCGTCCGCCAGGGTCGCCGCGTCGAGGTTCACATCGAATGTCTCGTCGCCGAGCGCCACCGCCGCCGCGCCCGCGCCGAGCACGCCCGCGCCGAGCAGGGTCAGTGCGGCCCGAGCGACCCGCACACCGTGCCGCGACCAGGAGCCGATCGCATCCTGCTTGCCGTGCAGGGTGACGGTCTTCTTGTCGAGCGTCGCGCGCACACCGAAGCGATCACAGACCGCCTCGACCGTCGCGCGGTCGCCGCGCAGCGCGAGCGTGACTGTCGGGGCGATCCGCAACAGCGACTCGATCAGCCGCAGGTGATAGAGGGCCAAGACTTCCTCGACGGTCGGCACCGGCCCCACGCGGATCAGGATCGCCTGATCGGGGGCGTCGAGCCAGAGGGCTTGCTCCGCCTCGACGAGATCGAGTTCCGGCACCAGGTCATTCAGGAAGCGGGCGCGATCGGTCGGCCCGACGAAGCCGCCACCTTCATTCGCCTTCGTGAAGGTGAACGCCCGGAGATCGCGCGGGGTGTGCAGCCCGCGCGCGGCGAGCAGGGCGGCGCGCTCCTCGCCGACGAGGTCGGCGAAGCGGCGCGTGCGGTAGCGATACGCCCGTGCCAGGCACCCGACGAGGCAGCGCGCCAGTCGCGGATCGCCGAAGAGTTGAATCAGTACATCCGGCTCGAGTTCGCGCCGCAAGAGGCCCAGCTTCGTCTCGAAGAACCGGATGGCGATCCCGATCTGCGGCTTGATGCTGTCGTCGCGCAAGTACCGGGGATAGAGTCGGCGGCTCCCCGTCCGCTTGTCGCGCCGGATCGTCTTCGGCAGATCTTGCGTGCGAAACGCCATCCTGTCCCCCGGTTGAAGCACCCATTCGGGCATAAATACGAAGTACGGAATCGGAAGTACGAACAGGGGAGGAAGAATACTATTGGCACGCTGTCGGCAGAGAAGCGTTGTGTCGGATCGCTCCTAACCCGTGAAGGCGGGCATTGTGCCCTTTAGGGGTATTTCGTGGCGGAGCTTCCAGCCGGGGGTTTCAACCCCTCGGCTCTCCCACCTCACCGCCAGCCACCGCACCCCAACCTCACGCCGCTACTTGCGCCACACCCTCGGTCTTCGGGCGGCGACGCTTCGCCGCCTGGCCCTCGCTCGTCTTGCGGGTGATCAGCTCGTAGAGGATCGCCTGGGTCGGCTTCGGGCGGAGGATGCGACCGAGGCGCTGGATATACTCGCGCGTGGCCGAAGAGCCGCTGGCGACGATCGCCACATTCGCATCCGGCACATCGACCCCCTCGTTGAGGACACGCCCGGTGACCAGTTTGGAGTAGCGCCCCTCGCGGAAACCGGTCAGGATATCGCGCCGCTCGCCGGCTTCGGTGCGGTAGGTGATCGACGGCACCAGCAGGCGGCGACTGATCGCGTCCACCAGCACGTTGTACTCGGAGAAGATGATGATCTTGTCGTCGCGATGCTGCGCCAGCAGTTCGGCCACGGCGGCGATCTTCGCGTCGGCATTGAGGGCGATCATCCGGGCCTGGTGGTGTGACTGCATCGCGTGGCGCGCGGCGGGATCGGACCCGGCGCGGCGCACCAACTCGCCGTAGAAATCGGGGCCGGGCGCGATCCGGTTCTTCGCCAGATACCAGCGGAATTGCGCCATCAGCAGATCGTAGCGCCCCTGCTCCTCCGGCGAGAGGTTGACGAAGAGGCGGCGCTCGACGTAGTCGGCGATGTGGCGGTCGCGCGCGAGGTCGGCGGGCAACTTGTGGAAGGCGACCGGGCCGAGGAGGGTGTCGAGGTCGCGGTGCCGCCCATCGAGTCGCTCGGGCGTGGCGGAGAGGCCGAGGCGATAGGGCGCGCCGACTTTCTTGACGATCTGGCGATAATGGTCGGCGGGGAGGTGGTGGGCCTCGTCCACGATCAGCAGGCCGAAGCCATCGAGACGGCGGTTCGGCATCGCCGCCGAGTCGAAGGTGATCACGGTGATGTCACGCACGAGGCGCTGCCCGCCGCCGACGATCCCGACCTGCTCCTCGGCCAATCCCAAGCGCTCGACGATCCCCGCGCGCCACTGGGTCAGCAGCTCGATCGTCGGCACGACGACCAGGGTGCGCACCGCCAGCCGCTCGATCGCCATCAGCGCCACGACCGTCTTCCCGGCCCCGGTCGGCAGCACCACCACCCCGCGCCCATCCTGGCGCAACCAGGAGACGATCGCCTCGCTCTGGTAGACGCGGGGCTTGATCGTCAGCGTCGGCCTCAGGGCGGGGGGGAGGGCATAGGCGCTCGTGGCGGGGAGCGCTGTGTCAGCGGTGTCGTCGGTCGCGGTGGATTCCAGAGCGGAGAAGAGGTCTTCCTGCTCGACAATCTCGGCGGTGTCATCGAGCGTGGCGGGTCGAGGCGTGGCCATCATTCCTCCCGGCGAACGATCGGGGCGCGGGGGGCGGAGGCCCGCCCTGGCGAGGGGCTTTCCCCGACGCCGATCGTCAATTTCGGCGCTACGCGGCGATCGATGGCAGCGGCAGTTGGCCGCCGCCCGGCGTCGGCGTGGTGGGCGGCTGCGCCATGTTCACGACGCGCGCGGCCCCCTCGGCCAGGGCGCGCTCGCGGCGCTCCCCGAAGCCCCAGAGATCGCGGACGCGCCCGCGACGCGCGGCGAAGAGCAGCGCCTCCGGCGAGGTCAGGTGCAGTTCAGTGAAGAGGCGCAAGGCCGTCTTCGGCCCGACGCTTGGCACCCGCATCAGCGACTGGATCGCGGGATGCTGCTCGGCGATCAACTCCTCGTAGAAGGCCATCCGCCCGCCGGCGATCAGCTGCCCGATCTTCGTGCGCAACCGCTTGCCGAGGCCGGGGATCGGCAGATCTTGCCCCGCCTCGACTAGCTCGCTCGCCTCGGCCCGCAGGCGCAACATCCCGCGCGCCGCACGGCGATACGCCTGGATCCGGTAGGGGTTGCCGTAGCCCATTTCCAAGAGGGTGGCGATGTTAAAGAGGATGTGGGCGATCTCACGATTGGTCATTGGCGTATCCCCCGGTGTGAAGAGTGTCGTGCCAGCAGGAACCATAGAACGTATGTTCTATTATACCCCCGGCGTGCCAGCGCGTCAAGGATCTCGCCATGCATTAGGCAAAGCCGGAGCGGGAGCGGCGTGCGACGATGCGGTCTGCCACGACTCGCCCGCGCGCGGGATCGGCGCGACGACCGTCACGATGCCCGCCTACGCCCTCGACTCGCCCGCGCGCGCGGGATCGGCCACGGCTCGCCGGCGGGACGCCAACAGCAGGCCATCCCGACACGTTATTCCTGCATCTTCTTGACGCTTCATATTATAAACCTTGACACGACCCATAGCAAGGTATATACTCTTCCCCAGTAAGGTAGCTAGGAGGCAGGGGATGTACGATCGCGAGCCACTCTATGTCATCAGCGTCGCCGCGCGGCTGCTCGATATGCACGCGCAGACGCTGCGCAAGTACGAGCGCGAGCAGTTCATCAAGCCGTCGCGCACGCAAGGGCGCTTGCGGCTCTACTCGGCGGCGGATATCGAGCGCCTGCGCCAGGTCAATCACCTGGTCAAGCATGTCGGGCTGAACCTCGCCGGGGTGCAACTCGCGCTCGCCATGTCCCAGCGCCTCAGCGCGCTCCGCGACGGCGTGCGCGACGCCGAGTCGCAGGAGGCGGCGACCGAGTGCGTCGAGCGCGAAGTCCGCGAACTCCTGCGCGCCCTCGGCGTCCCCGACTCCAGGCCGGGACGGCAGGAGCCGACCGGCAATGGGCACGCGGGTGACCAACAAGCGGCGCGGGAGCCGCGCGCGACGGCGGACGAGGCGGTGCCACGGCGCACGCCGCGCTGATCGGGCGAGCAATCATCGGGTGTAGCGGGCGTCCGGGCGGACGCCGGTTGGCCCACGCTGCTGTGGGCCGGGGGGGTGAAGATGAATCCGAATCGTTTCACGGAGAAGGCACAAGAGGCGCTCGTGGCGGCGCAGGGCGAGACGACGCGCCGCAACAACGCGCAGATGGACCTGGAGCACCTGCTCTGGGCGCTGCTGGCGCAGACCGACGGGATCGTGCCGCAGGTCGTTCTGAAGCTCGGGCGCGACCCGCAGGCGCTCCTGCGCGAAGTGGGCGGGGCGCTCGACGCCGCCCCGAAGCTGCAATATGTCGCGCAGCCGAGCCTCGGCTCCACCCTGCGCACGGCGCTGCAGAAGGCCGAGGAAGAGGCGACCAACTTCAAGGATGAGTTCGTCAGCACCGAGCACCTGCTGCTCGGCGTGGTCGCCGCCGCCCCTCAGGGGGGCGCGGTCGGGCGTATCCTGCGTGACAACGGCCTCACGCGCGATAGTATTTTCGGCGTGCTGACACAGATCAGGGGGAACCAGCGAGTGACCGATCAGAATCCGGAGGGCAAATATCAGGCGCTGGAGAAGTACGGGCGCGACCTCACCGAGCTGGCCGAGCGCGGCAAGCTGGACCCGGTGATCGGGCGCGACGAGGAGATCCGCCGCGTCATCCAGGTCCTCTCCCGCCGCACGAAGAACAATCCGGTCCTGATCGGCGAGCCGGGCGTCGGCAAGACGGCGATCGCCGAGGGGCTGGCCGGTCGGATCGTGCGCGGCGACGTGCCGGAAGGGCTGAAGGACAAGCGGATCATCGCGCTCGATCTCGGCGCGCTAGTCGCGGGCGCGAAATTCCGGGGCGAGTTCGAGGAGCGCCTGAAGGCGGTCCTCAAGGAGGTGACCGAGAGCGAGGGCCAGGTCGTCCTCTTCATCGACGAGTTGCACACCGTCGTCGGCGCGGGCGCGGCGGAAGGCTCGATGGACGCCTCCAACATGCTCAAGCCGATGCTGGCGCGCGGCGAACTCCACTGCATCGGCGCGACGACGCTGAACGAGTACCGCAAGCATATCGAGAAGGACGCGGCGCTGGAGCGGCGCTTCCAGACGGTGCTGGTGCAGGAGCCGACGGTCGAGGATACGATCAGCATCTTGCGCGGCCTGCGCGATCGGTATGAGGTCCACCACCAGGTGCGGATCCTCGACGGCGCGATCGTCGCGGCGGCAGTCCTCTCGAATCGCTATATCGCCGACCGCTTCCTGCCCGACAAGGCGATCGATCTCGTTGACGAGGCGGCGGCGCGGCTGCGAATGGAGATCACCTCCATGCCGGTCGAGCTCGACGAGGTCTCGCGCCGGGTCAGTCGGCTGGAGATCGAGCGCGAGGCGTTGCGCAAGGAGCAGGACGAAGCCTCTCGCGATCGCCTCTTCGCGCTGGAGCGCGAACTGGCCGACTTGCAGGAGGAGCGCAACACCCTCCAGTCGAAGTGGGCGCAGGAGCGCGACGCGATCCAGGAGATCAGCACCCTGCGCGAGCGGATGGAGGCGACCCGCCTCGAGGCCGAGCAGGCCGAGCGCGCCGCCGACTACGGCAAGGCCGCCGAGCTGCGCTACGGCGCGCTGCGCGACCTCGAAGCGCAGGTCAAGGAGGCGGAGGAGCAACTGGCCCGGCTCGGCCAGGGTGGGCGCCTCCTGCAGGAGGAGGTCACCGCCGACGACATCGCCGAGGTGGTGGCAAAGTGGACCGGGATCCCGGTCAGCAATCTCCTCGAAGGGGAGATCGAGAAGCTGCTGAAGATGGAGGAGCGCCTGCACGCGCGGGTCGTCGGCCAGCACGAGGCGATCGTCGCGGTGGCGAATGCCATCCGCCGCGCGCGCGCCGGGCTGCAAGACCCGAACCGCCCGCTCGGCTCGTTCATCTTCCTCGGCCCGACCGGCGTCGGCAAGACCGAGCTGGCGCGGGCGCTGGCGGAGTTCATGTTCGACGACGAAGGGGCGATGATCCGCCTCGATATGTCGGAGTACATGGAGAAGCACACCGTCGCGCGGCTACTCGGCGCACCCCCAGGGTACATCGGCTACGACGAGGGCGGGCAACTGACCGAGGCGGTGCGCCGGCGACCCTACAGCGTCCTACTGTTCGACGAGATCGAGAAGGCGCACCCGGATGTCTTCAACGTCCTGCTGCAAGTGCTGGACGACGGGCGACTGACCGACGGCCAGGGCCGCACGGTCGATTTCAAGAACACGGTCGTGATCATGACCTCGAATATCGGCAGCCAGTTCATCAACCAGCCGGGACTCTCCGACGACGAGATCCACGAGCGCGTACACACCGCGCTGACGCAGAACTTCCGACCGGAGTTCCTGAACCGCGTGGACGAGACGATTATCTTCCACGGCCTCAGCCGGGAGCAGATCGGCCAGATCGTCGAGATCCAGCTCGGCGGTCTGCGGAAGCGCCTCGCCGAGCGGAAGATGGAACTGACTCTGACGCCGAACGCCAAGCAGTTCCTCGCCGCCGAGGGCTACGATCCGGTCTACGGCGCGCGACCGCTGAAGCGGACGCTGCAGAAGCGGCTGCTCGACCAACTGGCGCTGAAGCTGCTCAACGGCGAGATCCGCGATGGCGACCAACTGATCGCCGACGTCGAGGGTGGCACCCTCGCCATCCGCAAGGCGTCGGTGACGCTCGCGGCGTAAACGAGCGCGGAACGCGGAATGAACAGGGCGGGGCGGCACTTACGGTAAGTGCCGCCCCGCCCTGTTCGTGTGCAGCCGGGGACGAATAGTGGCTATACTGGCGGGGAACTGACGCGAATCGGCACATTGCTCGATCAACACCGTGACTTGCTCTTGGAGGCGTGGCATGAGTTCGTCAACCGCTGACACGGGCACGGTGCGGGCAACGGAGGTGCAATTCGACGCCGAACTTTTGCGCGTCGTGCTGTCCGATGGCCGCCAGATCAGCGTGCCATTGGCCTGGTTTCCGCGCCTCATCGAGGCCACGCCACAGCAGCGCCAGCGGTGGGAACTTATCGGTCTGGGCATCGGTATCCACTGGCCCGACCTCGACGAGGACCTTTCCGTCGCAGGTCTGCTCCCGGGTAATCGGTCGCGCTCCCAATAACGTAGGCTGGGTGGCCATGCCCAATCGGGGCGCTGCCTTCCCCAGTATCGTCGGCACGCCGGGGGTCAGGGGTGACGAACCCTGCCTCGTCCGCACGGGTATGCCCGCATGGGTGCTCGTCCAGGCGCGTCACCTCGGGGCGGTCGGGGCCGACCTACCTCGCGCCTACCCGACCCTGCGTGCAGCGGACTCGGTCAACGCCTGGGCCTATTATCGTGCGAATCGCAGCGAGATCGACGCGCAGAGCGCCGAGAACGAGGCGGCGTAACCCACCCCTTTTGCCCACCGATAGTCGCTTTCCCGAGCGCCGTGAGCAGGAGACCTATGGACTATGCACTCGATCACTTCGAGCGGGCGATCCGCACCGCGCTCGCCGAGCAGGGCGGGATACCGGCGGACCAGATCGAACTGGTGACGCCGAAGCCGACCATCCCCGCCGACCTCGCCTTTCCCGTCTTCCGCGCGGCACGGGAGCGCCACATCCAGGTCCCGGCGCTGGCACGGGCGCTGGCCGGGGCGCTGCGCTTCAACGACGGCTCGCTCGTCGGCACGGTCGCCGCAGCCGGGCCATTCCTCAATTTCAGCCTCGATCCCGCAGGGCTTGCGGCGGCGGTTCTGGAGGAAGTGGAGTGACTCGGCCCCAGCTATGGCCACGATGATCTCGGCGCGGGGAAGACGGTGCTGGTTGAGTACTCGTCACCCAATATGGCCCGGCGGATGCACGTCGGCCACATCCGCTCGACGATCATCGGGCAGGCGCTGGCGAATATCATGGCGGCGCTCGGCTACCGGGTGATCAGCGACAGCCACATCGGCGATTGGGGCAAGAACTTTGGCATCTTGCTGACCGCGATCCGCCACGAAGGACGCCCGACCGGGAACGATGAGGCGGCGCTGGCGATCCTGGAAGGGCTCTACGCGCGCTACAACCGCCTCGCCGAAGAGGAGGCCACAATCGATCAGGAGGCGCGCGACTGGTCGCTGCGCCTGGAGCAGGGCGATCCGGAAGCGCTCGACCTCTGGCGCTGGATCGTGGGGCTGACCCTCAGCGTGAACGCGCCACTCTATACCCGCCTCGGCGTTCGTTTCGATACGATTCACGGCGAGAGTTTTTTCAACGACAAGATGGCACCGATCGTCGCCGAGGCGCTGAAGCAGGGAGTCGCCACGCGGACCGACGGGGGCGCGGTCGTCGTAACCTTGCCCGAGCAGCCCACGTTCCTGCTGCAGCGGAGCGATGGCGGCACGCTCTACCACACCCGCGACGCCGCCACGATCGCCTTCCGCGAGGAGGAATATCGCCCGACGGCGATAATCTACGTGGTGGACGGGCGGCAAGAGCTCCACTTCCGACAACTCTTCGCGCTGATGCGGGCGCTCGGCCACGCGCGGGAGATCGCCCTTGTCCACGTCAGCTTCGGCGTCGTCATCGGGCCGGACGGGCGGCCGCTCGCCGCGCGGCGCGGTAACATGGTCTATCTTCAGGCATTGCTCAACGAGGCGCACACCCGCGCCCGCGCCATCGCCGATGCGTCGAGCCCGCATCTTCCGGAGGTGGAGCGCGAGGCGATCGCCGAGGCAGTCGGCGTCGGCGCGGTCATCTACAACGATCTCCATCAGGACCCCCGCCGTACGATCGCGCTCGATTGGGACCAGATGCTCGCCCTGCAAGGCAACAGCGCGCCGTACATCCAGTATATGCACGCACGTTGCCGCTCGATCCTGCGCCGCGCCACACTCACCGATATCGGGTCGGGCGATCCGTCGCTGCTCACCCACCCGGCCGAGACGGCGCTCCTCAAGGCGCTGGCCCTGATGCCCAATGCCGTCCGCGCGGTCGGCACTCGGTACACGGCAGCCGCGCTCGCCGAGTGGTGCTACGAGACGGCGCGCGCCACCGCCACGTTCTACCGCGACTGCCCGACGCTGACGGCCCCGACCCCCGAAGTGCGCGCCGCGCGACTGCGTCTCGTCGCGGCAATGGCGCAGGGTTTGGCGAGCGGGCTGCACTTGCTCGGCATCGCCGCGCCGGACCAGCTCTGAACCGATCGCGTTTACCCCCGCGTGGCGCGTCCACGCACGGGATTATCGGGCCGTGCTATACTCGATTCTTATGTGGTCTCCAGTCGGAGCAAGTTCCTAACGGACTCGCCGCGCGGGCGATCGGCGGTGAGGAGTTATCGAGGGGAGGGGTATGGCGCTACCGGAGACCGAGAACCGGGGCAGGAAACGTCGCGTGGTGATCGCCGATGACGAGTCGATTATCCGGCTCGACCTCGGTGAGATGCTGGTCAGCCTGGGCTACGAGGTTGTCGGCGAGGGGAGCGACGGGGCGATCGCCGTCGAACTGGCCCAGAAGCTACGCCCGGATCTGGTCATCATGGACATCAAGATGCCCGGCATGGACGGGATCGCGGCGGCGCGCGAGCTGACACGCGCGAAGATCGCGCCGGTGCTGCTGCTGACCGCCTACAGCGAGCAGCATCTGGTGGAGCGCGCGAAAGAGGCCGGGGTCGTCGCCTATCTTGTCAAGCCGTTCCGCGAGGCCGAACTCCTGCCCTCGATCGAGATCGCGCTGGCCCGCTTCGCCGAGTTCCAGACGGTCGAGAAGGAAGTCGATTCGCTGAAAGAGGCGATCGAGACGCGTAAGGTCGTCGAGCAGGCGAAAGGGATCCTGATGGAAGGGCAGGGATTGAAAGAATCCGAGGCGTTCCATCGTATCCGCAAGGCCAGCATGGACACGCGCAAATCGATGCGCGAGATCGCCGAGGCGATTCTGCTCACCAACCAACTCGAGAAATCGTCTTAATATCGACTATGCCGGTGACGCAGCGGCGCGCGCTTGGATCACCGACATAGGCTATCGACGCTATCCCAGCCCTACGCTACGATCCCAGATGCGAACGCAGCGACCAGTCCCGCACATTAGCAAGTAGATACGCGCTATTCCATGCAGTTTACCGCGCTCGGCGTGTGCCAAGCTGTGTTAATCGCGCCAATATCGCTATACCTATCCCGACGTTCGGGATAGTTGGTCCTCTTTGGATCCTGCCGCCCCCCTTATCCGACGCGCTCCCGTGGAGGGGAGGTCGGCCCTCCGCTCGTTGCGAGGCGGATTGGGCCGATCCCGGTGGCTCCCGCGCGCATCTCACCGCTACTATGGCTTACCTTCCACGCGCCCCCCGCTCGGGCAAACCGCGTCCCAGCCGAAAGAAAGGAGTTAACGCCCGATGCCGCATATTTTCGCCGGGGCCGACCGCCAGCGAATCGACCCCGAAGTCCTCGAAGCCTTCAAAACCTTGCCGGACAATTTCTGGGTCTTTGCCGAATTCACCATCAGTCGGAATATCGACTGGTTTGTTATCCATCCCCACGCCGATGGCACGCTGGCGCTGATCGTGATCGAGTTGAAGCGCAGCGGGCTGCCGCTCGCCGGCGACATCAACAACGCCTGGAAGCAGTGGACGCCCGAAGGATGGCGCGATCTCGTCCTCGGCGGGCCATACCGCAACTATTACTGGCAGGCAGTCGAAGCGGCCAACAAACTGAAAGAATGGCTCTGGAATAATCAGCGGCGCTTCCGCCTGGGTCAAGATCTCCTCGCGCAGGACGCCTTTAAAATCTGGCCCGATCTGCTCATCCTCAGCCCGCAGGGGACCAATCATCAGCTCCCGTTGCAGCCGCCGAATAATTTCGGCAAGTTCATCTTCACCCTCGACGATTGCCTGCGGCACGTCACCACCTGGAAATCACGCCAGCTATCACTCGTGCCGCTCGTCAATGACGAACTCCTGCGGCTGGCCGAAGCCCTCGGGCTGGAGCGAATCTGGCCCCCCGCCGGGCGGCACCACGCCGAGCATCAGCAGGCAGAGTTGCTCGACCGCATCCAGGCGCTGGAAGAGCGGGTCCAACACCTGGAAGCGGCGCTCGGGCAGACGTCACTCCCACTGGCCCTGCCACCTTCGCGCGACCGCTTCGTCGACCCCGGTGCTCTGCCTGAGTGGGTGCCGCCCGGCGCGCTGCCCGCCTTCGCGCCGACCCCGACATTCGCGCGGGAGCCGTCCGCGAACGGTCACCGGGACCATATTGCGGGATCGGTGGATGAACTGAGCGGAGCGAACACGCCGCCGCTGGAAACCGTCTTCACCTGGGTCGAAGACTACCTACGCGCTCATGGGCGGGGCCAACCGCTACGCCTGACCGATCTCGGTAATGGCTTGAAGAATCACCATAATTTCAACGCCCGGCTGCAATTCGGTCTCTCGCTGGCACAGATCCTCCAACGGTTGGCGGAAACCGGGCGGATCCGGCTGAGTTCCCGCAATCGTATCCCCTATGCCTCGCTCCCCGGCGACGACCTGCCGCCCGACCATGAACAGGTCGGCGGGGCGACGAGCGAGGCGACCGGCCTGGCACCACCCGAAGCGGCCGAGGGGGCGCAAGACGAGCCGATCTCGGTACGGCAGAAACTCGGCAGGGACGGGCTGATGGTGGCGGTGCAAACCATCGCCGCAGTCGAGGATCTAGCCGGCGGCCGCGTCGTCAAGACCGGCTCGTTCCTGAAGCATCTGCGGGAATCATTGCCGCTTAACGGCGTGCCGATCCTGCGGACGAGCGAGGAGAATCGGCTGTTACGCGAGGAATTCGTCGCGCTCGGGTACGTGCGGACGGTCGCGGTCCGCGACATCGACCTCACCACGGGCGGGCTCTCCACCACGGAGGGCTACCGCCTTAACCGCGAGCACCCGGCGGTGCAGATCATGCTCGGCATGGGGACGCCCAAGCTGAGCCCGGAGATCGAGATCTTCACCTTCGTGACCATGCCCGAAGAAGCCACAGTGGCGGACTGAGCCGGATAGCCCGCCGGTCACACCGGAAGAGACAAAGGGGCGGGACGCATCGAGCGCCCGCGAACATCAGGAGAGGGAGGAGTGATGGTCACGAAATTGCCGCTGGCCGAGGCGGCCTGGGAGATCGGGCCGCAGGTCGTCGCCGACCGGCGCTACCTGCACCAGCACCCCGAATTGGGCTTTCAGGAGGAGAACACCGCGCGCTTCGTCGCCGAGAAGTTGCGGAGCTTCGGGATCGAGACGCGGACCGGCGTCGCCAAGACCGGCGTCGTCGGCCTGCTGCGCGGCGATCGGCCCGGCAAGACCGTCCTCCTGCGCGCCGATATGGATGCCCTGCCAATAGAGGAACTGAACGACGTGCCCTACAAGTCGGGGACACCGGGCGTGATGCACGCCTGCGGCCACGACTCGCACACCGCGATGCTCCTCGGCGTCGCCCGCCTCCTGGCCGAGCGGAAGGATGAGATCAAGGGGACGGTGAAATTTGTCTTCCAGCCCTCGGAGGAGGTGCCGCCCGGCGGCGCGAAGCCGATGATCGAGGAGGGGGTGCTGGAAGATCCGCGCGTCGATGCGGCGTTCGGCGTCCACATCGGCCAGGACTTGCCGGTCGGCACGATCGGCGTCTGCGCCGGGCCGACCAACGCCGCCTCGGATGGCTTCATCGCCACGATCAAAGGGGTCGGCGGGCACGCCGCCCGCCCGCATGGCTGCGTCGATCCAATCGTCGTCGCCGCGCAATGTATCGGCGCCCTCCAGACCCTGGTCAGCCGCGAGGTCAACCCGCTGCGCCAGGCGGTGATCACCGTCGGGTCGCTCCACGCCGGGACGGTCTCGAACATCATCCCCGAAGAAGCGATCATGAAGGCAACGGTGCGGACGTTCGATGAGGAGGTGCGTCAGAACCTCGCCGAGCGAATCCCCGCGCTAATCACGGGGATCGCCGCCGCGATGCGCGCCGAGGCCGAAGTCCAGTATCGCTTCGGCTACCCCGCGCTGGTCAACGACCCGGCGATGACCGACCTCGTCCGCGCGGTCGCCCGCGAGGTCGTCGGCCCCGACAAGGTCGTCGAGCGCGAGCCGGGGATGGGCGGCGAGGATATGTCTTACTTCTTGCAACGTGTCCCCGGCTGCTTCTTCCGGATCGGCTCGCGGAATTATGAGCGCGGCCTGATCCACGGACACCACCACCCGCGCTTCGACATCGACGACGAGGGGGCGCTGCCGGTCGGCGTCGCCGCCGTCGCCGCCGTCGCCCTCCGCTTCCTCAACGGCGAAGCGTGAGCGCGATCGGGGTCAGGAGTATGAGGGCGATGATCTTGCGCCCGGCGCTGAGTCGTCGGGCGACAAACGCCGACACTGACCTTGCCTTAAGGCGGCGAGGGTGGCATTGTATCCCCCATGATCTGAAGCGGGTAGACCAAGTGCCGTCGGGCGAAAGGGCAGGATGAAACTCGCGGGGAAGGTCGCGCTGGTCACCGGCGGCGGGCGCGGGAACGGGCGCGCGATCGCCCTGGGTCTGGCGCGCGAAGGGGCCGATGTGGCGATCGGCTATGCCAGCCACGAGGCGGCGGCGCGCGCGGTTGTGGGGGAAATCCAGGCGCTCGGTCGTCGCGCGATCGGGGTGCGGGGCGATGTTGCCGCGCCGGGGACGGCGGCGCGACTCGTCGCGGAGACAGTCGCCGCGTTCGGGCGGATCGACGTGCTGGTTAACAATGCCGGGGTGCTGCGGCGGACCCCGTTCCTGGAGATCGCCGAGGAGGAGTGGGATCGGATCCTCGACACCAATCTCAAGGGTGTATTCCTGATCGGGCAGGCGGTCGCGCGGCAGATGGTCGCGCAAGGGGGCGGGGGAAAGATCATCAACATCTCGTCCCTCAATCAGTTCAACGCCGGACTGAATGTGGCACACTATTCGGTCTCGAAGGCCGGCGTCGGGATGCTGACGAAGGCGATGGCGCTCGAACTTGCCCCGCACGACATCCGGGTCAACGCGATCGCGCCCGGCCTGATCGAGACCGACATGAACCGGCAGGACATCGCGCGCGACGATTTTCGCGAGGGGCGGCTGGCGCGTATCCCCCTGAAACTGATCGGGCGTCCCGATGATCTCGTCGCGATCGCGACCCTGCTCGCTTCCGACGACGCCCGGCTAATCACCGGCGCGACGTTTAATGTGGACGGTGGGGCGGGGATTTCGTAGCGGGTGGGCGAGTTGCGTCGAGCACAGGAGCAGGAGCGGTGAGATGATGAGTCGGTGGGCGTGAGGGTGGAAGACGAACGGTCTGCGGTCCCCGCCGCGCCCGCCGCCCTCTTCCGTCGCGGTGCGCGCACGGTGATCGGCGTCGTCCACCTCGCGCCCCTGCCGGGCGCGCCAGGGTGGGGCCGTGATTTCGCGGCAATCCTGTCCCGCGCGCGCGCCGATCTGCTGGCCCTGGCCGCAGGGGAGGTCGATGCCGTGATCGTCGAGAATTTCGGTGATGTGCCATTCCGGGCGGGGGCGGTCGAGCCGGAGACGGTCGCGGCGATCGCGCGTCGTCACGGAGCTGCGCCCGCTGACCCCGCTGCCGTTGGGGATCAATGTCCTGCGCAATGATGCGGCGGCGGCGCTGGCGCTCGCGGCGGTCTGCGCCGGGTCAGGGACGTTCATCCGCGTCAACGCCCACAGCGGCGCGATGCTGACCGACCAGGGGATCATCGAGGGCCGCGCCGATCGCACTCTGCGTCGTCGCCGCGAACTCGGCGTGCCGGTCGCGATCCTGGCCGATGTGCTGGTGAAGCACGCCGCGCCGCTCGGCCCGCAGACGATCGAGGAGGCGGCGCGCGACGCGACCGAGCGCGGCCTCGCCGACGCGCTGATCGTCAGCGGCACCGGCACCGGCGCGGCGACCGACCTGGACGATGTGCGCCGCGTGCGCGCCGCCCTACCGGATACGCCGATCCTGGTCGGCAGCGGCGTCACGGCGGAGACCGTGCGCGACACCTTCGCGATCGCTGAT
Organism: uncultured Thermomicrobiales bacterium; assembly: GCA_902806415.1. Classification (GTDB taxonomy): domain Bacteria; phylum Chloroflexota; class Chloroflexia; order Thermomicrobiales; family CADCWN01; genus CADCWN01. The sequence continues at coordinate 14,883 of CADCWN010000219.1, read as the reverse complement.
GGCGCGATCGTCGGCACCAGCTTTAAGGTCGGCGGCAAGACGACCGCGCCGGTCGATGCCGAGCGCGTGCGCCGGTTCGTGGCAGCGGCGAAGGGTTAGCTTCCTCATCACGGTTGCTGATGAGGAGAGCAGACAAACTATAGGTGATGGTTGATCGGGCTCGCCGATCACCGCGATAGACGATCCGCCCCACCCAATTCGGGGGCAAAGGGTTCAGGTAGGAGAAGCGGTATGCAAGGACTCGAAGGGATCTACGTCATCGTTTCCACACCGTTCGATGAGGGCGGGCGGATCGACGAGGAGTCGTTCGCCACGCTGCTCGACGCGACGGTGGCCGCCGGGGTGCAGGGGATCACGATCCTCGGCGTGGCGGGCGAGGCTCCGCGCCTCAACGACGCCGAGCGCGAACGACTGACCGGCGTGGCGATGCGGGCGATCGCCGGGCGGATCCCGGTCATCGTCGGCGTCTCGCACGACGGCACCGATGTCACGATCGAGCGCACCCGCGCGGCGGGCGCGGCGGGCGCGGCGGGCGTGATGATCGCGCCGCCGAATTTCAGCAAGGTCGGCAAGGGGCTGATCGAGCACTATCGCCGGATCGGGGCCGAGGGCGGCCTGCCGATCGTCCTGCAAGATTATCCGCCGGTCAACGGTGTCAGCATGTCGCCGCAGTTCATGGCCGAGATGGTCGCGGCGGTGCCGGAAATCGTGACGATCAAGCTGGAGGATATCCCGACCGCCTCGCGGATTCGGCAGACCGCCGCCGCGCTGCCGGGGGGCCGGATCACCTTCCAGGGCGGGCTCAGCGGTGTCTGGCTCCTCGACGAACTGCGCGCGGGGGCGAGCGGCGCGATGACCGGCTTCCCCTACCCCGAGATCCTGGTGGAGATCTGGCAGGCGTTCCGGGCGGGCGACGAGGAGCGGGCCGCGACCCTCTATTACCGCTATCTGCCCCTGATGTTGCTCGACGGACAGCCGGGCACCGGCGTCGCCGCCCGCAAGGAAGTGCAGGTCCGTCGCGGGCAGATCAAGCACGCGACCGTCCGCGCGCCCGGCCTCACCCTCGACCCGGCGGCGAAGCGCGATCTCCACGCCCTGCTCGACACCCTCGAACTGGCGAAGTACGACACGGTAAAGGCGTGAACCTCTCCCCCGGCCCCTCCCTTGTAGGGGAGGGGCCGGGGGAGAGGTTAAACCCCACGATACAAAGGAGTACTAAACGATGGCCGCGTACATTATTGTCGATGTGGTCGTGACCGACCCCGAGGGATTTGCTGCGTACCGCGAGATGGCCCCGCCCACCGTCGCGGCGTATGGCGGCAACTATCTGGCTCGCGGCGGCGCGCTCACACCGCTCGAAGGGGGGTGGGATCCGAAGCGTATCAGCGTCATCGAATTCCCCAGCGCCGAGCAGGCCCACGCCTGGTGGGATTCCGCCGAGTATGCCGAAGCGAAGGCGCTGCGCCAGCGGACGACCGAGACGAAGATGCTGATCGTCGAGGGGCTCTGAGCGGTCGCTGACCTTTGGCACAACACTTGCTCCCTTTACTTGACCCAGGGTGCCGGCCTCGCCGCGCGCCCTCTCATGCATAAATCGTCGCTGACAGCACCCACCAGACGACGGAGAAAGGACCCTCGTGGCAAAACGGAAGCGTCTACGCCTGATCCCCCTTGGCGGGGTGGGCGAGATCGGCAAGAACTCGAATCTCGTCGAGTTCGGCAACAATCTCATCCTGATCGATGCTGGCGTGAAATTCCCCGAGCAGGAACAACGCGGCGTCGATCTGGTCATCCCGGACTATACGTACCTCAAAGAGCATCGCGATCAGTTGCGCGGCATCCTGATCACCCACGGGCATGAGGACCACATCGGCGGTCTGCCCTACCTCTTGCCGCAATTGGCGACGCCGGGCAAACCGATCCCGATCTACGGTTCGGACCTCGCGCTCGGCTTCATCAAGGCAAAACTGCGCGAGCGCCGCGTCCTCGACCTTGCCGATTTCTGCCTCGTCGAGCCCGGCAAGCGCTACCCGCTGACCCAGCAGATCGACGCCGAATTCGTGCCGGTCAACCATTCGATCCCCGGCAGTATGGCCGTCGTTCTGCACACCCCCGACGGCAAGGTGATCGCCACCGGCGACTTCAAGTTCGACCCGACGCCGATCTCCGGCCCGCCGACCGACGAAGCGCGCCTGCGCCAGCTTGGTGACGAGGGGGTGCTCCTCCTCCTCTCCGACACGACCCGCATCGAGACGAAGGGGCGCACCCCATCGGAGCAGATCGTCCGCGAGGCGCTGGAGCAGATCGTCACCGAGGCACCGGGCCGGGTGATCATCACCACCTTCGCCTCGAATATCACCCGACTCCAGCACGCGATCACCACCGCGCACGCCAACGGGCGCAAGGTCGCGGCGGTCGGGCGCAGCATGGAGAACAACACCACGGTGGCAATGGACCTCGGCTATCTCGAGGTGCCACACGGCACGCTGGTGACCGTCGAGGAGGCGGCGAAACTGCCGCCGAAGCACGTCCTGCTGATCATGACCGGCAGCCAGGGCGAGCCGACGGCGGCGCTCAGCCGCGTCGCGGCGGGCGAGCATCGCTCGCTGCGCCTGATACCCGGCGATACAGTCGTCCTGGCCTCCTCGCCGATCCCCGGCAACGAAGAGACCGTGGCGCGGACGATCGATAACCTCTTCCGCGGCGGCGCGAACGTGATCTACAACACGCTCGTCCCGCAGATCCACGTCTCCGGCCACGGGGCGCGTGACGAATTGCGCTATATGCTCGAACTGACCCGCCCGAAGTATGTCCTGCCGGTCCACGGCGAGTTCCGGCACCTGCTCCTCTACCAGCGGATGGCGGCCGAGTGGGGCCTGCCGATCGGGAGCGTGCCGATCGCGGAGATCGGTGACATCTGGCAGTTCGATGAAGGGGCCGCTCGCAAACTCGGCACCGTCCCCTCCGGCTCGGTGCTGATCGACGGGCTGACTGTCGGCAATGTCACCACCGTCCTCCTGCGCGATCGCCAGCACCTCTCCGAGGACGGCGTGATCTTCGCCTCGCTGGTGATGGATCGCGACACCGGCCAGTTGCTCAACGGGCCGGAAATCGTCGCGCGCGGCTTCGTCCACAACGAGAGCGACGGGTTGCTCGAAGGGGCGGCCGACGAGGTTCGTCGTGCCCTCAAGCGCGGCAGCGGGCGCGGACGCGCCGAGTACGGTCGCCTCGTCGAGCGCACCGCCCAGGTGCTGGGCGGCTACATCTACCGCAACACCCATCAGCGCCCGATGATCCTGCCGGTGGTCACGGAGGTATAAAACAGACCCGGACGCGCGGCACCAGCCCTTGTCGGGCTGGTGCCGCGCTCACACACCCCAGGACTTCCCTTGGTATACTTATCAGACCGATCGCGCCGGACGGCCCGGCGCAGCAAATAGTTACCGTCGATCGCCGACCATGCCTGTACAGGGACTGACGGCGCGGACGAACACGGGAGGACGGACAGCGGATGACGACCGGAATGCCAGCGACAGACACCGCCTCGGTCGAGTCGATCGATCAGATACAGGAAGCCCTGCGCTCGCGCGCCTACATCGCCGACCGCAGCCTGGGCACGGCCCTCTTCCTCGCCCTGCGCCTCGGCAAGCCCCTGCTGCTGGAGGGCGAGGCCGGTGTCGGCAAGACCGAGGTCGCCAAGACGATGGCCGATCTCCTCAATACCCAGCTTATCCGCCTCCAATGCTACGAGGGGCTGGATGTCAACCACGCGGTCTACGAGTGGAACTACGCCAAGCAGATGCTCGAGATCCGCATGTTGGAGGCCGAAGGCTCCGCACGTGATCACGCCCTGCGCGAGATTTTCGGTGCCGAGTTCCTGATCAAGCGCCCGCTCCTCCAGGCGGTCGAGTACACCAACGACCATCCCGGCGAGCGCCCGGTCCTGCTGATCGACGAGATCGACCGCGCCGACGAGGAATTCGAGGCGTTCCTGCTGGAACTCCTCTCCGACTTCCAGATCACCGTGCCGGAGATCGGGACGATCAAGGCCGCGCAGCCGCCCGTCGTCATCATCACCTCGAACCGCACGCGCGAGCTACACGACGCGCTGAAGCGCCGCTGCCTCTACCACTGGATCGACTACCCGTCGATCGAGAAGGAGGAGGCGATCATCGCCGCCCGCCAGCCGCAGGCCCCGCAGGTCCTGGCGCGGCAGGTCAGCCATTTCATGCACGAGTTGCGCCGCGTCGATCTCTACAAGGTGCCGGGCGTCGCCGAGACCCTCGACTGGGCCGCGGCCCTCGTCGCGCTCGAGCAAGGCGACCTGCGCCAGGAGGCGGTCGACGCCACCCTCGGCGCGATCCTGAAGCACCAGGAAGATATCACCAAGGTCGGCGGCGGGCTGAGCAAGCAACTGATCCAGACGGCGACCGCCGGGGCGAACAATGGCTAGCGCGCCGGGAACCGGGCTCGAAGCGCGCGGGCGCGACCTGGAGCGTGGTGTCCAGTTGCTCGACCGCGTGGTCGGCTTCGGGCGCTATCTGCGCCTCGTCGGCCTGCCGGCGACGCTCGGGCAGACGATGGACTTCGCCAACGCCATCCCGTCGATCGGGCTGGTGCGCGAGGATTTCAAGCTGGCGTCGCGCGCGGTCTTCGTCACCCGCAAGGAGGACGGGCCGCTCTTCGACAAGGCGTTCGATCTCTACTGGCGCTACAGCACCTTCGCGGACGACGACAGCCCCTTCGATGAAATGTCCGATCTCGCCCCGCCCGAGGGGGCGACCGATGAGGAGGAGCAACCGATCCCCCCGCCGCCCGGCAAAGATCGCAAGAAGGGGCAGGACGACGAGTCGGCCGAGAAGCGACTGAGCCAGCGCGAGGTGCAGGAGGGGGAGAGCGCCGACGACGCCGACCCCGATACGATGCTCACCTACAGCGCCTCGGAGGCGCTGAAAGGGAAGGACTTCGCCCAGTTCAACGCCGACGAGATGGAGCGAGCGAAGCTGCTGATGCAGAAGATCGCCTGGCAAATCGCGATGCGCCGCTCGCGCCGCACCGTGCGCGCGTCGAAGGGCACCTACCTCGATCTGCGCCGCTCGCTCCGCGCGAACATGAAGTATGGCGGCGAACCGGTCGAACTGGCCCGCCGTCGCAGGAAGCAGAAGCCGCGTCGTGTGGTGCTGATCTGCGACATCAGCGGCTCGATGGACCGCTACTCGCGTATCCTCCTCCAATTCGTCCACACGATGGAGCAGGGGTTGAGCCGCGTGGAGGTCTTCGTCTTCGGCACGCGCCTGACGCGGATCACCCGCCAACTGCGCGTCCGCAACATCGACGCCGCCCTGGAGCGCGTCTCGAAAGAGGTCCAGGACTGGGCGGGCGGTACGCGGATCGGCGAGTCGCTGCTGACCTTCAATACGCGCTGGGCGCGGCGCGTGCTGGGCCAGGGGGCGATCGTCCTGATCATCAGCGATGGCTGGGATCGCGGCGATGTGGAGGTCTTGCGGCGCGAGATGGCGCGCTTGCAGCGGATGTCGTTCCGGCTGATCTGGCTCAACCCGCTGCTCGGCTCGCCGACCTACCAGCCGCTCACGCGCGGCATCCAGGCGGCCCTGCCCTACGTGGACGACTTCCTGCCGGTCCACAACCTCGAATCGCTCGAATCGCTGGCCCTCGCCCTCAGCGATGTCACCACCCGCCGCCCGGTGCGGCGCCAAACGCTCCACCTGCCCGCCGTCCTCGGCTGATACGGCATCTGCGCCGGGGGCGGCCACCGCGCGGTGGCCGCCCCCGGCGCAACCTTGTGTTTTTGTACGACAGGATCTATCGTCTTGAGAGGCGAAGGTAATGCGATTCGCCAGCTCAGCGTTTAAGCAGGGGATCACCGAAGACTAGATTCGTCACGTTATTGAGCATTGGAGGCCACCATTCCCCGTTCAGTCCGCGTGTCATCCGACTGTGGATGTGCTTCTGTTCATTGGCGAGGATAGGCGCGGCAGCGCCTTGGAGGTCATCGCCGTGGAAGAACAAGACCCCCAAGGGACTGGGATTTGCTCGTGTTCCACGCGATGCGGCTCCGACCAACCTATCGTCGCTACTATGAGGAGGTGCTACGGTGGAGACAACCAGGCTGAGGAATGGTCAACCTCTTACGGCGGAGGCGAGCGACGCGCTGGTGCAAGAAGCTGAAACAGGCTTCGCCCCCGAGCAGATTCGCCCGCGAACTGCCGATCGGCCACCGCTCGGCTACGGCACATCGTTCCGCGTGCAGTTCCGCGTCTCATCCGCGACATTCGAGGCACTACTCGCCCGCACCCGCAGCGAGAATCGCGGCGTGAGCGAGATCGCGCGCCTCGCCCTAGAGCGATACCTGTGTGATGACACGATCCCCACTAATGGCATCGACGATCGATTGATATCAATGCCCAATCACCCTGATGGTACGGAATAGTCCACGCCGAGTGAGCTTTGTAATGAGTGATCGAGCACGCTGCGTGCACGCTCTTGCCCGCGAGCATACCCAACTTTGAAGGATGAAGAGATGAGAGACGTCCTACCAACCATCGAGACCTGGCGCGAGCGCGGCGATGATGTTGCGCTCGCCACGGTCGTGAAAGTCTACGGCTCAGCCCCGCGCCCGCTCGGGGCGAAGCTGGCGGTCTCCGCACGCGGCGAGATGGTCGGCTCGGTCAGCGGCGGCTGCGTCGAGGGCGCGGTCTACGACGCCGCGCAGGAGGCGATCAAGACCGGCGAGAGCAAGCTGCTCCACTTCGGCATCACCGACGAACTCGCCTTCGAGGTCGGACTGGCCTGCGGTGGCACGATCGAGGTCTTTGTCGAGCCATTGCGCTGGTAGAGGACTACGAGAAGTACGAAGTACGAAGTTGGAAGTACGGACTGGCGTGGTGCAGACCCTACTTCGTACTTCGTAGTTCGTGCTTCGTACTTCAGCTGGGGGATAGGGTGGGATTGTTCGACACGCTGAAGGGGTACCTGGCCGAGGAACGGCTGATCGCGACGGCGACGATCGTCGCGGTGCCGGAGGCGGCGGCGGCGGCGGTCGGGGACAAGTTCATCGTCCACCCGGATGGGCGGGTGGAGGGCGCGTTCCCGGACGGGGCGTTGCGCGCGGCGATTGTCCGCGATACCGTTCGCGCGCAGCGTCGCGAAGATTCGGTGCGGCGCACCTATGATGCCGCCCTCGCCGGGGGCGAGCCGGGCGAATTGATCGATGTCTTCATCGAGGTCTACGCCCCTTCGCCGCACCTGATCCTCTTCGGCGGCGACCACATTGCCATCCCGCTGACCCACTACGCCAAGGAACTCGGCTTCCGCGTGACGATCGTGGACGCCCGCTCGCGCTTCGCCAATCGCGAGCGTTTCCCCGAGGCCGACGAGATCATCGTCGCCTGGCCGGACAAGGCGTTCTCCCAACTCCACGTCGATCCCTCGACTTATATTGCCATCCTCAGCCACGACCCGAAGCTAGACGAGCCCGCCACGCGCGGCGCGCTGGGGACCGACGCGCGCTATATCGGCGCGATCGGCGCGCGCAAGACCCACATCGATCGGCGTGCGCGACTGGGCCGCGAGGGCTTCACGGACGAGCAGATCGACCGGATCCACGGCCCGATCGGCCTCGACCTCGGCGGCAAGACCCCGGCGGAGATCGCCCTTTCGATCATCGCCGAGATCGTCGCCACCCGCTACGACCGCCATTTCGTCCCCGCGCCGGAAGCTGCCGCGCCGAGCGAGGCCAAGCGGACGCTCGGGGCGCTCGAAGAGGCGGTCGAGGTTGCCGGTGACTGAGCGGCAGCGGGTCACGGGGCCGATCATCGGCGTCATCCTGGCGGCGGGGAGTTCGTCGCGCCTCGGTCGCCCGAAGCAACTGCTGCCGCTCGGCGACCGACCGGTCCTGGCGCACACCCTGGCGAACGCCAGCGCCGCCGCACTCGACGGATTGCTCGTGGTCCTCGGCCACGAGGCGGCAACGATTCGGGGGCGGATCGACTTCGGCGCGGCGCGCGTCGTCATCAACGACACCTACCGCGGGGGGCAGAGTACCTCCCTCCGCGCCGGGCTCGCCGCCCTGCCGCCCGACGCCGACGCCGCCCTCTTCATCCTCGGCGATCAGCCGCTGATCGGCCCCGCCGTCTTTGACGCGATCATCGCCGCTCGCCGCGCGACCGCCGCCCCGATCATCATGCCGACCTACGACGGTCGGCGCGGCAACCCGGTCCTGATCGCCCGCGACCTCTTCCCGGAACTCGCCGCCGTCACCGGCGATCAGGGCGCGCGCGGCGTCATCCACGCCCACGCCGCCTCCGTCCACGCCGTCCCGATCCCCGGCTCGCCCCCCACCGACGACCTCGACACCCAGGAGGACTACGATCGCCTCCTGGGGCGCTACGCCGCGATTCAAGGCCAGCGCTGACCTGTCCACCCAGCCAGTTCTATGCGAAGCTATTATTGAGTATGCTTATCGTGCGTAGATCATATGCGATACATTGGCGATACGGAGTTACTGATGTCATGCAGCCCGGAGTCGAAAGTTATGGCCCTTTTGATGATTTCTCCGCGATGAGCATCTTGCAGTTCGACCCCGTTCCGTGTCTGCGCCGCCTCTTCAGCCTCGACACAGCGTCGGAGCGGGCGTGATGCCGCGTTTCTGCGCCAACTGCGGTCACGCGCTCGGGGAGCGTGAGGTTCAAGGGAAGATACGTCCAGCTTGTTCGCAGTGCGGGGCGGTGGTCTTCGAGGATCCGAAGCTGGCGGTCGCGGTGCTGATCGAGCGTGACGGCGGGGTGCTGATGGGGCGGCGCTCACCGAACTCCGCAGCACCAGGGAAGTGGAGTTTCCCAGCGGGCTTCGTCGATCGGGGCGAGCGGGTGGAGGATGCGGCGGTCCGCGAGGTGCGCGAGGAGACGGGGCTCACCGTGCGGCTCGATGCGCTACTCGGCCTCTACTCCGCGACCGGCCAGACGGTCGTGCTGGTGGCCTATGTTGGCACGGCGCTCAGCGGCACGCTCTCCCCGGCTGACGACCTGACCGAGCTCGCCTTTTTCCCGCTCGACGCGCCGCCCGAACCGGCGTTCGCGCACGACCCGCAGATCCTGGCCGACTGGCGTGCCTGGCGAGAACAGCAGCCCCCGACCACTGGAGGAGGAATGGACGGATGACACGACGACGCATCGCCCTCGGTCTGCTCGGCCTCGGCCTCGCCACCTGGGGGGGGCTGCGCGCGCGCCTCACCTTCGGCTTGCTGCCCGAGCGCCTGACCCTCATCTTCGACGGCTCGTGCGACTTCTGCACGCGCGCGGTGCGCCTCGTCCGCGCGATCGATCGCCAGGGGCGAATCACGATCGCGCCGTTCCAGAAGCCCAGCTTCCCGGAGTCGCACGGCCTCACCACCGCCCAGGGCGAGCAATCGATCTGGGCGATCACCCCCGATGGCTTCACCTATCCCGCCGCCGCCGCCGCCAATCTCACCGCCGCGACCGCGCTCGGCACGGCGCTGCCGCTCTGGCTCTACGCGATTCCCGGCGTCACCGCGACCCAAGAAGCCGCCTATCATTTCATCGCCAGCATCCGCAGCCGAATCCCCGGCGACACGCCCTACTGCGAACAATACCCGGAGGAATGTGGTAAAGCGAGCAACACGGCGGCGAACACCACCCAAATCGAGGCGGTGGGCGGCTGAACTATAATCCGTCTAGCTGGCGCGGGTGAGCTTGTCCCGCGCGGCGTCTCGGGATCCGGTCGCCAGCCAGAGCGGAATGAACCTCGTCGTCAGTCTTGTCAGGTGGTCACGGCGTCGGCCCGACGCCCCCTGTAACCATCCACCCGAAAGGAGTCCAAATGACCGCCACCGCCGCCATCCCCACGCGCGACCAAGTCCCCGTCGAAGAAACCTGGGACCTCACCAAGCTCTACCCCACCGAAGACGCCTGGGAAGCCGACGCCGTGCATATTCGCACGCTGCGCGACGAGATCGTTTCCGGGCGCGGCGGGGCGGGCGAGTCGGTGCGGGCGCTCGCCAACATCCTCGACGCGCAGGCGGCGATGAATGAGCGGATCGAGCGCCTGTATGTCTACGCGATGCTCCGGCGCGACGAGAACACCGCCGATCCCGCCGCCCTCTCGCGCTTCGATCGGATCGCGAGCATCGCCACCGAGATCGGCGAGTCGGTCGCCTTCCTCACGCCCGAGATCATCGCGATCCCCCGGGAGACGCTGCGCGCCTGGATGGAGGACGCGATTCTGGCGAACCATCGCCAGGGGCTCGACGATCTCGACCGCAACCGCGATCACGTCCGCTCCGCCGAGGTCGAGGCGGTCCTCGCCGCGAGCGGGGAGATCGCCCGCACGCCGGGCAGCGCCTTCACGGCGCTCGACAACGCCGATCTCTCCTACGGACTCGGCCATGACGAGAACGGGGAGGAGATCGAGTTAACCAAGGGACGCGTCTCGCGCATCCTCCAGAAGCGCAACCGCGACGCCCGCAAGGAGGCGTCGGAGAAGATGGCCGCCGCCTACATCGACCATCGGCAGACGATCGCCTCGCTGCACAGCTCCTCGGTCCGCAAGGATGTTTTCTACGCGCGCGCGCGTGGCTACGCCTCGGCGCGCGACGCCGCCCTCTTCGGCGACAACATCCCGCCCGCCGTCTACGACTCCTTAATCGACGCGGTCCACGATGCCCTACCCGCCTTCGGCGGCTACCTCGAATTGCGCCGCCGCGTCGTCGGAGTCGAGAGACTCGCGCCCTACGACATGCAGGTGCCGCTGGCCGAACTCGATGAGCGGGAAGTGACCTACCGCGAGGCGGTCGCGACCACCCTCGAGGGGCTGGCCCCGCTCGGTGAGCGCTATCTCGGCGATCTCCGCACGGGCCTGGAGACCGGGCGCTGGGTCGATGTCCACGAGACGGTCAACAAGCGCTCCGGCGGCTACAACGTCGGGGCATTCGGCGCGCCGCCCTACATCCTGATGAACTGGTCCGGCACGCGCCAGGATCTCTACACCCTCGCCCACGAGGCCGGCCACGCTATGCACGGCTTCTACTCCAACGCCGCACAGCCGTACACCACGGCCAGCTATACGATCTTCTGCGCCGAGGTCGCCTCGACCGTCAACGAGACGCTGCTGACCTGGCACCTGCTCGACCACGCCGCGAGCGACCGCGAGCGCTTCGCCATCCTGGGCCAGTTCCTCGACGATGTGCGCGGCACGCTGATCACGCAGACGATGTACGCCGAGTTCGAGCGCTGGACCCACGCCCAGATCGAGGCCGGGGCCGCGCTGACCGCCGAGAGCCTCTCGGAGGAATGGGGGCGGCTCTACGCCCTCTACCACCCCGCGGTCGAACTGACCGACGCCGCGAAGATCGGCTGGGCGCGCATCCCGCACTTCTACCGCGGCTTCTACGTCTTCCAGTACGCCACCGGCCTCTCGGCGGCGATCGCCCTCGCCGCGCAGATTCGCGCCGAGGGTCAGCCCGCCGTCGAGCGCTACCTCCGCTTCCTCGCCAGCGGCGGCTCCGACTACTCGATCGAACTGCTGCGCCGCGCCGGGGTGGACATGACCACGCCGGAGCCGGTGCGCGCCGCCCTCGCCGAGTTCACAAAGCGGACCGCCGAGGCGACCACCCTCTTCGACGCCGGTGCCGCCCAGCCGCATAGCCGGGGATAAGGGGACGGTTTCACCGCAGAGGCGCAGAGGCGCAGAGAGAGCGCAGAGAAGAACGCGCAAGAATAAATGTTCCGATAAAATCCTCTCCGCGTCACCCTGCGCCTCTGCGCCTCTGCGGTGAAACCTTTGTCGTTGGAGCGGCGTTGCCCATGCAGGATACCCTTTCCCCGGCGGTGCGAGTCCGCGAGTTGCGTAAGCTCTACAGCGTCCATGAGCGCGAGGCGGGCGCGCTGGCGGCGGTCAAGAGCCTGGCGCGGCGGCAGACGCGCGAGGTGACGGCGGTCGGCGGGCTCTCGTTCGATGTCGCGCCCGGCGAGATCATTGGCTTCCTGGGGTCGAACGGCGCGGGGAAGACGACCACGCTGAAGATGCTCTCCGGCCTCCTCTACCCGACGAGCGGCGAGATCGGTGTCCTCGGCCACACGCCGTCGCGCCGCGAGCGGGCCTTCCTGCGGCGGATCACGCTGGTCATGGGGAATCGCAATCAGCTCGGCTGGGATATTCCCGCGCTCGATTCATTCGAGCTGAATCGCGTCATCTACCGGATCCCGCCCGACCAATACAAGCGCACCCTCGACGAGCTGATCGAGCTCCTCGATCTCGACGCGCTCATCCGCAAACCGGTCCGCAACCTCTCGCTCGGCGAGCGGATGAAGTGCGAGGTCGCCGCGGCGCTCCTCCACCAGCCGCAGGTCCTCTTCCTGGACGAGCCGACGATCGGCCTCGACGTGACGATGCAGCGCCGCATTCGCGCCTTCATCGCCGAGTACAACCGCCGCCACGGCGCGACCGTCCTCCTCACCAGCCACTACATGGCCGATATGGCGGCACTCTGCAAGCGTGTCGTCGTGATCCATCACGGGCAACTCCTCTTCGATGGCGATCTCGCCGCGCTGGTCGGGCGCTTCTCGCCGCACAAGACCGTGATCATCGAACTGGCGGATGACGGGGTCGATCTGCGCGGCTACGGCGAAATCGTCGCGCGCGAGGAAGGTCGCGCCACCCTGCGCGTTCCGAAGGGGGAGACCGCCGCCGTCACCGCGCGCCTCCTGGCCGACTTGCCGATCAGTGACCTCACGGTGGAGGATCCGCCGATCGAGGAGGTGATCGAGCAGGTCTTCGCCCAGGAAGCGGCCGAGTCGACGGGCGCGACGGCGGCGGTATGACCCGGGCCGTGGCCTTCTACCGCGCCTATAGCCGCCTCAGCCTGGCGATCGGGCTGCAATACCGCGTCGCCCTGCTGCTCGGTCGCCTCTCGCCGTCCGCCGCCCTCGTCGGCTTCGCCACGCAACTCGCCTGGGCAGCCGCCGCGCTCGCCCTCTTCTCGGTCATCTGGCGGGCCGGGATACGGCGCTACGCCGGTGTCGGCGCGTGACGAAAAGTCGTGAGTCGTGAGCCGTGAGTCGTGAGTGAGGTAGCGCTGGTAGAAGCCACTCGGCTCTCAACGAACCCGCTCACGACTCACGGCTCACGGCTCACGACTGGAGTGTCAATGAACACCCTCCTCGCCGTCTACCACGCCAACTTCCGCGTGACGATCGCGACGCAATTGCAGTACCGCGCGTCGCTGGCCATCTGGTTGCTCGGCACAGTGCTGGAGCCGACGATCTATCTCGTTGTCTGGCGGACGATCGCGCAGTCGGGCGGCGGGGCGGTGGGCGGCTACTCGGCGGCGGATTTCGCCGCCTACTTCCTGATCCTGATGATCGTCAACCACCTGACGTTCAGTTGGATCATGTGGGAGTACGAGTACCGGATACGGCAAGGGCAATTCTCGCCCCTCCTGCTGCGACCGATCCACCCGATCCACAAAGACATCGCCGACAATATCGCCTACAAGCTGGTCATCCTGCCGGTGTTACTGCCCGCCGCAGCGCTGCTCGCGATCACCTTCGGTGCCGACTTCAACCCCGCGCCATGGGCGCTGCTGGCATTTGTCCCGGCGCTGCTCCTCGCGTTCCTGGTGCGCTTCCTGACCGAGTGGACTCTGGCGACGTCGGCGTTCTGGACGACGCGCACCGGCGCGGTGAATCAGATGTACTTCGTCGTCAGCCTCTTCCTATCCGGTCAGGTCGCGCCGCTCGATCTCCTGCCCGCGCCGATCCGCATCGCCGCCGCCATCCTGCCGTTCCGCTGGACCGTCTACTTCCCGGTCGAGCTCGCCCTCGGTCGCCTCACCCCGCAGGAGACGCTGCTCGGGCTCGCTGCGCAAGCCGGCTGGCTCGTTGTCAGCCTCCTCCTCTTCCGGACGGTCTGGCACATCGGTGTGCAGCGCTACTCGGGTGTGGGGGCGTAGTGAGCGGTCAGCCGTCAGCTATCAGCTATCAGCAGTCAGCGATCGGCAGACAGGGTGGCGGCGGCGCGTTCGGGTGGGGGGAGGCGATGAGGGATTTCAAGGGTTTGAAGGTTTGGGGGAAGGTGCATCAGTTGACATTGCCCGTGTACAGGGTAACGAAGCTTTTTCCGAGAGAAGAGCAGTTCGGGTTGGTTAGCCAGACCAGACGTGCCGCAGCATCGGTTCCCGCGAACATCGCCGAGGGGTGTGGTGGAATGGCGAGGCAGAGTTCGCCAGATTCCTCGATATCGCGATGAGCTCGGCCAGCGAACTCGAGTACCATCTTCTACTCGCCCACGACCTTGGTTTTCTGTCAGCTGCAGATCACACGGCCCTATCGCGAGACACAGAGGAAGTGAAGCGAATGCCGACCGCCCTCATCCAGTGCCTGCGCCCGCGCAGCCCACGCCCGCTGATCGCTGCTCGCTGAAAGCTGACTGCTGAAAGCTAAGGACGCCCTTATGCTACGCCTCGTCTGGACCTTCCTCCGCCTCGGCGTCCTCAACGAACTGAGCTACCGGGCGAATCTCTTCATCCAGCTGTTCCAGTCGGCCCTCGAACTCGGAGCCGCGATCGCCGGGCTGGCGGTCGTCTTCACGCACACCGATGAACTGGGCGGCTGGCGACAGCCCGAGTTGCTGGCCCTGCTCGGCGTCTACTTCCTCGTCGGCGGTGTGATCCGCGCGCTCATTCAGCCGAGTATGCAGCGCTTCATGGAGCAGGTGCGCCTCGGCACGCTCGATTTCACGCTGACCAAGCCGGCGGATGCCCAACTCCTCGTCAGCATCCAGCAGGTGCAAGTCTGGAAGGTGATAGATGTTATCCTGGGATTTGTCGTCCTGGGGATCGCGCTGGCG
>CADCWN010000218.1 GCA_902806415.1 uncultured Thermomicrobiales bacterium | reverse complement strand
GTCCTGGTCGACGTCGTCGCGTCGCTGCCGGCCGGCACCGCGCTGGACCTCGGCTGCGGCGAGGGGGGCGACGCGATCTGGCTGGCCCGGCAAGGCTGGCGCGTGACCGCCGTGGATGTGTCCGCCACCGCCCTCCGGCGGGCTGCCGCCCACGCCGTCGCGGCCGGCGTCGCCGATCGCATCGACTTCCAGCGGCACGACCTGACCGGCACTTTCCCCGGCGGCGACTTCGACCTCGTCTCCGCCCAGTACCTGCACTCGCCGGTGGAGTTCCCCCGCGACCAGGTCCTGCGCGAGGCGGCGCGTGCGGTGGCGCCCGGCGGCCTCCTGCTCATCGTCGATCACGCCTCGATCGCACCGTGGTCGTGGAACCAGGACCGGACCACCCGCTTCCCCACCCCGGAGGAGTCGCTGGCCACGCTCGGCCTCGGCTCCGAGCGGTGGGACATCGAGGCGCTGGGCTCTCGCGAGCGTCAGGCGAATGGCCCGAACGGACAGTCCGCCACCGTCACAGACAACGTCATCGCCGTCAGGCGCCACGCGCACATCGAGCGCAGCGCGATCGCTGGGCGAGCGGACGGGACGGGTGGCCCGCGGGCGATGTGAAGCGACGCGTGCACGCGCGAGCGGGACTTCCAGCGCTTGCTGGCGCGCGCCGCCCTGCTGCCCGTCGCTCACCGAATCCGAGACAGGGCGCCGAATCACGCCGCTTCGGCCGGACCATCACCGCCTCGTCTCACTCGTGTTGCGTCACCCCTAGGTGGCCCGACATCCCGATGAGCCTGTCGAGCCACTCAGAGAGCAGAGTCCGCTCGCCCGGCGTGAGCTCGTGCGCCACCTCGGGCAAGACTGCCCTGAGCGCGACAGCGCGCGCGGCGGCTCGGTTGCGACCTGCTCGCTCGGGCCCCGCATCGACTGCCACCTCCGTCACCACGGCGGCGAGGATCGCCTCGCGGGTGGCCACCGACAGCATGAGGTCGCGCTCGTCGGGATCGGTACCGAGCAGGGTGAGGGTGATGCCGCACCCCGCGGCGTGGATCATCCGCGAGGCGCGCTCCACGCCGACGCGCAGCCGGCCGGCCTCGGCGACGCGCCCCACCAGCTCGCGCAGGATACCGTCGGCCTCCGCCGCCGCGGGTGACGCATGCCCCGGCCTGGGGTCCGCGTACATCAGCGTGTACAGCGCCGGATTGGCGAGGCCGAACTCGACGTGGATATCCCACCCCCGACGCAAGTCGTCCACCGGGTCCCGGACGCGCTCCCGCGATACCTTGGTGCGCAAGTAGGCGGAGAACCCGTAGCTGGCGACCGCGTCGAGGAGCCCGCGCATATCGCCGAACTGGCGGTAGATCGTCGGAGCCTGCACGCCGGCCCTGGCACTGACCGCCCGCGTGCTGACCGCTTCCCGGCCACCCCGGGCCAGCAATTCCGCGGCCGCGCGGATGATTCGGTCTCTCGGACTCGCCTCCATCTCGCTCATGGTACGCACGATAGCAAAAAACCGATCGATTCATTGACGTTTCCAGTGATAGTATGTTAGCGTTATCAGTGATAATATCGCCGAAGGAGACGGATCACGCTAGGAGTAGTGGAGATGGGCACGCAGGATAGGACCATCGTGGGGACGGGAGACGAGACTCAGCGCCCACGCCGGGTGGCGATCGTCGCGGGCGGTTCGCGGGGCATCGGGCGACGGGTGGCCGAGCGGCTAGCGGCCGACGGCCAGGCGGTCGTGGTGGCCTATGTCAGCAACGAGGCGGAGGCCGATGCTACCGTCACGGCGATCATGTCTGGGGGTGGATCGGCGATTGCGGTCAGGGCAGACGTGGCCGACGAGGGCGCCGTGGCGCGCCTGTTCGACGCCGCGGAGGCGGAGTTCGGCGGCGTCGACGTCGTGGTCAACGCGGCAGGCATCATGCTCCTGGGCACGGTGGTGGACTTCGACCTCGATCTCCTCGACCGGATGCACCGGACCAACATCCGCGGCACGTTCGTGATCAACCAGTTCG
>CADCWN010000217.1 GCA_902806415.1 uncultured Thermomicrobiales bacterium | reverse complement strand
TTCGCCACCAGTATCCTGACCGGGCTGGTGCGCTGCGGCTACGAGGGGACGATCCACCCGGTGACGCCGCGCTACGAGGAGGTCCACGGGCGACGGGCCTACCCGACCCTCTCGGCGATCCCCGGCGGGGCGGACCTGGCAATCGTGGTCGTGCCAAATCACCTGGTCCCGGAGGTGTTGGATGATTGCGCGCGGGCCGGGGTCGGCGCGGTCAACATCATCAGCAGCGGCTTCGGGGAGCAGCAGGAGGACGCGAGCGGCGCGGCGCGGCAGGCGGCGATCGGCGCGTTCACGCGGCGCACCGGGATCCGGGTCGTCGGGCCGAACTGCCTGGGTAATATCAGCGTCCCGGCGCAGATGACCGCGTCGAGCGGCCCCTACCCGGTCCTGCGGCGCGGCGGGATCGCCCTGGCTCTGCAGAGCGGCCTGATCGCCTACAGCATCATCCTGCCCGCCAACGATCGCGGGATGGGCTTCTCCTACATCGTCACCCTCGGCAACGAGGCCGATGTCGATGTGGCCGACATGATCCGCCACTACGCCGACGACGAGGAGACGCGCGTGATTGGCTGCTTCGTCGAGCAGTTCCGCACGCCCGAGAAATTCCTGGCGGCGGCGGAACTAGCGGCGGCGCGTCAGAAGCCGATCGTGATGCTGAAGATCGGACGGTCCGAGGCGGGGCGGCGCACGGCGCTGGCGCACACCGGCTCGCTCGTCGGGTCGGACGGGATCGCCGACGCGGTGATGCGGCAGTACGGGATCACGCGCGTCCACAACCTCGACCAGATGGCCGAGACGCTGGCGATCTTCCACACCAAGAAGCTGCCGCGCGGGCGGGGAGTCGCCTCCGCGTTCGTCTCGGGCGGCGCGGCGGGGCTGACCGCCGACCTCGGTGCCGATTGCGGCCTGGACTTCCCGACCCTCGCGCCGCAGACGGCCGAACGGCTGGGCGCGATCATCCCGGCATTTGGGACGGTCGGCAACCCGCTCGACTACACCGGCCAAGCGGCGCAGCAGCCGGAGATCCTGGAGGGTTCGCTGGCGGCGCTGGCCGAGGACCCCAATATCCACACGATCATCTACGGGCGGGCCTTCCCGTCGCGGATGGACCGCGCCGACGCCTCCGGTCAGGTGATCTGGCGGATGCCGGAGCAGTACCCGGACAAGGTCTTCCTGGTCATGTCGCTCGTGGCCGGGGAGATGAAGGCGAGCGCCAGCCCGACCCTGACCCCCGCCGACCCCACCACCGAACTCGACGGCATCCCCTTCCTCCAAGGGACCGAGAACAGCCTGAAAGCGGTCGCGGCGCTGATCGACTACGCGGAGTTCCAGCGGCAGCGGGCGGGCGAGTCGCGCGCGCGGGCGCTAGTCGGCCCCCTGGCGGAGCAGGCCCGCGCCCTGGTGCGCGCCGCTGGCGGGCGACCGCTCGTCGAGCGCGAGGCGAAGGCGCTGCTGGCCCTCTACGGCATCCCCACGGTGCGTGAGCGTCTGGCGACGACGGCGGATGAGGCGGTCGCGGCGGCGCGGGCGATCGGCTACCCGATCGTCCTGAAGATCGAGTCGCCGGACCTGCCGCACAAGACCGAGGCCGGGGGGGTGCTGCTGAACATCGCCGACGACGAGGCGGCGCGGGCGGGCTTGGCGCGCATCCTCGCCAGCGCGCGCGCCTACAAGCCCGACGCCGACATCGCCGGGGTGCTGGTGCAGGAGATGGTGACCGGCGGCCAGGAGCTGATCCTGGGGATGACGCAAGACCCGCATTTCGGCCCGGCGATCGCGGTCGGGCTCGGCGGCATCTTTGTCGAGGTGCTGCAGGATGTGGCGCTGGGCGTGCCGCCACTGACGGTGCGTGATGGGCGCGCGATGCTGGGGCGGCTGCGCGGCGCAGCGATCCTCGACGGGAGCGGGTCGCGCGGCAAGGGACCGTCGGATACCGAGGCGGTCGTCCAAATCCTCGCCCGCTTCGCGCAACTCTGCGTCGATCTGCGCGACGAGGTCGCCGAGATCGATATCAACCCGCTGCTGGTCCTGCCGCGCGGCGACGGCGCGCGGGTGGTCGATTGCCTGATCGTGCCGCACGCCGCCGCGCGGGTGGCGGCGCACGACGCAGGATTGCCGGCTCATGCCGACTGATCCCGCGCCGCGACTCGGTCGGATCATCGGCCTCTTCGCGGATGTGCATGGCGCGCAGCGGACGCTGGTCGGCGCCCTGGCGGACTGCCGGGCGGCGGGCGTGGAGCAGATCGCCTTGCTAGGTGACCTCTTCGATCGCGCCGAGCAGGCCGACGGCTGCGCGCGGGCGCTGGCCGGCTGGCCGATCGTCGGGGTCTGGGGCAACCACGAGCGGGAGATCGCGCAGGCCGCCGCCGAGGATGGCGCGCTCGCGCCGGAGACGGTGCGCCTGCTGACCGCCCTGGGCGAGGAGGTCATCGTCGAGGATGTCTGCCTGATGCACGAGGCGACCGACTGGGGCCGGGTCGCCACCCTGGCCCGCCTCTCTGGGCGGGCGACGCAAGCGGCGGCGGGTCGGGAGCACGACGGGGTGCGGATTACCTTCGCGGGGCATACGCATCACCGCGCCGCCCGCGACGAGCGCGGCCCGATCGATCTCGGGCGTGGTGTCCTCACCATCGCCCCGGCGCGGCGCTACCTGATCAACCCCGGCGCGCTTGTCGCCGGGCAATACGCCATCTGGGACCGGGGGGCGGGCGTGGTGCGGTTTCGGGAGCTTTGAGCGGGATAGCAGGCGGTTGAAACCGCGCCTCGCGGGCGGCTCACGCCGCCACAAAGCCCGCCTGCGCGGGCTAGGATCGTCGCAGACCTAGCCTCCGTGGGGAGGCTTCGTGGCCCGCAGGCCCGCGAGGCGCGGCTTTATCCTGTGCGGAGTCACAGGGTTCGGCCGCCAGCCCACGTCGGTAATGTCTCGCTCCGTCGGCAAGCGATTCCGCTCGATCGCGGCGATGATCTCCTGCTGATGGTCGCAGAAGTAGCTGAGGGCCGCGAAGACCCGAGCGAGGGGGAGGTCGAGTTGTTCCGCGATCATTTCCGGGGTGTCCCCCATCCGCCACATCTCGGCGATGGCGCGCACCGGAACCCGCGTTCCCGCTACGATCGGCTGGCCGTGCAGGATCTCCGGCGAAGTCGCGATGTAGCCTTCCTGCCAAATATAGGTCACCATGCATCGTCCCCTTCGCGCCAATTAGGAATGCGAATGCACACAGTCCATTGCGGTAAAGTATGGCGGCTTGCGGTCGGCTTGCCCAGGGAGACGCAGGAGGGGCGGTAGAGATAACGAGCAGTGTTGATGGTTGATGAAGGGGGGATGCTTATGGGAAACGTGCCATTGAAAGTAGGCGTCCATCTGCCGTTCAGCGAGCGGCAGATGCAGGGCGAGACGCCGCGCTGGCAAGATATCGTGACCATGGCGCGGCGGGCGGAGGAGGTCGGCTTCGACTCGATCTGGATCGCCGATCACCTCCTCTTCCGCTTCGAGGGGATCGAGCCGCGCGGCGGCTGGGAGTGCCTGTCGCTCTTGTCGGCGCTGGCGGCCTCGACGAGCCGGGTCGAGCTCGGCACGCTCGTTGTCTGCACCGGCTTCCGCAACCCGGCGCTGCTGGCGAAGATCGCGGACACGGTCGATGAGATCAGCGGCGGGCGGCTGATTCTGGGGATCGGCGCGGGCTACCACGAGCCGGAGTACCAGGCGTTCGGCTATCCCTACGATCACCGCGTCAGCCGCTTCGAGGAGGCGGCGCAGATCATCTCCGGCCTGCTGAAGACCGGGCAGGTCGATTTCGCGGGCCAGTTCTACCAGGCACGGGAGTGCGAACTGCGCCCGCGCGGGCCGCGCGCCGGTGGTCCGCCGATCATGATCGGGACGAAGGGCGCACGGATGCTGCAGCTGACGGCCAAGTACGCCGACCTCTGGAACGGCTGGGTCGCGTTCGACAAGAGCCACCCGACGGCGGTGCCGCCACTGCGCGAGGCGGTGGACGCCGCCTGCCGGGAGGTCGGGCGCGACCCGGCGACCCTCGGGAGGACGATGACGGTGCTGGTCGATTTCGTCGGCACGCCCGACCTGGCGACGCGGCTGATCCGCCCCGACTCGCACGCGGAGCCGATCGTCGGCACGCCCGCCGAGATCGCCCGCGCGCTGCACTCGTTCACCGCCGAGGGGATCTCGCACATCCAGGTCGCCTTGCAGCCGAACAACCTCGCGGGGATCGAACAATTCGCGCCGGTAATCGAAGTGTTGAACGCGGAACGGGGAACGGGGAATTAATGCGGGGGCGTGGTGACGCGGTGGCTTGATGGAGCACACCTCTACCCAAGCGGAGCCAAATTCCGCGTTCCGCATTCCCCGTTCCGCGTTCAATTCCACGTTCAATCAATAAGGAGGAGCAATGGGTAAACTCGATGGCAAGGTCGCGCTCGTCACGGGGGCGGGGCGCGGGATCGGGCGGGCGGTGGCGGGGTTGCTGGCCGATGAGGGCGCGGCGGTGGTGATCAACGACCTGGGGGCCGGGCTCGGCGGCGACGGGCAGGATGAGTCGATCGCCCTGCAAGCGGCGCGGGCGATCGACCCGAGCGGCGAGCGGGTGGTGGCGAACACCGGCTCGGTCTCCGATTACGAGGCGGCGGGCGCGATGGTGCAGCAGGCGATCGACGAGTTCGGGCGGCTGGACATCGTCGTCAATATCGCCGGGATCCTGCGCGACCGGATGATCTACAACATGACCGAGGCCGAGTTCGACGCGGTCACGGCGGTCCACCTGACCGGCACGTTCAACACCTGCCGCCACGCCTCAGTCGTGATGCGGCGGCAGGGGCACGGGCGGATCATCAACTTCTCCAGCGTCTCGGCCTGGGGGAGTCCGGGCCAGCCGAACTACGGCGCGGCGAAGTACGGGATCCTCGGCTTCACGGCCACGCTGGCGAACAGCCTCGGGCGCTCTGGTGTCACTGCGAACGCGATCCTGCCCTTCGCGACGACGCGGATGATCGACTCGACGCCGCGCGGGCGGGCGATCGCCGAGGAGACCGGCAAGCCGCCGAGCGAACTGGCGGCGGGGACCGAGGGCGACCCGGCCAACGTCGCGCCGATGGTCGCCTACCTGGCGACGGATGACGCGGCGGGGGTCAACGGCCATTTCTTCGGGGTGCGCGGCAACACGATCGCCCTCTACTCGCACTGGGAATTGGCCGGGGTGCTGCGCGCCGAGCGCCGCTGGGAGCCCGCCGAGATCGCCGACCTCTTCCCCGAGACGTTCGGCCAGACGACCACGATCCCCGCGCCGGTCCAGGTGCCGGGCGAGGAGCGCCCGCTGAAAGGCGCGGCGGCCTTGCAAGCCGACCCGGCGAGCTGGGAGGAGTTCGCGCCCGGCGTGGACCTCTGGCTGCGGCAGGCGTATTACGGGGCGAAGCAGTAGTCGACAGTCGTCAGTCGGCAGTAGACGAGTGGAAAGGTAGAGGGTTTGGAGACAATCGCTGCCGTCGGTTGTAGGGGCGTATTGCCTACGCCCGACCCACGCCCAGGTTTCTACGGGCGTTGGTGAGCGGACGACGTGCGGGCGTATGCAATACGCCCCGACGTCCCACAGCAGTGCTTCCCGGCGAAAGCGATAATATTCCTACCCGCGCGTTCATCGCTGGCCCACTGACTCACTGGCCCACTCACTGACGACTGACGACTGACGACTGACGACTCGCGAACGGAGTGAGCAAATGGGTACACTCGATGGCAAGGTCGCGCTGGTCACCGGGGCGGGGCGCGGGATCGGGCGGGGGATTGCGCGGCTGCTGGCGCGGGAGGGGGCGGCGATCGTCGTCAACGACTTGGGCTCGTCGCTCGACGGGACCGGGGCCGATGTGTCGGTCGCGGAGCAGGTCGCGCGCGAGATCGACCCGAGCGGGGAGCGCGCGGTCTTCAATAGCCACTCGGTCGCCGACTTCGACGGCGCGGGGGCGATGATCGGGCAGGCGATCGACGAGTTCGGTCGGATCGACATCGTCGTCAACGTCGCGGGGATCCTGCGCGACCGGATGATCTTCAACATGACCCCGGAGGAATGGCAGGCGGTGGTCGATGTCCACCTGAAGGGGACGTTCAACACCTGCCGCTGGGCCGCGATTCGCTTCCGCGAGCAGGGGGGTGGCGGGCGGCTGATCAACTTCACCTCCTCCTCGGCGTTCGGGGCGGCGGGGCAGCCGAACTACGCGGCGGCGAAGGCGGGGATCATCGGGCTGACCCTGAGTTGCGCGAGCGCGCTGGCCCGCCACGGCGTGACCGCGAACGCGATCCTGCCCGGCGCGGCGACCCGGATGATCGACTCGATCCCGCGCACGCGGGAGGCGGCGCTGGCCGAGAGCGGGAAGCTGCCGAGCGAACTGGCGATCGGGACGGAGCGCGACCCGGACAACGTCGCGTCGATCGTCGCCTACCTGGCGAGTGACGCGGCGCAAGGGGTCAACGGCCACCTCTTCGCGGCCTACGGGTACAACATCGGGCTGGTCTCGCAGCCGAAGATCATCAAGACGCTGCGCGCCGATCACCGCTGGACGGTCGAGGAGTTGTGCGACGTGGTGCCGCGCGCGTTCGCGGCGGAACTGGCGGAGAATCAGAACGATCCGGGGATCGGCGAGAAGATGCGCGGGATCCCGGACGAGCAGTGGGTCGAGGCGCGACCGGGCCTGCGGTTCTGGGGGACGAAGCTGGAGCCGTATGGGGAGCAGGTCTGGTAGATAAACCTCTCCCCGCCGCCGGGACGGCGGGGAGAGGTCCGCCCACCCCTCAACATGACAAGCACTGGCGAAATGGATTCCTTCGCCCGGTCGGAATGGCAATGGCGTTCGGGGCGGCGGATGTGTTGGTGGTGTGGGGCGTGACCGCTGCGCGCGACGACGATCGGGAGCGGGCACGCTTTTACCTAGTATGGGCGTTTGCTGGCGTGGATAGCCGATGATGAGGGAGGGCGTTGATGAGGCGGGGGATCGAGGGCAAGGTCGCGATCGTCGGGGTGGCGGAGTCGGACCGGATCGGGCGGGTGCCGGACGTCCCGGCGATTCTGCTACACGCACAAGCCGCGCGGACGGCGCTGGCCGAGGCGGGGCTGAAAAGGGAAGATGTCGACGGGCTGTTCACGGCGGGGGTCTCGACCCTGGAACTCGGCGAGTACCTGGGGATCGAGCCGGTCTACACCGACGGCACGGCGGTCGGCGGCTCGTCGTTCGTGATCCACATCGCGCACGCCGCGCTGGCGATCATGAACGGCTGGTGCGAGGTCGCGCTGATCACGCACGGCGAGAGCGGGCGGTCGCGCGTGGGGATGCCCGCGCGGGCGACCGCCCCCGACAGCCTGGCGAGCCAGTTCGAGGTGCCGTATGGGATCCCCCAGCCGGTGGGGGCGTACGCGATGGCCTGCACCCGGCACATGGCCGAGTATGGCACGACGCACGAGCAGTTGGCCGAGATCGCCGTCTCGACGCGCAAATGGGCGACCCTCAACCCGAAGGCGATGATGCGCGACCCGATCACGGTCGAGGATGTGCTGAACGCCCGCCCGATCACCTACCCGTTCACCCTGCTCGATTGCTGCCTCGTGACCGACGCGGGCGGCGCGGTGGTGCTGACCTCGACCGAGCGGGCGAGGGACTGTCGGCAGACGCCGGTGGCGGTCCTCGGCGTCGGCGAGAGCCACGACCATTCGCTGATCTCGCAGATGCCGAGCATGACTTCGTTCGCGGCCAAGACATCCGGGCGGCGGGCGTTCGAGATGGCTGGCGTGCGGCACGACGAGCTAGACCTGGCGATGATCTACGACTCGTTCACCTACACCGTCCTGCTGACGCTGGAGGAGTTGGGTTTCTGCGCGAAAGGGGAGGGCGGCGAGTTCGTCAGCGGCGGGCGCACCGCGCCAGGCGGGCCGTTCCCGATGAACACCAATGGCGGCGGCCTTTCCTACAACCATCCGGGGATGTACGGGATCTTCGCGATCATCGAGGCGGTGCGCCAGTTGCGCCACGACTACGCCGATCAGGGGATCCGCCAGGTGAAGGATGCGAAGCTGGCGGTCGTGCATGGGACGGGCGGCGTCCTGTCCTCGGCGGGGACGGCGATCCTGGCCAGGGCGTGACGAAGTACGAAGTACGAACGACGAAGTACGAAGTGGCTGAGGGAGTGGATATGAGCGGGACGAGTGCGCCGCAGAAGCCGTTGCCGGTGGCCGATCCGGTGACGAAGCCGTTCTGGGACAGCGTTAAGCGGCAGGCGATGGAGTTGCAGCGGTGCAACGCCTGCGGCAAGTTCATCTTCTACCCGCGCGGGATCTGTCCGCACTGCCTATCGGATGACCTTGCCTGGCAACCGGCGCAGGGGACGGGCGAGGTCCATGCCTTCACGATCGTCCACCGGCACCCGAACCCGGCGTTCGCGGGCGAGGTTCCCTACGTGGTGGCGCTGATCGAGTTGACTGAGGGCGTGCGGATGCTGTCGAATCTGGTCGGGGTGGCGGCCGATCCGGCGGAGGTCAAGGTCGGGATGCCGGTCGAGGTCGTCTACGAGGCGATGACGGACGAGGTGACGCTGCCGAAGTTTAGGCCGGTGGGCAGTAGGCAGTAGGCCGTAGTCGGCAGGCAGTGGGCGAGTGGGCGAGTGGCGGACAGGCGGGGCGGTCGGGCGTAGGGGCGTATTGCATACGCCCTTCCCACGCCGGAGTTTCTACAAGCCTTTGTGGAAAGACGACGTGCGGGCGTATGCAATACGCCCCTACGCCCGACCGCAATGCCCATCCCCGAATACCAATCCCCTCCGTGTCTCCTGTTCCGCCCCTCCACTGGCTCACTGATGACTACTCACTGACCCGCCAGCGGGCGTTGAAGGGGTCGTCGCTGTCGGCGGTGACGCGGCCTTCGGCGCGCAGTTTTTCCAGGTGCGCGAGGATGGTCGCCGCCGCCGCCCGCCTGAACTGGGGGACCACGTCGGGGTAGAGCTCTGGCAGCATCGCCTCGATCGTCGTCGGCCCCCGCGCCACGACGGCGTAGATCTCGCGCTCGCGGGAGGTGCGGCGCTCGATGTAGCGCCCGAAGACGTCCGGCGGCTGGGTCAGCGTCTCGCCGTGACCGGGGATGATGCTGCGGATGTCGAGCGCCCGCATCCGTGTCAACGAATCGAAATATTCGCTCATCTTGCCGTGCGGCGGGAAGATGCCGACCGTCCCGTGCCCCGCGACCAGATCGCCCGCGATCAGCACCCGCGCGACCGGCTCGTAGAGCGCGACGTGGCCGGGGGTGTGGCCGGGGGTGTCCAGCGTCTCCAAGCGCCCACCGTCGACCGTCAGGGTCATGCCGCCCTTCAGGGACAGATCGACGTCCGACCAGTCGAGGAACTGGCGCAGGATCGGCCGTTCCTTGGGGTTGAGCATGATCGGGCAACCGTAGCGCTGTCGCAACGCCGGGGCGGCGACCGCGTGGTCGGGGTGGGCGTGGGTCAGGATGATCGCCTTCACCCGGACGCCCCTGCGGGCATCGATCGCTCGCCCGATGATCTCGACACCGGCCTGGTCGCCGGGATCGACGATGAAGACCTCGTCCGTGCCGACGATCGTCGCGTTCGTCGGCTGATCGCTCATCGAGCCGTCGTTCGGCACCGCGATCACTTCGAGCGCCAGCGGGCGCGCGGCGGGCTGTTCCCCTGTCATATGCGTCGGCTATCCGTTCGTTTAGAGTCGTCAGTCGTACCCTGAAGGGCATGAATCAGTCGTCAGTCGTCAGCGAGATTGTGCCGCCATGAGGCGATACTTTTCCAGCGAGCATACTGACGACTGACGACTATACCGCATCCGCCGACCTCTTGTGGCGTACTCACCCCAGCGCGGGGAGTACGTGCGTGCCGAATCCGTCGATGAACGCTTACTGCTCCTGGCCGACGCGGCATGGTCGGAGCACATCGCCGCCAGCAGCGCGCTCGGGTCGGCTTGCTCGTGGGAGGCGTGGAAACCGTAGAGCGTTATCGGCACTATCCTCGGTAGTCGATCAATCGCGCGGCGCGCGGGACCCGCGCCTGGGGGGCGCGAGTCCCGGGCCATCTGCCCGCCGAGCCACCGGATCGTCGCCCGCGCATGGCAACAACCCTCCCACGCCCCCTCCGCAGCAGCGTGGCTGGGCACGGTGTGCCCGCGAGGCGTGCGGTCAGGCGCTGATCCAGCGCGGTTGCAGGTCCGCGAGCGGTCGGTCGAAGAGGCCGACCTGCCCCGAGAGTCGGAAGAGTTGCTCGAAGTCATCCGCTGAGAATGCCTTGCGGAGCCGCGAGACGTAGGAGGTCTGCAACACCGCGAGGTAATGGGCGATGTCGTAGCCGGGTCGCTCGCCCGTCGCCGCCTCGTCGTGCGACGACGGGCCGTTCGCCGCGCGCTCGGGCAGCCAGACCGCCGCGCCACCGGCGGCGCGGTAGAACCGCACGCGCTCCCCCGCCCGCCAGCGCGTGCGCCCCGCCGCCAGCAACGCCTCGTAGGGCGCCTCGCGGGCGCGGTCGCGCGACTGGGCGTACGCCTCGGGAGTCTTGGTCAGTCGGGCGACCGTGGCGACATCGGCGGGGGCGAATTGCCGCCCGCGCAGCGCCGCGACCGTGTCCAGGTACGCCTGGTGTACCCCGGCGCTGTCGCCGACGAGCGCGCAGCGCAACGCCGCGCGCAGGAAGCGTTCGCCGAACGGCTCGGTGCGGCTGGACTGGAAGGCGTTGCCGCGCACGATCAGGCGGTCGTCGTAGGTCAGCAGGGCGTAGTTCTTGACCTCGTGGCTGAGCATCGCCCGGTAGCGCCCCTCGTATTCCAGGCCGATCCCGGCGGGCAGCGTGGCGGCGATGGCGGCGACGCACGCCCGCTCCTCCTCCGGGGTCCACCCGTCCGGCACGCCGAAGAAGACGCCGTCGGTGTCGGCCTCGATCAGGGCCAGGCGGCGCTCGCGCAGCCCGGCGACGACCTGCTCCAGGATCGCGCGCCCGCGCCGCGTCACCTCGTCCGCCGCGCGCCGATCGGCGAACAGCGCCATCCGGCCCGCGCCCATGTAGCCGTAGGCGGAGTTGATCACGATCTTCATCGCGGCTTGCTGGGCGTGGTGGCTGTGCGCCTCGGCGCTGCCCGGGTCCGCCGCCTTCGCCCGACGCTGGTGGCCCAGCCGCAAGTCGGTCAGGCGATCGACCAGGTAGAGCAGCGCCCCCAGGGGGTCGCAAGCCGGGCCGACGCGGAAGGTGCGCATGATCGAGGGGTACATCGAGGCGATGTCGGCCTTGACCACGCGGCGGGCGATCCCGGCGGCGTAGAGGGTCGTCGTGCCGCCCTGGTGGGGGGCGAGGGCGGCGTCGGCCTCGCCCGCGTTGCGGGGCAACGCCGCGCCCGCGCGCAGATAGGCGCGCACCAGCAGCGGCTCCAGGAGGCCCATTGCCGGGCCGGCCGCCGCGACCCGCTCGTAGCGGCGTGGGGCCATCCCCGCCAGGGCGAACGCCGCGCCCATCAGGCGGCGCGAGAGCCCGTCGGTCTCGATCACATCGTCGAAGGCGTAGCGCCGCACCTGCTCGGGGTCGCGCTGATAGGTCCGATAGGTCTCCGCGCCCGCGATGTAGGTACGGTCGGGGGCGGCCACGCCGAAGTAGCGCGCGGCGGCTTTCAATCCCTGACCGGGCATGTCGCGGGCGGAGAAGGCGTGGCGGCGGGTCGCGTCGAGGGTGTCGATCAGCTCGCGCCCGGCCAGCCGGTAGCGGGCTCGCCGCCCGTTCCCCCAGCCGGTCGGCTCCTCGTACCGTTCGAGGGCCGGCAAGGTCGGATGCCGCCCCAGGTGGAGCGGCACGCCGAGAGTCGCCGCGCGCTCCGCCAGGAAAGGGAGGTCGAAGCCGAAGAGGTTGTGACCCTCGATCACGTCGGGATCGCGCGCCCGGATGAGGGCGCAGAGGTCGGCGATCAGCGCGGCTTCGTCGTCGTCGCCCGGCGCTTCGAGGATCGTCTCCAGGCCGCGGCTATCGCGCACCGCCACCATGAAGATTCGCCCGCGCCGGGGCGAGAGCGCGGTCGTCTCCAGGTCGAACTGGAGTCGGTGCAGGTCGTCATAGGTCATGTCACGGAAGAAAACCCGCCCGGTCTGCATCAGGTATTGCTCGACCGCGCCGACCGCGTAATAGTCGCCCGGCAGGTCGCGCAGGTGCCGGATCGTCGTCCCGAGTCGCTGTCGTGCGCCGCGCACAATCGCCCGGCGGAGCGCGTGCCCGTCGCGCGCCGCGAGGAGATAGCGCAGCGTGTCCGGCGCGCCCGACAATTCGCGGTAGCTGAACGGGGCGTCGCCGCTCCCACCGTCGGCCTCGTCCACGAGGGCGGTGCCGAGGTGGCGCAGATCGGCGAGGTGGGCGGCGAAGAGCCAGGGGCGGAAGCGCTCCTCGCAGCGTTGGACCGCGCCGTCCAGGCGTTGCCAGACCAGGACACGACCGTCGTTGTCTGCCCAGACCGAGACGATACCCGGCGCGGGATCCCAGCCGAACAGCCAGACATCGTTCGCGCCCGCACTCGCGCCCCCACTCACGTCACCGACCGCCGCGATCTGCTCCACACGTCCTTGCCCTCCCGTTGCACCACCTGTCGCGCGCCGGATAATAGAACAATCGTACTATACGTACAATAACGTGGCTGACTTGAGGCGTCAAACGATCGGCGTTGACCATGTCGGCTTTTCGCCCCGCGTCGTCGCCGGCGGGACGTACTGGCAGACATCTTGCTTCGGATGGGTTGCCGATACTGTTCAACTGTATGATAGTGAGGAGTTCGAGATGGCGCAGGACCAATCGCAGGGCGATCCGCAGGATACGGAGTCGGGCGGGGGCGGGGGCGAAGTGCGGGCGAGGACAGCACCCGGCGCGGGAGACGACAGCCTCGCGCCGCAACCCCCGCTCGGGCCGCCGCCGACGACCCTCACCATGCCGGCCTCGCAGCAACCGGGCGGCACGACGCGGGTCACCGCGGCATCGCTGCGCGAGAATATGCTGCTGCTCGGGTCCGAGGGCGAGACGCTGGGGATGATCGACGCGCCGGGGGCGGGCGACACCATCGGGCTGAAGCCGGATACTCTGGGGCGGCGGCACTGGATACCGCTGGGCTGGATCGCGCGCGTGGACGATCAGGCCCACCTCGATCGGTCGGTCGGCCAGGCCCGCCAGGAATGGCTGGAGCGTGAGCCGACGGGGGCGTAATTCTCCCGGCCCGGTCGCGACCACCCGTCGCGCCGGGTCGCGTTCCCTCCGCTGTCCACGACCCTGCCCCGGCGTGGGGGCGCGGGAGGGAAACGACATGGAGTAGATCGCGTTCGCCTGCCTCGTGCCCCACGGCTGGTTGGTCGTGCCGCCCGTCAGCGCTCCTGGGGACGACAAAACCGGGGCCACCCGCGCCGCCCTCGCGGAGCTGGGTCGGCGATTGGCGGAGCATTTCCGGCTGTGGCGTTCGCGCTGCACGATCATCGCGCGGGAGCCAGAGTAGCATTGTGCTGCCTCACGGTGACGCAACGAAGTGATAGCTGGTCATAAGCAAAGACTAACGGCGGCTCGGCTCGCCCGCTCTATCCGATAACGGTTGTGCCGCTGGCGCGAGTCCGCGCGTGTTTACTGCACCCTCGGCCACGGGCAGCGTGAACGTGAAGCGGCTGCCCTGCCCGACCGCGCTGGTGGCGTCGATCCGGCCGCCGTGCGCTTCCACAAGGCGGCGAGTGATCGTCAGGCCGAGGCCACTGCCGCCGGTCGCGCGGGCGCGCGAGCTGTCGGCGCGGTAGAAGCGCTCGAAAATGCGAGGCAGATCGTCCGGGGCGATCCCGATGCCGGTGTCCGCGACGCTGAGCGCCACCGTCCCGGCGGGCGTGCGACGGGCCTCGACCGTGATCCGACCGCCCTGCGGGGTGTGCCGCAGGGCATTGGCGAGGAGGTTCTGCAAGACCTGCCCGATCCGCTGCGGGTCGGCGGCGACGGGCGGCAAGTCCGGCGCGACTGTGCCGATGAGGGTGATCGCCCCCTCCGCCGCGCGCGGTCGCGCCGCGGCGATCGCCCGCTCGACCAGTTCGGCGGGCGCGATCGGTTCGCGGTCGAGGTGCAGGGTGCCGGCCTCGGCCTGGGCGAGTTCCTGCAAGTCGTCGATCAGGCCGTTCAGTTGCGCGGTCTCCTCGCGCAGCGTGCGCAGCGTCGCCTCGTCGGCGGCGACCACCCCATCCTCGATCGCCTCCAGGTAACCCCGGATGTTGGCGAGCGGGGTGCGGAGTTCGTGGGCGACATCGGCGACCATCTGCTGCCGCAAGTCCTGCGCGGTCGCCAGGTTCGCGGCCATCGCGTTGAACGAGCGCGCCAGTGCGACCGTCTCCGCGCTCCCCTCCTCGGGGACGCGCTGACCGAGATCGCCTGCGCCCATCCGCCGCGCCGCCCGTGTCAGCGCCTCGATCGGCCCACCGATCCGCCGCGCCAGGAAGAGGCTGATCAACAAGGCGGCGACGAGGCCGAGGCCGGTACTGATGAACGTCACCCGTTGCAGGCGACCCAGGAGGGTGCGATCGCGCGCGGCGGCGGCGGCGTTGGCGCTCTCGACCCAGAGGGTGCCGTAGGTCGTGTTCGCGTCGGGACGAACGACGGGCGGCCCGCCCGGTCGCCCTGGGCCGCCGCCGACCCCTCCCCGCCCGGTGATCTCGCGCAGGGCGGCATCATCGATCCTCGTCGCCTGCCAGCCGCCCTCGCCATTGAATTGCTGGCCGAGCCGTTCGCCGGTCGTGTCGGCGACGACCGTCCCACTCGTGTCGGTGATGATCAGCCGCTGGCCGATATACTCGGCGGCGGTCGCCGCGTTGGCGGACGCGCTGCGCCAGTTGCCGCCGTCGCGCAGATAGGCGAGGGCCAGCCCACCCGCGATCGTCTGGCGAATCTCGGCACGACTGGTCGTCGCGTATTGCTGGAATTCGATCCGCGACTGGCGGCGCACGTAGAGGGTGGGCAGGAGGACGGCGCAGAGCAGCACGATGCCGAAGGCCAGCACGAGGCGGACCCAGAGCCGCGAGAAGAGGCCGCTGCGTTCCTCGGCACTCGGTGCGTCGTCGCTCACCCCCCCGCCTCGAATCGGTAGCCGACGCCGTAGACCGTCTTGATCGTCGGGCCGTCGGTCGGCAGCGCCAGCTTGCGCCGGAGATTCATGATGTGGACGTCGATGTTGCGCTCGAAGCCCTCGAACGCCTCGTCGAAGGCGCGGTCGAGTAACTGCTGGCGGGAAAAGACGTGACCCGGCGCGCGGGCGAAGGCGAGCAGCAGGCGGAACTCGGTCGGGGTCAGCTCGATCGCCCGCCCTGCGACGGTCGCCTCGTGCCGCCCGGTGTCGATCCACAGCGGCCCGAAGGTGAGGGTGCCGCCCGTACTGGCCTCGGCGACGCGGCGGACACGGCGCAGGACCGCGCGGACGCGCGAGACCAACTCGCGCGGGCTGAACGGCTTGACGACGTAATCGTCGGCCCCGATGTCGAGGCCGCGCATCCGATCCTCCTCGGTCGAGCGCGCGGTCAGCATGATCACCGGCGTCTGCGCCTCGACCTGCAACGTCTTGCAAATCACCAGGCCGTTGACCCCCGGCAGCATCAGGTCGAGGATCGCCAGCGCGGGGTGCTCGGCGCGGGCGAGGTCGAGGGCGGTGTTGCCGTCGAACGCCTGGACGACGCGGAAGCCTTCTTTCTGCAAGTAGAGCGTCACTAACTCGACGATCTTCCGATCGTCGTCCACCACCAGGATCGTCTCGCCCCCTGCTGTCGTCGCCGTGCCCATCGTCTCCCCGCCGTTGCCTGCCAGGTTGTTCGATCTGCTCGATCACCCCGATAGTGCCAATTGTAGCGGAACGATGTGAGGGGATTATGAAGACTGGGGGTGTGCCGCATGAGTTGCGGCGAGCTGGCCCCTGGCGACACCGGGCGCAGCGGCCACCCGGCGGAACCTCATGCGGGTATCTCCCCCGGGCTGACGCGCCGCTGCCCTTGTGCGGGGAACGGCGGGGCCGGGGCGATCGTCGGTGCGGCCTCCCCCGCCGCGACCATCCGCCCGATGAGGCGGGCGCGCAGGGCGTCGGCGACCGCGCGGTGCGACGCCAGGCCGATCAGGTTGGCCAACTCGTGGGGATCGGACTGCAGGTCGTAGAGGAATTCCTCGGCGTACTCGTCCGACGCCGCATCGCGATTGCCGTCCTTCCCCGGCGCGACGACGCTGTATTTCCAGCGGTGGGTCCGCACCGCCCGCCCGACCTGGCTCTCGCTGATCTGCACGAAGACGTCGTCCGGCCAGCCAGCGCGCTCGCCGCGCAGCAGCGACAGGAGCGAACGTCCCTGCATCGCGGGCGGCACCGGCAATCCCGCCGCGTCCAGCAGGGTCGGCGGCAGATCCACCAGGCTGACCAACTCGCGTACCCGCCCACCGCCGTCGAAGCCCGGCCCGCGCAGCGCGGTCGGCACGCGGATCGACGCCTCGTGGCAGGAGCGCTTGTACTCGGCGTTGCGCGTCTTGAAGTGGCAGCCGTGGTCGGAGGTGCAGAGGATGATCGTATTGTCGAGCAGGTCGAGGCTTTGCAGGGCGTCGAGCAGGCGACCGAGCGCCTCGTCGAGGCGCTTGACCATCCCGTAGTAGCCGCCGAGGTGCGCGTGCGTCGAGCCGCCGAGCGCGGCGAGATCGGGCGGGGTCCAGCGCCCCGTGTAGCGCTCGCGGTAGCCCTCGGGCGGCGGGTAGTCGTCGAGGTGATTCTGGTGGTGCGGCTCCAGGTAGGAGACGAAGAGGAAGAACGGGTCCTCCTGGCGCGCGTCGACGAAGCGGATCGCCGCGTCGGTCAGCGCATCCACGCGGTAGCCGGGCAGCCGCACCGGCCGATTGTCCCCATCGTACATGACCGTGCGGTAGGTATCGGAGGTGAATTCGAGCGCATTGGAGCCGAGCCAGAAGTCGTAGCCGCCGCGCCGGGGTGCGCTAACCGGCTCCTCGCTCGCCAGGTGCCACTTGCCGATGTAGCCGGTGGCGTAGCCAGCCGCCCCGAAATGGTGCGCCAGCGTCGGCGTGTCGTCCGAGAGGGCGATGCCGTTCCTGAAGACGCCCGTCCGGGTGGCGTAGAGGCCGGTCTGGAGGGAGGAGCGCGCCGGGGCGCAGACCGGCTGGCAGGTGAAGGAGTGGGCGATGTGCGTCCCTTCGCGCGCCAGACGATCGAAATTCGGCGTCAGATCGAGCGGGTTGCCGTGGACCCCGGTGGTGTCCCAGCGCTGCTGGTCGGTGAAGAAGACGATCACATTCGGTCGATCCGTGCGCTTCGCGTTCGCGCCGGTCACGCGCTCCTCCTCTCGCGATGGTGCGGTCACGATTCTCCCCGTCGGCACGATGCCACGCTCGCGCCGCCGACCCGGTGCGCGGCGACCAGCTCCTCGTCGAGCGCGACGCCCAGCCCCGGGCCGGTTGGCACGAGCAACGCGTCGCCCTCGATCCGCTCCGCCGGGGTCACCAGGTGCGCCCGCCAGGGGACCTCGCCCCAGGCGTATTCCAGCGCGCGTACCTCCGGCAGCGCCGCGACCACCTGGGCGGTCGCCGCCATCGCCACCGGCCCGCTCGGGTTGTGGGGCGCGACACCGACGCCGCGCGCCGCCGCCAGCCGCCCGATCGTCACTGCCTCGGCGATGCCGCCGCAGTGCTTGACATCGGGCATGATCGTGTCCCAGGCTCCCGCCGCCAGGTAGGGCCACACGGCACCGATACCGCCCAGGTGCTCGCCGCCGAGCAGTTCCAGCCCCTGCGCTGCGAGGGCCGGGCGCAGCCGCAGCAGCGCGGGCAGATCCGCCGTCGGTACCGGCTCCTCGCACCAGGTGACGCCGAGCGCGCGCAACTCGCGCGCCACCTCGACCGCCGTCGCCACGTCGAAGCGGCTGTGGCAATCGACATAGACCGCGATCCCCGCCCCGACGGCCGCGCGGACCGCCGCGACGCAGGCCAGGCCGTGCCTGATCCCCTCCTGACGGTCGCGCTCGCGCAGGCGCTGCCGATCCAGGCCGTCGAATGGGGCCAGCTTGACCGCCCGGAAGCCCTCTGCCGCCGCCGCCGCCGCGTTGCGCGCGAAGCCCGCCGGGGTGCGCTCGACCGTCGCGCGGTTGATGTTGGCGTAGAGCGGGATGCGCTCGCGCGTGGGGCCGCCGAAGAGGCGATGGACCGGCAGCCCCGCCGCCTGGCCGGCGAGATCCCACAGCGCCTGCTCGCAGGCCGACACGGCGGTCGCCCCGGCGAAGTCATCGGCGAGCGGGGCCAGGGCGGCGACGGTCGCGAGGACGGCGCGCGGGTCACGGCCAAGCAGCCGGGGCAGGCACTGGCGAATGAGGATCGTGGCGACGCGCGCGTCGCGGTCCGGCCCAGCACCGCCGTGCGACCCCTCCCCGAGGCCGGTCAGCCCCGCGTCGGTTGCCAGCCGCGCGAAGAGCCAGTCGCCACGCCAATTCACCCGCACCGTGACGACCTCAAGCCCGGTGATCCGCACGCCTCCCCCTTCCCGGGCCGTTTCCACCGGTCGCGCCGGTCGTCGCCCACCCACGTCGGCGCATCATAGCGCGAGGCGCGTCGCCGTGTCGCCGACCCCGACCCGGATGCCCGGCGCGCGGCATATCGTCGCGCAGGGAAGGGGCAAGGCCCGGATGGGACCGGCCAATCTCCTCCCTTTCGGCCCCGCTGTGTCTTGCCCATCCCGCGCCGATCACCGTGAGCGGTGCGGGTCTTTTCGCGTTAGAATCGCGCGGTTCGCGTTGGCGACGCGCGGCGTTGTGTCGCGCGGGGCCGCGCGGGGAGAAGGGGGAGTTGCGATGGCCGAGGAGCCGATCGTGGGGACGCCGCCGAGCACGGTCACCAATCCGCCGCGCCAGTGGGGGGCCGCCGCGCCGCCGAACAGCTACCCGGACCCTGACGTCGTGGTGGTGCGCCCGGAGTTTCGTCGCCTGACCGTCGGCAACACACCGTTGCAGCGGCTCTGGACCGGCTCGCTCTGGGCGGAGGGTCCGGCCTGGAGCGGGCAGGGGCGCTACCTCGTCTTCAGCGACGTGGGCGGCGACGTGCAATATCGCTGGACGCAGGATGACGGGCGGATGACGACGTTTCGCGCGCCGTCGCGGAACAGCAACGGCAATTCATTCGATTTCAGCGGGCGGCAAATCTCCTGCGAGCATTTCACGCGCCGCGTCGTGCGCTGGGAGCACGACGGCTCGCTGACCGTCCTCGCCGACCGGTATGACGGCAAGCGGCTCAATTCGCCGAACGATCTCGTCCCGCACCCGGATGGCAGCGTCTGGTTCACCGACCCGCATTACGGCAACTCGCTCTACGAGGGGCAACCGGACGCGGGCGGCGACCTCGATCCGCGCCCCGGTGCACCGGATGCGGGCGGGCAGGCGCAGGAGTTGGCGAACGCCGTCTATCGGATCGCGCCGGATGGGCAGATCGCCAAGCTGACCGACGAGGTCGCCTATCCGAACGGCCTCGCCTTCTCGCCCGATCACCGGCGCTTGTACGTGGCCGACACCGGCCCCGGCCCGCGCGACATCAAGGTCTTCGACGTGGCGCCCGATGGGACGCTCACGGGCGGGCGCGTCTTCACCGATATGGTCGTCGATGGGATCAAGTGCGGGCCGGACGGGTTGCGCGTGGATGTCTATGGCAACCTCTGGTGCGCCAGCAATGCGGGGAGCGGCGCGCTCGGCTACAGCGGCGTGCTGATCTTCGATCCCGGCGGCGAGTTGATCGGGCGGATTCGCCTGCCGGAGGCGTGCGCCAACGTCTGCTTCGGCGGCCCGAAGCGCAACCGCCTCTTCATGACCGCGAGCCAGTCGCTGTACGCCCTCTACGTGAACACGCAGGGTGCGACACCGGGCTGAACGATCGCGCGCGAGCTGCTACAGGGCGGGGCGGGGGCAATGCCCCCGCCCCGCCCCGCAGTACTACATATCCCCGAGGACTGCCGGTGGATTAAAGCTGCGACCGGCAGGCTGTGGTTGCCATAAGGTCACCCCGACGATCCATCGCCCCGCCGGACGCGCCCGGCCCGGCTCACCGGCTGAGCGAGGTCGTGATCGCCGCGTGGAGTGCCGCCGGGTCGCCAGCGCGACGGGCGCGGACCGCCGCCGCCAGTTCGCGCAGGACGGGGACGGTCATCTCCCAGCCCATGCAGGGGTCGGTGATACTCTGGCCGTAGGTGAGCGGCGTGTTCGGCGCGAGGTTCTGTCGGCCATCGACGAGGAAACTCTCCATCAGGACGCCGATGATCCCGCGCTCGCCGCCCGCGACCTGCTCGGCGATCGCGCGGGCGATGACCGGCTGGCGGCGGAAGTCCTTGTCGCTGTTGCCGTGGCTGGTGTCGATCATCAGGCGCGGCGGCAGGCCGTTGGCGCGCAGGGTCGCCAGGACGCCCGCCACGCTCGCGGCGTCGTAGTTGGTGCCGGTGCGCCCGCCGCGCAGGATGACGTGGCCGTCCTCGTTGCCGCGCGTCGCGACGATCGCCGCCAGGCCCTCCTCGGTGACGCCGAGGAATTGGTGCGGGTAGGCGGCGGCGCGCACGGCGTCCACCGCCATCTGGATCCCGCCGCCGGTCCCGTTCTTGAAGCCGACCGGCATCGAGAGGCCGGAGGCGACCTCCCGGTGGACCTGGCTCTCGGTAGTGCGCGCGCCGATCGCGCCCCAGGTCACGGCATCGGCGAAGTATTGCGGGGAGATCGGGTCCAGGAATTCGCAGCCCGCCGGGAGGCCGAGCGCGATGATGTC
Organism: uncultured Thermomicrobiales bacterium; assembly: GCA_902806415.1. Lineage (GTDB taxonomy): Bacteria > Chloroflexota > Chloroflexia > Thermomicrobiales > CADCWN01 > CADCWN01. Next base: position 15,454 of record CADCWN010000217.1, on the reverse strand, counting down.
GAGCAGGATCTGTCGCGCGAGGCGCAGGCCGGTGTTGACGGCGAAGCTCTCGTCGTGGTTTGGGTCGTTGATCAGTCCCTTCCAGCCGACGGTGGTGCGCGGCTTCTCGAAGTAGACCCGCATGACGATCCGCAGATCGTCGGCCAGTTCTGCGGACAGGCCCGCGAGGTGCCGGGCATAGTCGATCGCGGCGGCGGGGTCGTGGATCGAGCAGGGGCCGACGACGACGATCAGGCGGTCGTCGGTCCCGCCCAAGATATTGACCACCTCCTCGCGCGACTGGCTGACGACCCGCGCGCCGGTCGTCGGCAGAGGCAGTTCTTCCATCAGGATCGCGGGCGAGACGAGCGGGCGGTTCTCGGCCACGCGCAGGTTGCGCGTGAGTGGCACCTCATCCTGGCTGTCCGGGACAACCTCGGCGACGCCGGGGAGCGCGGCGAGCGCGCCCTTGAGCCGCGCGTCGGTCGCGCCGGTGATCGCGACGATCGTGCGGCCCGCGCCGGTGAGTAGATCTGCCTGCAATCCGTCGGCGCGCACGCGGTCACCGACCGCCTGTATCGCGTCGGCGTCGGCACCCGGTTCCATCAATACCAGCATCGCTCGTCCTCCCTCACCCACAGCTCATCTGCGCCGGATGGTCGCGCCTCATGCCGCCCCACGGGGGGACGACGCGCGGCGCCTGGCTCCGGTCGCGGCGCTGGCAGTGTAGTGGCGTGCCGGGAGGGGCGTCAAGCGCGGGACAAAGGTCGGCGGCGGCGGGGCCGGGGTGTCCTGCTGGGGAGGTTATGGTGCCGTTGTCGCCCCGGTGAGGACCACGACCGGAATCTCGCGGCTGGTCTTCCGCTGATACTCGGCGAAGCCGGGGAAGACGGCGATCAGTCGGCCCCACAGTCGCGCGCGCTCCGGCCCCGTGGCGGTCTCGGCGCGCATCGCGACCGACTCGCCTCCCAATTGGACGGTCACGCGCGGGTCCGCGCGCAGATTCACGTACCAGGCCGGGTGCTTCGGCTCGCCACCGGCCGAGGCGACGACGACCAGACGCTCCCCATCGCGGATATAGCCCAGCGGCCAGGTGCGCGGTTGCCCGCTCTTCCGGCCTGTGGTCGTCAGCAGGAGGACCGGGAGTTGGCCCACCTTCCCGCCGATCCTGCCGCGACTCAGGCGAAAGAGGCCGCGATGGAGGCTGCCCAAGGACCGCATCGCGAAGCGCGTCGCCGCGCTGCCCTCTTGCCCTGCCGTGTCCCCGGATGTCATCGGTCGCCCCTTGTCCGCATCGCGCAGATCGCCCCGACGCCGACAGTGTAGCGTTGGCCCATCGGGGCGTCAACGAGCCGGTTGACACCGATCGCTGCCCCACCCCCATCGCCGCGCTCCGTCGCAGTGGGCTACCCGAGCAGGCGCTCCATGATGATCACGTCGACCCACTGGCCGTCGATCATCCCCTGCTCGTGGTAGATGCCGACCGTCGTGAAGCCGTGGCGCTCGTAGAGGCGCATACCGGGCGCGTTGGTCGGGAAGGCCGCCAGCACCATCTTGTGGTAGCCGAGCGCCCGCGCCCGCGTCTCCAGCGCGCCGAGGAGGGCGTCGCCGATCCCGCGCCCGCGCTGGTCGCGCGCGACGTAGAGGGAGAAATCGACGACATGATCGTAGACCGGGCGCGGGTTGAACGGGTTGAGCGCGCCCCAGCCGACGATCGCGCCCGCGGCGTCGGTGGCGACGAGAACCGGGTGGCGCGGCCCCCGCGCCGCCAGCCACGCGGCGCGCTCCTCGGGGGTGCGGGGCTCGGTCTCCAGGGTCGCCACGCGGTCCTCGATCCCATGGTTGTAAATCCGCGCAATCGCCGCCGCATCGGCGCTCGTCGCCTCGCGAATCCCCATCTCCCCCTCCGTGCGCGTCGCCCTCACCGCCCCGGTCCAACTGCGCGCCCGCTGCCCGATCCCGCTGAGGTAGGCACCGAGATATTCCAGCGCCGTCGGATCGAGGCAGTAGTAGCGATTCGGCCCATCCCCGCTCGCCTGGATGAGCCCCGCCTCGCGCAGGGCGGTCAGATGATCGTGCAAGCTGGACTGCGCCAGGCCCAATTCGTCCATCAACTGCGGCGAGGTGCCATCTTTCCGCTCGGCGAGGATTTCGACGATGCGGAACCGCGCCGGGCTGGCGAGGGCGCGCAACATCCGCAGCGCCCGTGCCTCGGCGACCGATTGCATCCGCTCCTGCCCGCGCATTGTGGCCCCCTTGCGCTCCGTATGCTTCTCCGCTAGAGTGGCTGCTATCGGATAAACGGGATTCTCCGATACTCTGGCATCGCTGTCAAGGTGAAGGATGCGGGGATGGCAGGGTCCGGGCGCTACGGCGACGAAACAGGGCGCGGCGTGCGCGGAGTCTACTATGGCTGGTGGCTGCTGCTCGCGCTGTCGTGGGGACAAGTCACCTCCTGGGGGATCCTCTATTACGGCTTCTCGGTCTTCATCACCCCGATGGAACGCGAACTCGGTTGGACCCGTGGGGCGCTGACCGGGGCGTTCTCGCTGGCGCTCCTCTGCTCCGGCCTTGCCGGGCCGTTCGTCGGTCGATGGGTCGATCAGCACGGCCCGCGCCTGCTGATGACCGGGGGCTCGGTCGGTGCCGCCTGCCTGCTGCTCGCCTGGGCGACGGTGCGGGTCGAGCCGGTCTTCTTCTTGATCTTCGTCGGCCTCGGCCTGGCGATGGCCGCGACCCTCTACGAACCGGCGTTCGCGGCGATCGCGACCTGGTTCGCGCGCGGGCGGAGTCGCGCCTTGACGATCATCACCTTCGTCGGTGGCTTCGCCAGCGTGATCTACATCCCGCTGATCTCTTGGCTGGTGGGCACCTACGGCTGGCGCGCGGCGCTGGTCGCGCTGGCGGCGATCCTCGCCATCCTGACGATCCCGCCGCACGCACTGGTCTTGCGGCGGCGACCGGAGGATTTGGGTCTGGTGCTGGATGGCCGTCCCGCGCCCGTCCCGGCGACGGGCGCGCCTGCGGGCGAGGAGACCAGTGTCGCGACCGGAGTGGCGCTGCGCAGTCGGTCGTTCCGCTGGCTGACGATCGGCTTCTGTCTGGCCTTCTTCGCCAACGTCGCCGTGACGGTCCACCTGATCCCGTACCTGATCGACCACGGCTTCTCCCCCAGCTTCGCTGCGACCGCCGCCGGGTTGATCGGCACGCTGGCCCTGCCGGGGCGGCTGATCTTCACGCCGCTCGGGGCGTGGGTGCCGCGCCGCTTCGTGGCGGGGGGGATTTTCGCGGTGCAGGCGCTCGGTATCCTGGTGCTGGTGCTGACCGGCACGACGGCGGGGGTCTTCGCCTTCGTCATCCTCTTCGGGATCGGCTTCGGGGCGATCACCCCGGCGCGGGCGGCGCTGGTCGCCGAGCTCTACGGGCGGGCCAATTACGGCAGCATCAGCGGGATGCTGGCCCTGTTCGTGACCGGGGCGCGCGCGCTCGCGCCGGTCACCGCCGGGTTGCTCTACGGGCTGTTCGGGCGCTACGAGCCGGTCTTCTGGATCGTGATCACGATCGCGCTGCTGGCGACCGGGGCGATCGTGCTGATCGACGGGGGGGGCGAATTTACCGCAGAGGCGCAGAGTACGCAGAGGGCCGCAGAGAGGGAACGAGAATAGCGATCAAATTTCGCCCTCTCTGCGGCCCTCTGCGCCTCTGCGCCTCTGCGGTGATCGTCCCCTCAGTCGTCGATCGCCGAGTCGGGGTGGGCGAGCGGGAGATCGAGCCGGAAAGTGCTCCCCTCGCCGGGCGCGCTCTCGACGGCCAGCGCGCCATCGCTGCGCGCGGCGATCTGCCGGGCGATGAAGAGGCCGAGGCCGAGTCCACCACCGCCCACGCCGGGGGCGCGATAGAAGCGCTCGAAGACGCGCGGTTGCTCCTCGCTCGGGATACCGATCCCCCAATCGCGCACGGTGAGCGCGGCGCGCGCGCCGCGCCGGTCGAGCGTCACCGCGATCCTGTCCGCCTGTGGGCTATATTGGGCGGCGTTGGCGAGGAGAATCTCCAGGATCTGCTGGATACGCTGCGGATCAGCGCGCACGATCAGCGGCTCCTCCGGGAGCGCGACGGTGATCCGATGGTTGCTGAGAACCGACTGTTGTTGCTCGACGGTCGCGCGGATGATGGGGACGAGATCGAACACGGTCGGGTCCAGGTGGAGGCGATCACGTTGCAGGCGCGAGACGTCGGAGAGATCGCCGAGCAGTCGCCCGATCCGATCGGTCTGCTGCTCGATGACCCGCAGATGCTTCCGGGTGCGCCCCAGCGGATCGTCGTCCGACTCGATCGTCCGCGCCGCCAGCTGTGAGAAGCCCTTGATCGAGGTGAGCGGCGACTTGATCTCGTGGGAGATGAGGGAGAGGAACGCATCTTTCTCCCGCTCAACATCTTTCCGGGAGCTGATGTCGCGCACGAGGATGACCGCGCCGCCGTTCGCCTCGGGGGTGCCGCCGATCGGCACGGCGGTGAGGCTGATGAACCGCTCGGGCTGGCCGGGCGACCCCGTATCGATCAGCAACTGGGCGTCGGCGGGGATGTGACCGGCGAGGATCGGGCCGAGGAAGTCGTTGTGCGGATCGAAGGGTTGGCCGTCGTCGCGCTGTACTGCCGGCGGCCGGAGGAACTCGTGCAGCCCGCGACCCTGGAAATCCGACGGCAGGTTGAGCAGGCGTAACCCGGCGGGATTCGCCTCCACCACATCGCCTCGCGCAGCGAGGATGAGCACCCCATCGGCGAGCGCGCCGATGACCGCCGCCAACTCGTCGCCGGGGCTCCGTTCGCCCCCGGTTGGATTCTCCATCTCGTGCCCGGCGCGAACCTGCCGCACCCGCGCGCCGGGCCGCTGCGCCGTCACCTCGACGAGCGTCACGATGATCCGATCGACGCGGCCATCGGCGCCGTGTACCGGCTGGCCTCCCCAGTCCCAGTACGTCGCGCCCGGATAGTGCAACGCTCCCTCATCGCGCGTGAGCTTGACTCCCCGGATCTCACGGGCCTCGCCGCTGGCGACGATCGCCCGCAATGCGGCGGGAATATCGTAATCATCGGTCGGGGGGAAGAGATCGCCCCACGCCGCCGCATCGCGCAGGCCGGTGTGATCGGCGAGCAGGTTGCGGCAGGCAAGGTTGAGCGCAAGGGTTGGCAGCGACGGCTGGCGCGCATCGAGGATCGCGACCGCGCCGCCGATCTGATCGAGCAAAATCTGTTGCGTTGCGTCGAGATCGTGCGCCACACCCATCCTGCACCGTCGCGCTTCGTGGCCGCTCAGATAACGGCAGCCCAGCGGCCTCCTCCGCAAGTCGTGTGCCGACCGGCGGGAGCGAGAGGAGGAGGGGTGGCGACCGTCCGGCCAGGTCAACGGGATCGTCCGGGGGTCCGTCCGCTAGTCGGGATTGTCTCTAGCCGCGAATTCCTCGACTGTTTGGGCGAGGAGGACGAGGTCGGAGAACTGATCGGCGGTGTAGATCATCCGCCGCTGGCGACCTTCGTGGGCGAAACCGAGGCGCGCGAAGAGACGGAGTGACGGCTCGTTGAAGCTGTAGATGCCGGCGAAAACTTCTGGTAGCGCAGCTCCGCGAAGTAATAGCGCAGGGCGAGAGTGATCGCCTCGGCGGCGTAGCCGCGCCACCAATTCTCGGGGCGGATGCCGATACCGAGGCTGGAGGTGCCGTTACGCGGGTTGCAGTCGTGCGTGCCGAGGCCGCCGACAAGCCCCCCGGCCAGCGTCTCGATCGCGAAGTGATAGGCGTCGCCCGCGCCATCCTGGGCCTTAATAGGGGGGGACACCGGAGGCGGCGTGCTGCGATCGTGCTCCGACCGCTCCCGCCGCGTGTTCCCTCGCCCACGACCCCGCTACGCGGGGAGAATGGGCAGCCGGTCATCCCCCGAAGGAGCATCCAGCGCGGGGTGGAGGAGGTCGAAGAAGAGGCGCTTGACGAGGGCGTGGCGGCCGCGCACGCCGACCTTGTCGAAGGCGTGCGAGAGGTGCTCCTGGACTGTGTACTCGGAGATGGCGAGCGCCCGGGCGATTTCCTTCGTCGCGGCCCCCTGCACGACCCGGTCCACCACCGCGCGTTCCCGCGCGCTCAGCCCGTAGGCCGACGCGCGGAGCCATGCCAGCTCCTCGGGCCGCGACGGCTCGACGACGACGATCGTCTCCCCCGCGCGGCCGGCGCGGGGCTCGGTCCGGGCACCGTGGAAGGTCAGCCAGCGGCCCGACCGCGCCCGGACGCGGACGCGCGGCACCTCGTGCAGCTCCCGCTCCGTCCCGGGCGTGAGCGCCCGGCGCAGGGCACCGACCACCATCCACACCGGGGCCGGGAGGCCGTCGCCCTCGAGCCAGTCCGGCCCGAGGGGGGCCACCTCCCGGAGCCAGCGCTCGGCGGTGGCGGTGTGCTGCACCACCCGCCCGTGGTCGTCGAGGGCCAGCACCCCCGGGGCGCTGTCGCCGACGGGCTCGGCGGTCGCCCGCGCGCGCAGGACCGCCGCCTGCAGGCCCGCGCCGAGGTGCGGGGCGATGCGCTCGAGGAGCGCGACCTCGCGCTCCTCGAAATCGGGCCGACCCCGCTCGCGGGCCAGGCAGACCTTGCCCCACAGCGCGCGCCCCACGGTGCAGACGCCGAGCACCTCGTGTCCCAGCCCGAGGGGGCCGCTGATCTCGCGCCAGTGCAGGGCGCGCTCGAGTCGGCCCCCGGTCGCGTCGGAGAGCCGCGCCACCGGGATGCGCCGCTGAACCATCCGGCGCTGGTCGTCCAGATCCTCAGTGAAATAGATGTGCTCGAGGTAGGTGCGGTGCTCCCGCTCGCCGATCGGCCCGTCGCCGATCGTCTGCGTCGGCAGCCCGCTCAGCGGGTCGTTCGTCTGGGCGCAGAGGGCCTCGAACAGCACCACCCGGCGCAGGCGGCCGGTCACCTCGCCCAGCAGCGTCGGCGCGTCGAGCCCGGCGTAGCAGAGCCGCTTCGCCTCAGCGAAGCCTCGCTCGCGCAGCATCGCCCCGGCGACCATTCCCACGCTCCTTCCCGTGCACCTCGGCGCGCCGCATGGCGCTATGCAAGCGTTGCGCGGCTATTCTCGCACGGTCGGCATCCCGGCGGCAAGGGCCGCTGCAGCACCGGAACGGCCCCCAAACCCCAGATTTCTGGGGTAGGCCGCGCGCGGGCGACGGGTCATACTCAGACCAGCGAGCCGTCGCGCGAGGAGCGGCGAGAGGCACATCCCGCAGTCGCGCACCCGGTCCCCGGCGCGGACGATGGACAGGCTCACGAGTGAGGCTCGCGTATCGGATCGCCCGCCCACGGTGGCGCGGCGCGCGGCAATGCAAAGGAGGTCCCGATGGACGTCACGACGAGCGGCACGCCGTACACCCTCGCGCCGGGGGAGGGCCGGGCGGTGTGGTTCCTGGATACCCTGGTGACCGTCAAGGTCGACGCGGCGCACACTGCCGGTGCCTACGCGGTCGTCGAGTTCCTCCTCCCCCCGAGCTTCAACCCGCCGCCCCACATCCACCACCGGGATGATGAGGCGTTCTACATCCTGGAGGGCGAGTTGTCCGGCTTCTGCGGCGAGCAGACCTGGCGGGGCGGCCCGGGCGGCTTCGTTTTCCTGCCGCGCGGGCTCCCCCACACGTTCCGCGTCGAGGGCGACGCCCCGGCGCGGCTGCTGACGGTCGGCAACGGCTCCGGTTTCGAGCGGTTCGTCGCTGAGGCGGGCGTCCCGGCCGAGGCACCGACGCTGCCGCCGCCCGCCGGGCCGGATGCGATCGGGCGGATGCTGGCGACCGCCCCGAAGTACGCCATCGAGATCCTGCCCCCGCCAGCCTGACCCGCCAGCGCGGCATGGCCCCGCCCCCCGCACGCCGGCGCGCTCCAGGGTCGGGATCCGCTACGCGCTCCGTAAGCGGACGGGTCGGCCCTGCCAATAGGGTCGCACCCCGTCCCACTTGCTCATCCTCCCTCTCCCGCGCGCAGCACGGCCATCAGGGCCGCGCCATGATCCTTGAGCCAGCGCCCTTGCGCCCAGTGATCGGGGCAATGGGCGGCGACGATCGCCCAGAAGCGCGGGCTGTGGTTGAGCTCGCGCCGGTGGGCCAATTCGTGGATGACGACATAATCGAGGACGGTGGGCGGGGCCAAAATTAGTCGCCAGCTGAAGTTGAGGCTCCCTACCGACGAGCAACTCCCCCAGCGCGAACGCCCGTCGCGAATCGTCAGGCGCGCGTAGGTGACGCCGAGCGCGGCGGCAAATACCTGGGCGCGAGCATTGAGCGCGGCGCGCGCCTCCTCCCGATACCACCATTCGAGGATCGGCACGGGCGAGTCGGCGGCGTCGGGGAGCGTGACGGTGATCGTCCCTGCCGCCGCATCGCGCGCGACCATCGCGCGGCTGTCGGGCACCGTGCGGAGGATTAGGCGGTGGTCCTCGCCGCGATAGGGCAGGAGGGTGCCGTCGCGCGGCGTTGCCGACGGCGGCACCTGCGCTGCCATGCGATCAAGCGCGCCGACGATCCAGGCCGCCTTCTCGCGGAGGAGGGCCGGGATGTCCGGCAGGTGCCCGCGCGCGGGCACGACCACCTCCAGGCCGCGCGCTGGACTGATGCGCAGGCCAATCTTTCGGGCGCGCGGGCTGCGACGCACGCTGTAGCGCACCTCGCGACCGGCGAGGGTGATGCTGCGCGTGGGGGTGCTCGGCTCAGGCATCTGTTTCCGTCGCCTCGTCGGTGAGGTACGGCGCGATCCCGCGCGCGAACGCCGCGGGATCGCCGTGCTCGACACCGTAGAGCGCTTCCTGCGCGGCGAAGGTGCCACGGTAGAACCGGGCGCGCGGCAGGGCGGGGCGGAGGGCCGGGTACGCCGCGAGGACCTTTTGGGCGAACGGTTCGCCGTAGGTCAGCAGCGCCGCGAGGTCGCAGGCGGGGTCGCCGAGTCCCGCCGAGCCGAAATCGATGATCCCGCTGATCCGCCCCGCGCCGCGCTCGAAGAGGACGTTGCCGGTGCCGAAGTCGCCGTGGATGAGGGCGGGCGCGAAGGCGAAATGGGCGTCGTCATCGAGGAACGGCAGGAACCGGCAGGTGATGCGGGCGCGCGTATCCGCCGCGACGCGCGGGAAAACCTCGGCGCGAATGCGCGCGTAGAGGCCGCGCCAGCCCTCGCGCCAACTCGTCGCGGCCATGCCGCAGGCGACGGGCAACGTCGTGGCGATCGCCCCCCGATAGGGGACGGTGTGCAACTCGCGCAGGAAGCCGCCGAGTTGAGTGGCGACATGGATCGTCGTGTCATCGTCGAGCGTCGCGACGGTGTTGTGCCGGAGCGGCTCGCCCGGCAGGATCCGGTAGCCGACGAAGCTCTCGCCGCCTTGAGGCGGGTCGAAGCACCGAAAGGTGAAGTCGGGGACCGGGAGCCCGACGCGGAGGCGGATACCGTCGAGGATCGCCGCCTCGACCCGCAACTTCTCCAGCCCCTCCGGGAAGCGCGGGAAGCGAAAGATCAGGTCGTCGTTGACGCGCAGGACAACGTTGTACTGACCGCCCGTGACCAGCGTGGCGCTGGCGATCGGGAGGGCGGGATAGGCGGCGCGGAGTCGCACAATGTACGGCTCGACTTCGGGCACAATGGGCATCCTTCGCGCTGTAGCGAACGCGGGTCGACCGTCCAGTACAGCGCAGGGGGCGGGCAACCGTTGTCGCCCGCCCCGCTGTGGCTCTTACCGTTCGCGCGGACGCCGCTACATCAGCAGCGCCAGCGGGTTCTCCAGCAGCCGACGGACCTCCGCGACGAACTGGGCGCCCTCCGCGCCGTCGGTGAGCCGGTGGTCGGCGGAGAGGGTAACGTTCATCCGGTCGCGGACGACGATCTGACCGTCCACGACGACCGCCTTCTGGGCCGACGAGCCGACCGCCAGCGCGGCGGCCTGCGGCGCGGTGACGATCGCGATGAACGTCTCCACGCCGAACGGGCCGAGGTTGCTGACGGTGAAGGTGCCGCCGGAGTATTCCGCCGGGGTGAGCTTCCCCTCGCGAGCGCGACCGACGAGGTCGTTGGCCTCACGGGCGACCGTGCCGAGCGACTTCTTGTCGACGCCGCGCACGACCGGGGCGATCAGCCCCTCCTTCAGCGCGACAGCGATGCTGACGTTAATCTCGTCGTGCATGACGATGTGATCGCCGCCGAACGACGAGTTGAGGTTCGGGAACTTCGCCAGCGCCAGCCCGCACGCCTTGACGATCATGTCGTTGACGGTGATCTTGTAGCCATCGGCGGCGGCGGCCTCGTTGAGGCGCTTGCGCCAGGCCAGCGCCTCGGTCATGTCCACTTCGACCGAGACGTAGAAGTGCGGGATCGTCGTCTTGCTGGTGACCATCTGCCGCGCGATCGCGTTGCGCATCCGCGACAGCGGCACCTGCCGGTCGCCAGCGCCGCTCTGCGGCGCGGCGGTCTGGGTCGGGGCAGCCTGCTCGGCCTGCTGCGGCGCGGGTGCTGCGGTCGTGGCCTGCGGCTGCGTGTCGCCCTGCGGCTGGCGCAGGGCCGCCTCGACATCCTCGCGGACGATCCGACCGTTCGGACCGCTGCCGCGCACGTTGCGCAGGTCGATCTCGTGCTCCTGGGCGATCCGGCGCGCGAGCGGCGACGCCTTGATCCGGTCGCCCGAACCGGCGGGCGCGGGTGCGGCGGGAGCTTCAGCCTCCTTGGGTGCACTCCCCCCGTTGACCGTGCCCTGCTGCGACGGGGTGGTGTCCTCGGCGATCGCGCCGTGCGTCGTCTCGCCACCCTCGGCGCGGCCTTGTGCGGCTGGCGGGGCGGCCTGCGCCTGCTGTGTCGGTGCCAGTGCCGGTGCGGGTCCGGGGTCCGGTTCCGGACTCTCGCCCGCGCCGGTGATCGTGGCGATCGGCTTCCCGATCGCCACGCTCTCGCCCTCGCCGGCGATCCGCTTGCTGAGGGTGCCGGCATATTCGGCGGTCAGTTCGAGGGTCGCCTTGTCGGTCTCGATCTCAGCGATCGGCTCGTCCTTGGCGACCGTGTCGCCCTCGGCCTTGAGCCACTTGACGACGGTTCCCTCTTCCATCGCGTCGCCCATCTTGGGCATGATCACGGTGGGCATCGTTGGCACCTCCGGTGAGTAGTCCGTGGTCGGTAGTCGGTAGTCCGTAGTTGCCACGGAGAAAGCCAGGGCATTGCTCTACGTCCAAGCTCTCTACGGACTACGGACTACCGACTACGGACTACTTCTTATACAACACGCGATGGACCGCCTCGCTGACCTGCTTCTCGCCGGGGAAGGCGGCGAGTTCGAGGTTCCGGGCGTAGGGTGCCGGGACCTCCGCGCCGCTGACGCGCTCCACTGGGGCGTCGAGATCGTCGAATGCCTGCTCCTGGATGATCGCGGCGACCTCACTCGCCACGCTGAAGTAGCGCCACTGCTCCTGCACCACGACCGCGCGGTGGGTCTTGCGGACCGAGGCGACGATCCCCGCCGCATCGAACGGGCGGATCGAGCGCAGGTCGATCACCTCGGCGTTGATCCCCTCCTCTTCCGCGAGGCGATCGGCCACTTTCAGCAGGAGGTTGACCTGCCGCCCGTAGCTGATCAGGCTCACATCGGTCCCCTCGCGGGCGACGCGGACTTGGCCGAACGGGACGGAATAGTCCCCCTCCGGCACGTCGCCCTTGGTGCCGTAAAGCGCGCCGGCCTCCAGGAAGAGGACCGGGTTTGGGTCGCGGATCGCGGTCAGCATCATCCCCTTCACGTCGTAGGGCGTGGCCGGGGCGACGACCTTGAAGCCGGGGAAGTGGCCGTAGAACCCTTCGAGGCTGTGGGTGTGCTGCGCGGAGAGCTGCACCCCGCCGCCGTTCGGGCCGCGCACGACGAGCGGCACCGAGACCTGCCCGCCGGAGAAGTAGCGAATCTTGGCCGCGTTCTGGATCAACTGGTCGGCGGCCTGGAACGAGAAGTTCCAGGTCATCATCTCGACGATCGGGCGCATCCCGAGCATCGCCATCCCGATCGCCGCGCCGGTGAAGCCACCCTCGGCGATCGGCGTGTCCATCACCCGCTTCGGTCCGAAGCGGTCGAGGAGGCCATCGGTGATCAGATGGGTGCCGCCGTAGACGCCGATGTCTTCGCCGAGGATGACGACCGAGTCATCCCGCGCCATCTCGTCGGCCATCGCGGCGCGCAGGGCCTCGCGGTAGGTCAGCGTAGGCATCAAAATCCCCTGAGTCGTGAGTCGTGGGTCGTGAGTCGCGAGTGACGGAGTTCGCATTGCCGCTGGCTTTGCTCCCGGCAAACCCTGGCGATGAGACTCTCACGACTCACGACCCACGACTCACGACTTGCTACTAATCGACGTAGACATCGGTCATCAGTTCGTCCAGGGAGGGCTCGGGGCTCTCCTCGGCGAACTTCACCGCCTCGTCCACGATCGCCTTGGCCTCGTCGCCGATCGTGGTCAGTTGCGTCTCATCGGCGGCACCGGAATCGAGCAGCTTCTGCTCCAGGAGGCCGATCGGGTCGCGCTTGCGCCACTCCTGAATCTCCTCCTTGGTCCGATAGCGCTCGATGAAGTCGGCCGCGCCGTGCGGGACGGTGCGGTAGGTGTTGACCTCGATGGCGTAGGGGACGCCGCTCTCGCGCACGCGCTCGGTGGCACGGCGGGCGCAGGCGATCACCGCTTCGACATCCATCCCGTCCACCTTCTCGTGCTCGATCCCGTAGGAGTCGAACTTGGCCCCGAGATCGGTCATCGCGGTGGCGCGCTCGATGCTAGTCCCCATCCCGTACTGGTTGTTCTCCAGGATGAAGAGACAGGGGTTGAGCCCCCCCTTGCCCCAGAGCCCGGCGAGGTTGGTGCCTTCGTGGAAGCCGCCGTTGTGAATCGCGCCGTCGCCGAAGTAGAGTTGGACGATATTCTTCTTCCCCTCGTAGGCGAGCGCGTAGGCCATGCCGACGCCGAGCGGGATGTGGCCGCCGACGATCCCATAGCCGCCCATCAGGCCGCGCTCGACATCGAAGAGGTGCATCGAGCCGCCCTTGCCCTTGACCAGCCCGGTCCCCTTGCCGAACAATTCGGCCATGATCGCCTTCGGATCGGAGCCGAGTAGCAGGGCGTGGGCGTGGTCGCGATAGGCCGTGATCACCTTATCGCCCGTTTGGAACGATTCGAGGAAGCCCGTCGCCACCGCCTCCTGGCCGATATAGAGGTGGAGATAGCCGCCGATCTGCCCCTTGCGGAAGGCGCGCTGGCACGCCTCCTCGAAGATCCGAATCAGGACCATCTTGCGATAGAGTTCGAGCCGCTGCTCGGCGCTCAGCGCGGACGTGGGACGCTCCGTCGCGCTGCTATCCCCGGCGCCGGAGTCGGCGTCTCGCGAGCGCGACTTCGTCGCCCTGGCCTCGCCTGTCACCGCCATTCTGTCCTCCCCGGATGCAGCACGCCGTGCACCATCATCCGTGTACGCTCCGGGGCCGCCGCGCGGCGTCGTTCGCCGTGCCGCCGACCCGGATCATTTTCAACAGATACGATAGCCGAATTATGGGGTAGGGTCAAATGAATGACGAGTGACGAGTGAAGTACGAAGTGAGCGCGTGGATCAGTAGCGGGCGGGTTAGGGGAAGGGTCGGCAATTCATTGTGGCCACGGTGGGCGGCTACCGGACGCGCCTAGGCCTTCGAGTAAAGCCCCGAGACTGCGCTCGGGACAAGTCGGCGCTGAGTGCCTGCGACCTCGAAGCCCCCGCGGGGCTACACTGCCCGGTGGTTGCCCTGATGCTGCAACGTCTATGTGCACGTGCCTAGCATGACGACGTGGCTTTCACGAGATCCCTAAGTACAATCAAATAGGATCTCGATCAGGTTGCGTCAGGGGCTGTACGTGGGCGGGTACAGCGGCACCAGCCGCCCGACGGCGGCCACACGACCGCCCCCACCTCGTCGTCCGCGTGGGTGTCGGCGTTGTCTCAGGCCACGTACACCGTCCCGGTCGAGTGCTTCGCCACCAGCGCCTCCAGCAGTTTTGCGATCCCCCGGCGGCGCTTGCGGCGCTCGAGTAGCACGACCGTCTCGCCGGTGTGGTAGTCGACCGCCCCGATGCCGGAGTACCTGGTCGGCTGCCCCGGCGCGGGGAGCATCACCTGCCGCCCCTCCAGGCTCCACATGGCGCGCGGCGTGGGCAGCAGGCTCAGGTTGAACTCGCGGGCATAATAGAAGGCATCCCCCGGCGCCCGACCGTCACGGGCCGCTTCAACTGACGTTTTTTTACCCACTACGCGGGGTCGGGGCTGGTGACTGTGTGCTGCGGCCGGCTCAGGACGACGCCCCCGCCTTGAGCGCCAGGCGCGCGGTCTCATACGATAGGCGGACGCCGGTCAGCTCGGCATAACCGCCTTGGTGAACGGGATCAGCGCAATCGCGGCTAGATCGTTCTCGATGTGTGTGGAGCGACCCTATCGGGCAACGTTCCACGCCGCTGATGCCAATCGGTGGCTCTACGCCGGAGGGCCAGCGCATTTGCGCCGACCTCATCGAGGGGCAAGGGGATCTCCGCCTGTCGCGGAGCCCAGTCACTCGCGAGGTGCATGAAGATATCGACGCACTCGGGGTCGAAGTGCGAGCCGGAACTTTTCGCGATCTCGGCCAGCGCCGCCTCGTGACTCATCGCTCGCCGGTAAGGCCGATCGCTCACGAGGGCATCGTACACGTCAACGAGCGCGAAGATCCGCGCCGATAGTGGGATCTCCTTCCCCTTGAGCCCATCCGGGTAGCCGCTGCCGTCCCAGCGCTCGTGGTGGTGCCGCACGACGGGTAGGGCCGCCACCAGGAAGGGGATTGCCCTGATCAGTTCGTCCCCGATGAGCGGATGTCGGCGCATCTCGGTCCATTCCTCGGGTGTTAACGGGCCGGGCTTGTGGAGGATCGCGTCGGCAACCCCCACCTTCCCGATGTCGTGCAATTGTGCGCCGATCTCCAGCGCGGCGAGTTCCGGTGGCGTGAGGCCAACGGCTTTGCCGAGCGCGAGCGCGAGCGCGATTACACGCTCCGAGTGTCCCTCGGTCTCATCGTCGCGCGCCCGTAACATCCCGGTGATCGCGGTACGTGTCGCGTCGTAGGAGTGTTCCAGCGCCGTATGTTTCTTGCCGAGTTCCTCGTGCGCCTCGTGCAGCTGCTGGACATGGTCGCGGGTATGCTCCATGAACTGCTTGATCACTAAACGCATCATGAAGAGCGGCAGTGCAAAGATCAGCATACCGACGAGACCGAGCGCGCGCATTGCCTGTTCCATGCCAATGGCCAGCAGCCCGAAGACTAGGGCGTGTCCTCGGTGGTGGTAGGCTCCCCGCGTGCCGGTCGGGCGTGCGTGAGGCGGGGGCGAGATGATACGGCGGTATGCGTTGCGGGATGGCCAATGGGTGCGGATCGCGCACCTGCTGCCGGGGCGGCC
>CADCWN010000216.1 GCA_902806415.1 uncultured Thermomicrobiales bacterium | reverse complement strand
TTGTAGAGCCCCAGCCCCAGCTTCATCCCCATCCTAAAGTACCCCTTCCTTGACGTGGTAAGGCAGGCGGTTGAACCCCGAGACTGCGCTCGGGACCAAGGCTGCCAGCCATCCCCCTACCGAGACCCCAACCGCCCCGCGTCGGGGAGAGTCACCGCCGGGCATTGTCCTGACTTGCAGCAGGATGAATCCTGACTTGCAGCAGGATCAATCCGGTTCATCCGGAGCGGCGGGGAGAGGTTCGTCACCCACCCTCCACCACGCGCCGCGCCGCCCGCACCACCCCCGCATCGATCGGGCGATCCCAGCGCCCGCCGACCCTCACCGCCCGCCCCAGGTGGAACTGCGCGATCCCCGCCGCGCGCAAGGCCGGGATCTGCTCGACCGTCAGCCCGCCGCCTGCTAGCCAGCGGAGCGCGGGCGTCTGCCAGCCCGCGCGCGCGCACAAGGCCGCCAGCCCGGCGGGGAGATCGGCGGGCGCGCCGCTGGTGAGGATCAGATCGGCCCCCAGCGCCTCGACGATCCCCCACGCTTCCCGCGCGTCGACGGCGTGATCGAACGCGCGATGGAACGTCCACGGGCAGGGCGCGACCACCTCAGCGACCGCCGACACCGCCGCGCGGTCGATCGCCCCCTCGGGCGTGAGGAAGCCGCAGACGAACTCCCCCGCCCCCGCCTGCCGCAGCGCCGTCGCCTCGTCGCACAGCGCCGCCAATTCCGCCGCAGCGCTCCCGTACCCGCCATTCGGGCGCAGCATCACGCGCAGCGGCAGGCGCGTCGCCGCCCGGATGCGCGCGAACGCCTCGACGCTCGGCGTGAGCCCGCCCACCTCGATCGCCCGCACCACTTCCAGCCGGTCGGCCCCGCCCCGCTCGGCGGCGGCGGCATCCGCCGCCGAGAGGACGATCACCTCCAGGATCGGCTCTGCCCCAATATCACGCATACCACGCCCCCTTCCGCCCGGAGTCTCGCACCGAATCGCGCGCGGTGCCAGCGGGCGCGATAGTCGGCGGCAAGGGCGGCGAAATCGTCCCGCAAGGAGCCCCTGGCAGCCGTCCCGCCCTGTGGTATACTGCCGCCCGGCGTTTACACCAGACGGTTGTCTCATACCCGATCCCCGGAGTCCGCCATGACTTGCGACGGGTGATCGGTATGGGAAGGTGAGGATGGGGCGGCCTCGCGGTTTCGACCGCGAGGCCGCCCGACTTTTCGCGGGCGCCCTGCCGTACGCCACTGTCCGCGCCGCTTGACAGGGCCACGCGCCACGCCGCATAATCCGGCGCACGCACAGCCAAGGTCGCGCGCCCACGGATTGTCGCCGCCCGTTCGCGACGGCATCGCCCCGGCGGCGTACTCGCGCAGGAGAGAGGAGAGAGCATGGACGGGATCGACGACTTCTTGCAGACGGTGTCACTCTTCCGAGAACTGGACAAGAAGCATCGGGCGGTGATCGCCCGGACGGTCTTCGCGCGCTCCTTCGGGCCGGGCGAGGCGATCGTGCGCGAGGGGGAGACCGGCGTCGGGGTCTTCATGATCCGCTCGGGCAAGGTCGAGGTGACCAAGGAGTCGGGCGAGGAGGTGGAGCACCTCAGCACCCTCGGCCCCGGCGAGGTCTTCGGCGAGATCGCGCTGCTGACCGATATGCCGCGCTCGGCCACCGTCCGCGCGACCGAGCCGACCGAACTCCTGGGCCTGACCGGCTGGAACTTCCGCGCCGAATTGCAGAAATCCCCCGACCTCGCCTACCAAATGCTGCGGATCACCGCCCGCCGCCTGGCGGAGGCGGACGCGCGGCTGGCGGCGAAATAGTCGTGAGTCGTGGGTCGTGAGTCGTGAGAAGGTTCGTTGGAGCGGGGTGCCAAATTACTAGCCACCACGCCAAAGGCAGGTTCTCGCGACTCACGACCCACGACTCACGACTTCGCCAACGCCACCAGCACGCACGCGCCCGCCACGACCCGCAGGCCGAGCGACCGGGCGTGGGCCACATTCTCCGGCGATTCGGCACCGGGCTGGAACCAGATGCGCGCGATCCCGGCGCGGGCGGCGTCCTCCGCGACCGCCAGCCCGAGCTTCGGCGGGATAATCACGCTGACGACGGTCGGCGTCTCCGGCAGATCGGCCAGCGACGGGTAGCACCGATCGCCGTCGATCTGCCCGGCGCGCGGGTTAATCGGGTAAACCCGATAGCCGCGCGCCCCTAACGCCTTATAGACGCGGAAACCCCATTTCGCCGGGCTGGTCGACGCGCCGACGACCGCCCACACGCGCTGGCTCATGCACTCCTCGATCAGCATTCGCTTCTCGGTCGGCGACAGCGTACTATCAGGCATCATTCTATCCCATCGCTTGTAATTCTCAGCCGCCAGTAGAGGGACGGAACAGGAGACACGGAGACACGGAGGGGACGGGGAGAATGGGGGCAGTGAAGATGGCGCGCTCCTCGGGCGACGGCCGCTGCGGTCGGGCGTAGGGGCGTATCGCATACGCCCGCACGTCGTCTTCCCACCCACGCCCGGCGAATACCTCCCATGTCGGGGATACCTCCATACGCTTGTAGGGGGGCGAGGCCGTTGGGCGTATGCGATACGCCCCTACCCCCGACCGCCCTGCCGATCACCACTGGCGTGCGCCGCCCCTGGCGTCAGAGCACGATCGCGTCTGCCGAACGTCACCCACCGACGGTTGTAGGGGCGTATTGCATACGCCCGACCCACGCCGAGGATGTCTACAGAGCTGGGTGGAAGGCCGACGCGCGGGCGTATGCAATACGCCCCTACCCCTGACCGCCCCGCCTGCGCACCATCGTTCGCGCCATCCCCGTCTCCCCCTCCCCGTCCCCTCCGCGTCTCCTGTCTCCTGTTCCGTCCCCTTCTGGCCCACTCGCCCACTCGCCCACTGCCGACTGCCGACTGCCGACCGACTCCTATGGTACAGTACCACCATAGCTGTACGTTCATGCTCGCGGCGCGCGAGGCCGGGATAACGACGCGGAGAGGAAGGAATGCGACGGCTCGGCGCGCTTGTGCTAGTGCTGATGATGCTGATCGGCGGTGTACCGTCGGGCGCGGCGGGCGGAGCGGCGACCGCCCCACCCCCGACCGGGCGCATCGTCTATCAGGGGGCCGACCGCACGCTGCATCTAGCCCAGGCCGATGGGGGTGGTGACGCCGTCATCCCGACGCGCGGTCAGATTTTCGCGCCGCGTTGGTCACCGGCGGGCGACAGGATCGTCTACAGCGACGAACTGCCGACAGCACCATTCGTGGGCCAACTGATGGTCCTCGACCCGGCCTCCGGGGTGAAGCATGTCCTCGTCGCCGCCGAGGCACGCGACCCGAGCCTCGACATCTACTGGTCCTACCTCCAGCCGCGCTGGACCCCGGACGGGTCCGCCGTGGTCTACATCCGCAGCGCCGGCAGTCGCCTGACGACGATCATGCGCGTCCCTGCGGGCGGCGGCACGCCCGAGGAACTGTTCGACGGGACCAGCACGACGCGCTTCGACCTCTCCCCGCGCGATGGGCGCTTCGCCCTCAGCGACGACGCCTTCGCCGAGGAGGCGGTCCAGGGCTCGCGGCTGGTCCTGATCAGCCCGGACGGCTACCTGGAGCGGACCCTGCTGCCGCGCACCGGCCCTTATTACTTCCAGCCGACCTGGACCCCCGATAGCAGCGGGATCGTGGTGCGCCGCCAGGCCGCGCGCGACAGCGCGACCGCGACCCTCGTCCTGATCGACGTCGCCACCGGCGCGCAGCGGGAGGTCGGCCCGGTCGCCGCAGGCAGCAGCTTCAGCTTCTCGCCGGATGGTGCCTGGCTCGCCCTCGCGGCGGGCGACACGAAGCGGCTCAGCCTGATCGCGCTGGACACCTTCACCGAGGGGCCGACCCTCGGGCAGGGCGCGGCCCCCTCCTGGGAGCCCGCGCGCCCCGCGCGCACGTTCCCCGAGACCGGGTTCAGCGTTGGCGGGCGATTCCTGGCGTACTGGACCGCCAATGGCGGGCTGCCGCTCTACGGCTACCCGCTGACCGGCGAGATTCGCGAGCGGCTGGAAGATGGCAACGAGTACACCGTGCAGTATTTCGAGCGCGCCCGCTTCGAGTACCACCCCGAGCACGCCGACCCGCAATATCAGGTGCTGCTCGGCCAGTTCGGGCGGCGCATCCACCCCGCCGATCCCGCCGTCGCGCCGCTCGTCGGCGCGACCTACTTCCCCCCGACGGGGCATAACCTGGGCGGGCGCTTCGGGGAATACTGGCGGGCGCACGGCGGCCTCCCCCAGTTCGGCTACCCGATCACCGAGGAGATCGTCGAGACATTGGGCGATGGTCGGCGGTACACCGTCCAATACTTCGAGCGCGCCCGCTTCGAGTACCACCCCGAGCACGCCGACCCGCAATATCAGGTGCTGCTCGGCCAATTCGGGCGGCAGATCCTGGCGGAGTCGGGGCGGTAGCGCCGCAGCTAGGCAGGCGGGCGTGGGAGGCCGGTCGCCTTCAGCCGGGACTTCAGTCCACCGGCCTCCCACGCCCGCCGCCGTCTCCGATCCCCTACCGCCGATCCAGCGTGCGCGCCAGCGGCGGGATGATCTGCTTCTTGCGCGAGACGATCCCCGGCAACTCGGCGACATCCGGGCCGATGCCCCCCTCATCCAGCCTGAACGCCGCGAGGATGATCCCCCGCTCGGATGGGCCGGGATAGAGGGCGACGCTGCCGCCGTGCAGGATGTCGGTCACCAGGAAGATGACATAGTCGTAGGCGTGGTCGGCCTTCAGCCGCTCGAGCTCGGCGATGAACGCCGCCTTGTTGGCGTGGAAATAGTCGGTCGCCAG
>CADCWN010000215.1 GCA_902806415.1 uncultured Thermomicrobiales bacterium | reverse complement strand
TCCCACAACACAGCCAACGACAACGGCGGGGCGCTCGATGCGCCCCGCCGTTCCGTTCGCCCCGCCCCAGCTATCACCATCCTGCTACTCTGCCTGAGTCCACCCTTGCAAGAACCCACCGCGCCCCCCGAGATCGGCCCCATCTTTGCCTCACATCGACTCTGCCGGAACGATTAAGGAACGACTGCGTACATGCCGCTATACCGCGAGCGCGGGCGCACACTTGGAGCCACCCAGAGACGATCATGCCGCAGTGGGTAGCAAATGTATTCGGTTTCCTCATGCTGGCGTCGCTACCAGCATTCTATTTCGCTGGGCGATATTTCTGGCCGCTCATGGTCGCCTACGCCCGGTGCTACGATGCAGCCAAGGGGATAACCGTAGAGGACGATGAGCCGCATGGCGAGTTTGCACAGCTTTACCTCGTCTATCGCTACCATTACGCAAGCTTGCGCAAGCCGCATCTAAATCCCGTAGTAGAATCGGCCCGCCAGCGCGCCCTCCCCTGGTATCGGTTCCTACAGACGATCGGGATAGGCTTCATCTGTTGCGGCGTGATCTTCTTCCTGCTCACTGGCTAACGGTAAACTCGCCGCATAGTGGTCCTCGACAGGTATCTCGCTAGCTGAAGCGGTAGATTCCACCGCACTCTTCTACTTGGTCACACTCAGTAATGATCGGGCTTGGCGACCATATGGACGATCGACGCCGGGCTCGCGATCCAGAACCCCGCGAATCCCCCCGCCAGCGGTTCGATCTCGTCGCAGCGCACGACACCGGCCCCCGCCAGGTGCGTCGCTGCCGCCGGGAGATCATCGGTGGCGAGCTCCAGCCAGATTTCCGCCTGACTCAGCCCCGCCGCGCGATCGATCCAGAGCTGATTCGCCCCGAACTGGAAGCCGACCTCGGGCGGGTGATTGTCCAGCACCTTCAGTCCCACCACATCGCGGTAAAACGCAATCGTCGCCTCGTAGAGATGCGGCGGCACCTTGATCGCGATATTCCGCCCGCCGACAAAGCTTGGTCCCATCACGCCACCTCCCGGATACGTGCGCCTCACCCGACCGGTAGCCGCCCCGCATATTCCCGCTCGGCCCGCGCGTGCGTCGACCAGAACGGGCGCGGCTCCGCGTCGGCCAGCCGGTCGCTGAGGATGGCGAGGTGGGTGTGCCAGCTGCCCGCCACGTTCACCATCGTCGCCCGATCGCCCAGGCGGCGGTGCGTCAGCACGAGGCGCACTTCCTCGCCCTGCGGGATCAGCTCGAAGGTGACCTCCGAGGCGTCTCCCGTCCCTTCCCCCCAGGTGTAGCTCAGCAGGGTGGGCGGTTCGCAGCGCGTGATCCGCCCGGAGACGCAATTGTCGCCGTCCGCCGTCCGGTAGCGCTCCGGCGTCGGCTGGGCGTGCGGGGAGAGCTCGCCCTGGCGGAAGTGCAACTCCACCGCCCCGCCGACGCACAGTTCCATCGGGCCGGCGGCCAGCCAGGTTCCGCGCCGCTCCGAGTCCGTCAGGTACGACCAGACGCGCTCGATCGGCCCCGGCAGGATGCGCTCGAAGCGGACCGCCCCGGCCTCGGGGACCACGCCGTACTCACCCATCTCCCGCACCCCTTCCTGTTTCTTCCGATTGTTCGGGCTCGCTCAGCGCGCGCTCGAGGGCATCCAGCCGCGCCGCCCAGAAGAGGCGCTGCTCCTCGATCCAGGTCGCGGCCACCCCGAGCGGCTCGGGGTCGAAGGACAGGAAGTGCTCCCGCCCCGCGCGCCGACGGCGCACCAACCGGGCGCGCTCCAGGGTGCGGATATGCTTCGAGACCGCGTTGAGCGACATCCCGAACGGTGCCGCGATCTCGGTGACGCGCGCCTCCCCCGCCACCAGCCGTCGCAAGATCGCCCGCCGCGTCGGATCGGCCAGCGCCAGCAAGACCCGATCCAGTTCGCGCTGCGTCGCCACTCCCTTCATTATTCACCCTTAGGGTTGAATGTTATCCACCATCGCGCGTCCTGTCAAGCCGGGGAGCGGGTAGGGGGATCGCTCGCGCTAATCCCCCATCATCGCCGCGAAGGCATAGAGCGCCGCTTGCGCGATATTCGGCAGGGCGAGGAGCGCGCCGATGATGCCCAGGGCGAGCCCGAGCACGCCGCGCCGGTCCCGCGGCCCGCGTCGCAGGGTCCGGAGGGCGAGTACCAGCCCGAGGAGCGCGCCGAGGAGCCAGGTGAATGGCATGGCTTGCGCACTCTCGGGCGGGAACGGGGTGGCGCGGAGGTACGCGACGTAAGCCCGCCCGAGGAGCGCGGAGCCGATCGTCACCAGGAGGGCGACCAACCCGCGCAGCGCCCCGCGCGCCGTCTCGCCAAGCATCAGCCCTTCCCTCGTCGCGCCCGGAACGATAGCCCACCGTCCGGGGGTAACACGCGGTCGACGTATGGGCAAAGGGGAATCGCGCGGAAGGATAGCGACTTACGCGACGACACCCCAGCCCCATAACTCTCTCACACCCTGTATCCTATCCCCACGTTGCGGCCCCTCGCCCACTGATTACCGACGACTGACGACTGACGACTCAAGAGGTAACCCCCACCATGGACTACCCCGCCGCCCTCGCCTACCTCCTCGCCCCCACCGACCCCGGCAAGCCGGTCGTCGCCCGGCCCGACGCGAGGCAGAACCTGCCCCGGATGCGGCGACTGCTCGATCTCCTGGGCGCGCCCGATCGGCGTTACCCGTCGGTCGTCGTCGCCGGGACCAAGGGCAAGGGGTCGACCGCCGCGATCCTCGCCGCGCTCTTGCGCGCCGCCGGATTGCGCGTCGGCCTCTACAGCCAGCCCCACCTCCACGACTACCGCGAGCGCATCCGCATCGACGGCCTGCCGATCGCCCCCGCCGACCTCGTCACGGGGGTCGCGCGCCTCCAACCCGCCGTCGCCGCACTGGCCGACACGCCCGCGCTCGGCCAGACCTCCACCTACGACCTCGGCACCGCCCTCGCCCTCGACCACTTCGGCGCGGCGGGCATCGATATCGCCGTCCTGGAGATCGGCCTCGGCGGGCGTTATGACTCGGTCAACACCGTCACCCCGCTCGTCTCCGTCATCACCGCCATCAGCCTCGACCACACCGCCGTCCTCGGCGACACGATCGAACAGATCGCCAGTGAGAAGGCCGGGATCATCAAGCCCTGCGTCCCGGTCGTCGCCCAGCGCCAGCGGCCTGCCGCCGCTGCCGTCCTCGCCCAAACCGCCGCCGCGCAAGCCGCCCCCCTCCACTGGGCCGACGACCTGGTCACCGTCGCGCCCGCCCCCGCCCAGCCCGACCCGCTGACCGGCACCCAAACCCTCACCATTGCCCCCGCGCCCCCCTACTCGGCACTCGCCACCCTGCCGCTCCTCGGGCAGTTCCAGCACGCCAACGTCGCCGCCGCCCTCGGCGCGGCCTTGCTCCTGGCTGAGGGGGGGCACGTCGCCCTCAGCCCCGACGTCATCAGTCGTGGCCTCGCCGCCGCTCGCTGGCCCGGACGCCTTGAAATCGTCCGCCGCGACCCGCTCACCATCGTGGACGGCGCGCACAACGCCGACTCCGCCGCCCAACTCCGCCGCGCCCTCGCCGACCTCTTCCCCGACCGCCCCCTGACCCTCATCCTCGGCACCTCGCTGGACAAGGATCTCCCCGGCATCGCCGCCGCCCTGGTTCCCGCCGCCGCCCGGCTGGTCCTCACCGTCTCCTCGCACCCCCGCTCCGCGCCGCTCGACCTCCTCCACCGCGCTACCGACCCGCACGCCGTTCCCACGACCGACACCCCCAACATCCCCGCCGCCCTCGCCCGCGCCGCCGCCCTCGCCCCGCCCGGCGGCCTGATCGTCGCCACCGGCTCCCTTTTCATCGTCGCTGACGCCCGCGCCGCCCTCGGCCTCGCCGCCGCCGTCGCGGTGTAACCGCTACCGTCCTTACCCTCCCCGCGTTGAGCCCTTCGCCGCCACAGCGGCGGGGAGAGGTCCCCCGATCGTCCCCCTCCCAACCGGGACCTTCGCCACTTCCCCCGCCCCCGCTCTGGCCCTACAATGACCGTATCGGGCCGCGATTAGCGGGCGAAAAAGCCGTTCGCTCGCCGGAATTTGACAAAGCGCGCGACGGCACCGTATAGTTGCGGGGTCATACCAACAAAGCGGCGCACGGGGCGCGCGGTCGCTGACCCTGTTCTTGTCCGGGTGAACCGCGCGCGGTCGGCAAACGGGTCAATTCTCGTGGGGGAGTCTGTGGTTCGGCGTCTCGCGCTCGCGCTGATCCTCGCCGCGCTGCTCGCGGGCGGCTGCGGCTTTTGGTTCTTCGGCCCGTTCGCCCAGCCGCGCGCGGCGAGCGCCGCCGACGCCCCCGAACCGGCCTACACGATCAAGGACCCGGACCTCTTCGTCTACGTCCCCGCCAACGCCTCCCGCCGAGGGCCGCTCCAGATCCTCGTCACGATGCACGGCATGGGCGATAACGGCCCGAACTTCTGCCAGAATATCCTCGCCACCGCCGAGCGCAACGGCTGGATCGTCGTCGCCCCCACCTTCAAGTATCAGGATTACAAGAACTCCGACCTCGTCGCGCAGGACGACACCACCTTCCTGCCGCGCCTGCTGACGATGATCGACAGTGTCCCCGCCCGCACCGGCCTCCCCACGCGGGGCAAGGTCCTCCTCTACGGCTTCTCGCGCGGCGGGCAGGCGGTCCATCGCTTCGCCACCCTCTACCCCGCGCGGACCGCCGGGGTCGCCGCCGTCGCCGCCGGGTCCTACACCCTGCCGCTCCAGACGATGCTGGTCAACGGTCGCGCCCAGACCCTGCCGCTGCCATACGGCGTGGCGAATCTGCGCGCCCGGCTCGGCTTCGACTTCGACTACGCCGCCTTCAAGGCGATCCCCTTCCGCATCGCCGTCGGTGGCAACGACACCAACCCCGCCGACACCCCGCGCGCCTGGGATCCCTACCTCGGCGTCACCCGCCCCGAGCGCGCCCAGAATTACACCAAGGCGTTGCAGAACATCGGCGTGGACGCCAAACTCGCCGTCTATCCCGGCGTCGGCCACCAGGTCACCCAGCAGATGCTCGACGAGAACCTCGCCTTCCTCAAGGGGATCAACGAGCGCAACGCCATCCGCTTCGGCTTCGCCCCCGCCCTCGGGGCCATCTCCTACGGCAACGCCGCCACCGTCACCGCCCGCGGCTCCCGCTAACTCCTCACCTGTACCGCAGCGACAATGACCCCGGCACGGTCTACGGCCCTGGCCGCGCCCGACTTCTGGCATGTCTTCCTGTTGTGCCGATGGGGTGGTCGGTTCCTCTGCCTTGGCATATATATAACCGATTTGTTATATTTGTCGCGTGGTGACGAACCGTGCCGAGAAGGGAGGCGCATAGCGATGGCAAGGGTGACAGAACCGATTGCCCCCCCCGACCTTTCCCAGCGGCCCGCGCGGCTGACGATCGAGCGTGTGATGGATGCATCCCCCGCCGTGTTGTTCCGGGCCTGGACAGAGCGGTTCGACCGCTGGTTCGCGGCACCGGGATCGGTCCTGATGCGGGGAGAGGTCAACGCCCCATTCTTCTTCGAGACACATTTCGCGGGCAACCGCCATCCCCACTACGGTCGATTCCTGCGGCTTGAGCGCGATCGGCTCGTGGCGCTCACCTGGGTGACCGGGGAGGGCGGGACCAGAGGTGCCGAGACGGTCGTCACGGTCGAACTGGCACCTCGGGACGGCGGGACGCGCCTGTGACTGACGCACGCCGGTTTCCCGGACGAGGAGTCGCTGCGCAACCACGAGGCGGCTTGGCCCGTGGTGCTCGCGCAACTCGACGAGCGGATGACGGAGGAAGCCTGACGCGACGGGCGGGCGCGCCATCGCTCAGCCCAGCGTCGCCCTCCGGCGAACCGTGTACGACATATCCCAGTCGGGCGTGACGTGGCTCTCCCGATCGTCCCTTCTTCACCAATTTCGCGCCCGGGGGGTAAGGGCGGCACCAGTCATCCTGGCCCGGATGATTCGGGACCCGCCTCGTGCGATCGTTGTTGCGGGTATACTCGGCGCAGTGATCAATTCAGCGCCGCAGGAGGCCACGCGCCGATGCCCGCCAAGCCCCGCGCCAAGCAGACGACCGGCACCCCCGCCATCCTCGCCGCCCAGCGCGCCGGTATCCCCTTCCGTGTCCTCGAATATGCCCACGATCCGGGGGCCGAGTCGTACGGCCTCGAAGCCGCCGCCGCCCTCGCCCTCGATCCTGCCACGGTCTTCAAGACCCTCGTTGCCAACATCGATGGCGGCCGCCTCGTCGTCGCCATCGTCCCCGTCAGCGCCCGCCTCAACCTCAAGGGCCTCGCCGCCGCCGTCGGCGGCAAGCGCGCCGAGTTGGCCGATGGGGGTGCCGCCGAGCGGGCCACCGGCTACGTCCTCGGCGGGATCAGCCCGCTCGGCGGTCGTCGCGCCCTCCCCACGATCCTCGACTGCAGCGCCCTCGACCATCCGACGATCCACGTCAGCGGCGGGCGACGCGGCCTCGAACTCACCCTCGCTCCCGCCGACCTCATCCGCCTCACCGCCGCCACCGTCGCCCCGATCGCCATTTAAGCGATTCCCACCCCTTGAACGCCTCTGGATTTGCCACCCACCGCCGCGTTCGGGCGTAGGGGCGTATGCGATACGCCCGCCGGTCGGCCTCCCACCCACGGCTGGAGAAACCTGGGCGTGGGCGAGGCGCACGCCCCCATATCCCCCGCTCCTCTCCTCGCCTCCCCCCGTCCCTCTCCCATCCCCTCTCTGTACCCTCTGTGCGCTCTGTGGTTTAACCATCCCCCGGAACCCTGTACAATCCCTCTCACACAACCACCGGCCCACCGGCCCACCGGCCCACTTCGTACTTCAAGGAGTCGCCCATGACCACCACCCTGCCGCTCCAGGACGCCGCCTGGGAGCTCGGCCCCGAGCTCGTCGCTAATCGTCGCTATCTGCACCAGCACCCCGAACTCGCCTTCCAGGAGGAGAACACCGCGCGCTTCGTCGCCGAGAAGCTGCGCGACCTCGGGATCGAGACCCAAACCGGCGTCGCCAAGACCGGCGTCGTCGGCCTCCTCCACGGGCGCGGCCCCGGCAAGACGGTGCTGCTGCGCGCCGACATGGACGCCCTGCCGATCGACGAGCTCAACGACGTGTCGTATAAGTCGCAGACCCCCGGCGTGATGCACGCCTGCGGTCACGACGCCCACACCACGATGCTCCTCGGCGTCGCCCGCCTCCTCTCCGAGCGCCGCGACGACTTCACCGGCACCGTCAAATTCGTCTTCCAGCCCGCCGAGGAAGTTCCGCCCGGCGGCGCGCAGCCGATGATCGCCGCCGGGGTCCTGGAGAACCCGCACGTCGATGCCGCATTCGGCGTCCACACCGCGCAGGATCTCCCCGCCGGCCTGATCGGCGTCGTCCCCGGCGCGCTCGCCGCCGCCCCGGACGGGTTCAATGCCCGGATTCGCGGCCTCGGCGGCCACGCCGCCGCCCCGCACATGGCGGTCGATCCGGTCGTCGTCGCCGCCCACTGCATCGTCGCCCTGCAAAGCCTCGTCAGCCGCGAGGTCAACCCGCTGCGCCAGGCCGTGATCACCATCGGCGTCCTCCGCGCCGGCA
This sequence comes from uncultured Thermomicrobiales bacterium, assembly GCA_902806415.1. Taxonomy (GTDB): domain Bacteria; phylum Chloroflexota; class Chloroflexia; order Thermomicrobiales; family CADCWN01; genus CADCWN01. The sequence continues at coordinate 15,413 of CADCWN010000215.1, read as the reverse complement.
CCGTCCGCAACATCATCCCCGAGGACGCCTACCTGGAAGCGACCGTCCGCACCTTCGACGAGGGGGTGCGCCAGAACCTCGCTGAGCGGATCCCCGCCCTGATCAAGGGGATCGCCGCCGCGATGCGCGCCGAGGCCGAGGTCGAGTACGAGTTCGGCTACCCCGCCCTGATCAACGACGTCGCCATGACCGACCTCGTCCGCGACGCCGTCGGCGACCTCCTCGGACCCGAGCGGGTGATTGACCACGGACCCGGCATGTTCGGGGAGGATATGGCCTACTTCCTCCAGCGCGTCCCCGGCTCCTTCTTCCTCGTCGGCACGGCCAACGCCGAGCGCGGCCTGATCCACCGCGCCCACCACCCCCGCTTCGACATCGACGACGAGGGGGCGCTGCCGGTCGGCGTCGCCGCCATCGCCGCCGTCGCCCTCCGCTTCCTCAACGGCTGATCGCTACGGGCGCGGTGGGCTCAACCCCTCCCCCGGCCCCTCCCGCTTCAGGGGAGGGGCCGGGGGAGGGGTTGAGCCCACCTCCACAGACCCCACCACCCCCGCGCGTATGCGGCGACCGACCTCGAAGGGCACGGGTGGAGCTTCGGCACCTACCATCCCGACCAGTGATCCGCCAAAGGAGGGTCGATGGCTCTCGACGCGCTCGAACGGGTCCGCGCCATCTGCCTCGCCCTGCCGGAGGCGACCGAGAGGCCGGGATCGATGCCCGGCTTCCTGGTGCGCGGCAAGACGTTCGTCTGGTTCGCGGATAACCACCACGGCGACGGTCGCGTGGCCCTGCACTGCAAGGCCGCGCCGGGCGATCAGGATATCCTCGTGACCGCCGATCCGACCCGTTTCTTCATCCCGCCCTACCTGGGGCATCACGGCTGGATCGGCGTGCGCCTCGACCGCGACCCCGATTGGGCCGAGGTGGCCGATCTCGTGGCGGGGAGCTACCGGCTGATCGCCCCGAAGCGGCTCGCCGCGCGCCTCGCCCCGGCCTGACACCCCCGGCGCACCGGCTGGCTGGTATCATTCCCCCGCTTGTTTGAACGATGAGGGAGGAAGGCGCGGATGGTGGCGGGGCGGGTGGGGCGGATCGGGGAGCCGGTGGCGGTGATGGGCGGGGGGACGGGGACGTACGCGGTGGTGCGCGGGCTGCGGCGGGCGATCGGAGAGGGGCTGCTGACCTCGATCCACTCGACGGCGGACGCGGGCGGCTCCTCGCGCAAGCTGATGGACGAGTACGGGCTGCCCCTGCCGATGGGCGACCTGCGGCAGGGGCTGGTGGCGCAGTCGCGCGCGCGCCGCCTCTGGCGCGACCTCTTCGCCTACCGCTTCGCCCCCTCCGAGTTCGCCACCGGGCTCGGCGGGCACAGCCTGGGCAACCTGATCCTGCGCGCCCTGGAGGACCTCAACGGCGGCGACCTCCTCGCCGCGCTGGACGACGCCGAGGCGATCCTCAACACCGTCGGCCAGGTCGCCCCAGTGGCGCTGGCGGCGACGACCCTCTGCGCCGAGCTGGCGGACGGGAGCATCCTGCGCGGGGAGGACCGGATCGATCAGCGTGGCGTCCCGGAGCCGCCGATCACGCGGATCTACCTGGAGCCGGTCCCGACGGTGACGCCCCGGGCCCGCAAGGCGCTGGAGCGGGCGGCGCGGATCATCCTTGGGCCGGGCGACCTGTACACCTCCATCCTGCCGACCCTGCTGGTGACCGGGGTGACCGACGCGATCGCCGACGCGGATGCGGATGTGGTCTACATCGTCAACCTGATGACCAAGCGCGGGGAGACCGACGGCTACAAGGCATCGGACTTCGTGGCGCAGGTGGGCAAGTACCTCGGCCGGGAGCCGGACACGGTGCTGGTCCACACCGCCGGACACCGCCCGGAGCGGCTGGCGCAGTACGCCGCCGACGGGGCGCTGCCGGTGGCGGCGGACCTGGAACGGACGCGGACCCTCTGCGGGCGTCTCCTCACCGGCGATTTCGCCACCGAGCAGCATTTCATTCGCCACGACGCCGACAAGGTGCTCGCGGCCCTCTGGCCGGGGGCGTAGGGAGCGGACCTCTCCCCGCCGCCTGCGGGCGGCGACCCTCCCCTACAGGGGAGGGTGGGGGGCGTGCTGAGTAACCCGACAAGCGACTGTAAGTCGGGTTACTCAGTATGCCCTGTGAACATTCCAGGTAGGAACTCACCCAGGGACGAAAAAAAGATGTCGAGCGACACGATCATAGTGACTGACGAAGAAGGGCGGGTGCCTTGGGTGTAGGGGCCACCCACGCTTACGGCAGCACCCACACGATGATTCGTGCGGGGGTACCGCCGTTCGCCCCGGCCCAGGCGGCCCCTCCTTGCACCAGATCGATCTCCAGGGTGTAGAGCCCGGCGGTGGGCGGCGCGGTGATCGTGAGCGGCACGGTCGCCTCCTCGCCGGGGTAGAGGGGGTGGGGCAGCGGGGCGCGGGCGTCGTCGAGGGGCGGTCGGCCGCCGCGCGGGTCGAGCCAGCGGTCGCCGAGATGCAACGCGTACTGTCCGCCCCCCGGCGGCGTGGCCGGCCAGGGCCGATCGCCGTCGTTGCGGACGCGCACCGCGACCTCGACCGACTGGCCGCCGAGCAGGGTCGCGGGCGGGTCGAGCGCCGTGACGGTCGCGCGGAAGCCGCTCGCGGGCAGCGGCGCGTCGAGCGGCGCGAGCGGGTCGCGGGCGCGGTGGGCGCTGTCATCGTTGGTGCGACCTTTGCGCGCGATCATCGGCAGCAGGGCCGCGCCGAGCACGACGAGGATCGTCAGGGTCAGCAGCGTGGTGCGCGGGGCGTGGACGATCCCTTTGACGAGCAGACCTTCGCGCCTTAATCGTTGTGGACGCACACCGATGTCACCTTTGGCTGTCGCCCGTGCCAGGCGACCGTGGCGAGCGAGGCGGCGTTTGCCGCTGTGGGGAGTATACGGGGGATCGGTGGGGGGGTGAGTAGCGTTATGGGCGTGAGGTGCCGCCGATTGAAATCGGCGCTAGGTGGCCTGCGGCCACAAAGTCCACTGAAGTGGACTAGTTTTGCTGCCGATCGGTGGGTTGCTGCATTTGTTCGAGCAATGGTAGTAGGGAATTGGCGGTGTGGTGTTGCCGCTGATTGGCGATGTAGTGCGTGATCTGGGCAAGATGGCGAGGGCTGACGGAGACTGCGCCGTAGCCGGGTTGCCACTTGAAGAATCGGCCAGCGGCGAGGGTATGCGTGGCGAGGTGGGCCGACGAGCCTTTCGCACGCCGCGCGAGATCGGCGACACTCAGCGCGGGCGGCAGCTGGATAAGTAGATGGATGTGATCGTCCATGCCCCCTATCCCGATCACGCCTGCCTTCAACTCTTCGCAGATGGTGACGATGCCTCGATGAATGCCGCGTTCCAACTCACCGGCGAGCAATGGTGTACGCTCCCACGTCGCCCACGCCAGGTGGATATATACCGCCGCTTGCACTGCTTCTCCATCATTCGACCACCGCTGCGTTCCAATACCGTTGCGCCCCGTAGCCCAGCCTACTTCAGTAGGCTTCGTGGCCGCAGGCCACCTAGCGCCGATTTCAATCGGCGGCACCCACCCTCCAACACTACCCGCACCCCCCGGCGACTCCACCCCTCATGCCACCCGCGCCCGTAACGCTATTCCCCCCGCTCACTCCTCATACCCCAGCCGCCCCGTCGCCTCCATCGTCGTCAGTTCCCCGACGGCGACCGCCGCCAGCAGGGCCGCGCCGTGCGCCGCTTCCTCGCGGTGGCGGGGACTGATGAGGGGGAGGCCGAAGATGTCGCGGAGGAGTTCGGCCAACAGGGGGTTGTTGCGGATGCCGTTGCCGGAGCCGATCAGGCGCGCGCGCGGGGCGAGGCCGGTCGCCAGCATCGTGCCGTAGAGGTCGCGGAAGGTCGCGGCCACCCCTTCCAGGAGGGCGCGGGCGAGATGGCCGGGGGTGAAGGTGCGGGCGTCGAGACCGGTGTAGATGCCACGCTGGTCGGGGTCGTAGCGGTTGCCGCCGAAGCGCGGGTCGCAGCGCAGCCCATCGCTGCCGGGCGGGACGGCGGCGGCCAGGGCATTCAGGCGCGCGTAGAGGTCGTCGGGCGCGGCGGCGACGCCGAAGAGGTCGCGCCCGATCTGCCCGATGAAGTCGCGCAGAATCGCATAAGAGCGCCCGCCGACGATCCCCCCGCCGACGAGCAGATACGACCCATCCAAATACGGTCGCGTCTCCAGCAGGTCGCCGCGCACGAAGCGCGGGGCGATCGCCGAGACCTGCCCGCCGGTCCCGACATTGACCAGCAGGGCGTCGGTCGAGACGCCGACGCTGCCGAAGAAGCTGGCCTGGTTGTCGCCGAGGGCGTTGGTCACCGGCACCCCGGCGGGGAGCCCCAGCGCCCCGGCCGCCGCGCCCGCCAACCGCCCGACGATCGTGCCGGTCGGGTGCACGGGCGGCAGGAGGTCGGGCGGCAAATCGAGCGCCGCGATCATCTCGGCGTGCCACCTGCCCGCGACGGCGTCGAAGAGGCCCGCGCCGCCCGCGTTCGTCGGGTCGGTGACCGGCAAACCGTCGCAGAGGTGCGCGACGAGGTAGTCGGGGACGAAGGAGGCGCGGGCCGGGCCGGTCGGCAATCCGCCGTGCCGCGCCAGCCAGAAGAGGGTCGCGCCGAGGAAGCCGCTCGCCAGCGGGCAGCCGGTCCGCGCGGTGTCCACCCCCGCCGTCAGCGCCCTCATCCAGGCGACGGCGGACGGGAAGCCGCCCGTCGGTTCGTCGCCGCGCTTGTCCTGCCAGCCGATAATCGGGGTGAGCGGGCGCAACCGGTCGCCGGGGGCGGCGCTGACAATCAGGCCGCCGTGCTGCTGCCCGGTGACGCCGATCGCCGCGATCTCGCCCGCCCGCCCGCTCGCCGCCCCCGCCGCGCCCCCCGCCGCCAGCGCCGCGTCGATCAGCCCCCGAGACTCCCACTCGCTGCGACCCGGCGCGCCCGGCAGTGGCCCCGGCTGCGCCACGCTCGCGACCGCGATTTGCTCCCCGGTCGCCGCATCCACGACGACCGCCGCGGCCTTGGTGGTGCCGATGTCGAGGCCGAGGTAGAGCGAGTCGTGGGTCGTGGGTCGTGAGTCGTGAGATCTCGCTACCGCCATCCGCGCCTCCGTCAATCGAGTCGCCGCCAGAAATGACTTCCCACGACTCACGACCCACGACCCACGACTCGCCTACGGAATCAACAACACCTTCCCCGTCGTCTTCCGCCCCTGGAGGTCGATCTGCGCCTGGGCCGCGTCGGCGAGCGAGTAGCTGGCGCCGATCCGCAGCTTCAACTTGCCCGCGGCGATCCAGCCGAAGAGATCCCTGGCCCGCCAGAGGAGTTCGTCGCGGTCGAGGGTGTAGAAGCCGAGGGAGGGGCGGGTCAGGAAGAGGGAGCCGCGCGCGTTAAGGATCTGCGGGTCGAACGGCGGCACCGGGCCGCTCGCCTGCCCGAAGAGGACCATGTAGCCGCGCGGGCGCAGGGCGGTTAAACCCTTCTCGAAGGTGTCCTTGCCGACGCCGTCGTAGACGACATCGAGCCCCTTGCCGCCGGTGAACCGCTTGGCGGCCTCGGCGAAATCGTCCTGCCGATAGAGGACGACCTCGTCGGCCCCGGCCCCGCGCGCCAGTTCGGCCTTCTCCTCGCTCCCCGCCGTCGCCAGCACCCGCGCGCCGCGCAGCTTCGCCATCTGGCAGAGGAGGAGGCCGACGCCGCCCGCCGCCGCGTGGATGAGGCAGCTGTCGCCCTCTTTCAGCGGGTAGGTCGAGTGCGAGAGGTAGTGCGCTGTCATCCCTTGCAGCATCGTCGCGGCGGCGTCCTCGCTGCTCACGCCGTCCGGCACCGGGACGAGCTTCGCCGCCGGGATGGCGACCTCCTCGGCGTAGGAGCCGAACTGATCTTTCCAGGCGACGTGATCGCCGACCTTGAAATCGGCGACACCCTCGCCGAGCGCCACGATCTCGCCCGCGCCCTCCTGGCCGAGCGCGAGGGGCAGCGGGTTCTTGTAGAGGCCGCCGCGATGGTAGGTGTCGATGAAGTTGACGCCGATCGCCCCGATCTTCACGCGCACCTCGCCCGCGCCCGGCTCCGGCGTCGGCACGTCCTCGTAGCGCAGCACCTCCGGCCCGCCGAACTCGTGGACCATGATCGCTTTCATCGGTCGCTCCTCCTGTGTTGTTCTTGCCTCATCCGGTCGCATACCGTGGCGGGGGTGATTATTCGTTGTCGGTGGCGGGCGGGCGATGTGGCGAGGGGTAATCGACGATCTTGTCCCACTCGTCGGCGGCGGAGCGCGCGACGAAGGCGACCAGCGGCTCGTCGCCGATGTTGTACACCTCGTGCGGCACGCCGGGCTTGATGTAGATGAAGTCGCCCGCCCCGTTAATGATCTCCTGCCGCAAGCCCTCGCCAAAAGTGTGCTTCACCCGCCCTTGCAGGATGAAGAGCATCACCTCGAAGCCGTCGTGGATGTGCGCGTAGGCGATCGCGCCGGGCGGCACCGTGGCAACGTTGATCGACAGCGCCCGCGCGCCGACATTCTTCCCCGAGATCCCCTGCATGTATTGGATACCGTTCCAGGCGCGACCGTCACCGCCGCGGCGCAGGGTGACGATCCCGCCCAGATCCTCGACCGCGCCGGGATCGATCGCGCCGCTCCCCGCCGTCCCTGTCGCCATCGCCCCACCCCCTCCTCGCCCGTCGCACCCGTCACATCCGGGCGCTACGATACACCACGCGGCGGGAACGCGCGACCGGGGCACCCCTCCCCCGGCCCCTCCCTTGAAGCGGGAGGGGTGCCCCGTCAGTGGCTCGGCGACCAAGAGGGAAACCAGTGGTGTTCCAACGAGTCACCCCTCCCGCTTCAGGGGAGGGGCCGGGGGAGGGGTCCGTCGCGGCGTTGACCGACACCCTGAATCGCTCGGTGAACTTTGGTCGGGCGAGGACGTCCGCAAGTTCCGCGCGCTGCGCAGCGGAGATGTGGAGGATGAAGGCTCCGCCCCGCCACGCGGCATAGAGGGCATGGGGCGCGCCGCGCGCGCCGATAATCGCGCTGACGAAGAGGTTGGTATCGACGACGGCGCTAACGCGACTGTCGCTCATGGCGTTCCCGGCGGACCTCCTCGACGACAGCGGTCACCTCGGCCATGATCGCGTCCGGGTCCTCGTGGGCGTTGGCGCGCTGGACCTGCTCGATCGCCGCCCAATCCCGCGCATCCTTTTCCGCGTCCTCCTTCTGGAGCCGTGCGAACTGCTCGGGGCTGATGATGACGGCCACCGTCTTCCCCTTCTTCTGCACCGCGACCGGCTCGTTGGTGTAGTAGACGCCGTTGAGCACATCGCCGAGGTGGGCGCGGGCCTCCGCCGCCGAAACTGTCTTGACCATCGTTCTACCTCCTGATCCGATCATCCTGCGCTCTTTATAGTACATCTTGTACATCTGGTCAAAGTGGCGAGTATGCCAAGCTCGGCGCTCGTGGATGAGGTGTCGAGAAGAATTCCTCAGCCTTTTCATCACTTGCCTCGTATATAACAATTTTGTTATGCTTCTCGCATGGACGAGATTTTCATGGTCCTCGCGGACCCGACCCGGCGCGAGATCATCGGCTTGCTGGCCGAGCGGGAGCGCTCGGCGGGCGAATTGGTCGCCGTCTTCCCGGTCAGTCAACCGGCGATCTCGCGCCACCTGCGCGTGTTGCGAGAGGCGGGGCTGGTCCGGGTGCGCGGCGAGGGCCAGCGGCGGATCTATCGGCTCGACGCCGCGCCGTTGGCCGAACTCGACGCGTGGTTGGCGCGCTACCAACGCTTCTGGCCCGCGCGGCTCGATGCGCTGGAACGGCGGATCGAGGAGCGGCGGCGCGATGTCGGTGAGGAAGATGAGGGGGAGTGATGGCACGCGCGGAGGGACAATACGGCACAGTCGAGGAGCGCGACGGTCGGGCGAGCGTGCGCCTGGAACGGCGGCTGGCCGCCACACCGGAAGAAATCTGGCCGCTGCTGACCGACCCCGAGGAGGTTGCGCTCTGGCTCGCGGCGCTGGAGATCGAGCCACGTGTCGGCGGGGTGTACAACCTCTCCTTCGAGAACACCGACTCGACCAGCCGGGGCCACCTCACCCGGTTCGAGCCGCCGACCGTCCTGGAATACAGCTGGCGCGAGGGGGCGGCGATCGAGTCGCTCGTCCGGTTCGAGTTGCGCGCCACCCCGGACGCCGCCGGGACCGATTTCCTACTGACCCACACGGCACTGGACAACGCCGCGAGCGGACCCGAATACGCGGCGGGGTGGCACGCCCACCTCGATCTGCTGGAAGCGCGCCTGGCTGGGCAGGCCGCCGACTGGGATTGGCTACGCTTCAACGACCTGCTGGAGGGGTATGGCGGGGCCGACGGGGAGCAACTTGGCAAGCGGGCGAGGTGACCCATCCCCGCCGCGGCTTTCCCCCTCTCCTCGGATGGGGAGAGGGGGTGGCGAGCGGACATTGTCCTGACTTGCAGCAGGATAAATCCGGTTCATCCGGAGCGAGCCGGGGGTGAGGGCCATCCCCTCCATCCGGCGAGGATAAGTGGAAGCGGAAGAGGAGACGCGATGACAAGCGCGAGTGACCAGCAGGGAGCGCACCCGGTGGTTGCCAGGGCGGAGATGCTGATCCGCAAGCCGGTTGACGAGGTCTTCGAGGCGTTCGTGGACCCCGCGATCACCACCAAGTTCTGGTTCACCAGGAGCAGCGGTCGGCTAGAACCGGGTAAGGATGTGCGCTGGGATTGGGAGATGTATGGTGCCTCCGTCGAGGTCAGCGTCAAGGCGATCGAGCGAAACGCGCGCATCGCGATCGCATGGGGAGCCGCCGACTCGCCCACAACGGTGGAGTGGCGCTTCACCCCCCGCGCGGATGCCGCCACGTTCGTCAGCATCACGAACACCGGCTTCAGCGGCGATGGGGCGGCGATCGTGGCGCAAGCGCTCGACGCGACGGAAGGTTTCACTCTGGTCCTCGCCGGCCTCAAGGCGCTCCTGGAGCACAACATCAGCTTAAATCTCGTCGCGGATCGCTTTCCCGCCGGGCTCGAAGAGCAGTAGCACGCCCTGTTCCCCGCCTCACCCTCCCTTGTAGGGGGGCGCCGCCGGGGCGGCGGGGAGCGGTCTTTATCCTCCAGGGAAAATTTCTTGACGGCGCCACGTCCGGCCTACCGCGCCACGCGCACGGTCCAGCGCTTCATCATCCCCAGGTGGCCGGAGAGGCGCAGGGTGAAGAGGGGCAGCGGCTCGTCGCGCGCGCGGAAGCGGTGCAGGGCGAACGGGTCGCTGGTAGCGTCGTTCAGCCCCTCGATCGTGGTGCAGGCGGCGGCGAAGCCCTCCTCGGCGACAATCCGCGCCGTCTCGTCGGTGAAGTCGATCTGGCGACCGCCGGGGTAGGCGAAGAGCTCGACCGCATGGCCGATCTGCCGCTCGATCGCCGCGCGCGACCGGCGGAGTTCGTCGCGCACCCCGGCGGCGGGGACGCGCGCGAGGATCGGATGGGTCGCGGTGTGCGCGCCAACGCTATGGCCGAGCGCGGTCCACCGGCGCACCTCGTCCCAGGTGAGATAGCGGCGACGCGCGGTGTCGGCGAGCGCGTCCGGCGCGAGGTCGGCGCGGACGAGGTCGATCGCGCGGCGGAACTCGCCGTGCGGGCGCGTCTTGAGCCCCGCCAGCGTCTCGGGGTCGGCGAGTCCCGCTAATTCCAGGATGTCCCACCAGAACGGCTCGCCGCGCTCCTGCGGGTCGGTGGCGAGGAAGAGGGTCGCGGGCAGGCCGAACTCGCGCAGGATCGGCGCGGCCTCGGTCAGGGTGTCGCGGTGGCCGTCGTCGAAGGTGAGCGCCACGGTTGGCGCGGGCAGCCGCTCGCCGCGCCGCAGGCTGGCGACGAGCTCGGCGAGGGGGACGACGCGGTGGTGGAGCCGCAGATAGTGCAGTTGCTGCCGGAAGCGCCAGGGCGCGACGAAGCCCGGCGAACCCCCCTCGCCGCTGATCCGGTGATAGGCGAGGATCGCCGCGCGCGGCTCTTCCACCGCGCCGGGCCGTGCGAGCGTGTCCGGGGCTCCCCCAGTAAATGCCATCCTCATCCCTTCATCGGTCGGTTCCCAATCGCGGGCCGCGCGGTGCGGCCCCCGGATGAGGATAGGGCGAGGGCGTCGCGGGGGGGTCTGTGGCGGGTGGAGATGCGGTTGAGGATCTTCGGGACGATCGTCCGTCGCCCGCCGCGCCATTTGTCCCGCCAATCGGCGGCGAAAGCGGGCCGATCGTCTGCGGCAAGATACATCTGGAGGCCGATGCCACTAGCTCTTTACTCCTATATCATGGGGGGTACGGGTAGAACAGCATCCGCCAGTTGTCAGTCGTACCCTGAAGGGCATAAATCAGTCGTCAGTTGTCGGGATTTGGTGACGGTTCCCGCGCGGGCGGGGTTGTGGTGGGGGGACGCCGGGGTGGTGAGCGCGGCTGACGAGCGCTGGGATGGGGGGAGCGGTCGCGCGGCGATCGGGCCGAACCGCGCCCGCCCGCCGCGCCGCGCCCCCCCACTAGCCTCGCGGAGCGGTCGGGCCGGGGGGCGACCGACGCGAGCGCCGCCCCGCGCGCCCGGCATGGTCGCCGCCCACGCCAGCAGGCCGATCGTTCGCCGGTCGCGGAGTCGCTGAATACGATCGCGCACGAGTTGCGCACGCCGCTGGCGACGCTGGTCGTCAGCCTCGAGATCCTGGCCGAGTGGCGCGAGTTGCGCGCGGGGGAGATCGATGAGCTGATTGGTCGGCTCGGGCGCGGGGTGAGCTGGCTCGATCGCCTGGTCGAGAACCTCTCCGCCTGGTCGGCGGTCGAGACCGCCGGGCTGACGCTGCGCCGCGCGCCCGCCCCGGTCCTCGACTGGATCACGCCTGCGCTGGCGCTGGTGCGCCCACTGCTGGACGGGCGCGACCAGGCGGTCGAGTTGATCTGCGTCGGCGAGCCCGCGTGGGTCGATGGCGACGCGATGCGCCTGAGCCAGGCGCTGGTCAATCTGCTGGTCAACGCCAGCAAGTACAGCGTCTGGGGCGACCGGCTCGCCGTGACAGTCACGACCGACGAAGCCTGGGTGCGCGTCGCCGTGACCGACCACGGCGACGGCGTTCCGGCGGAGGAGGGGGCGCGAATCTTCAAGCGCCGGGCGCGTGGGCTGGCGGCGCTCCATTCTGGCGAGCGGGGCCAGGGGATCGGCCTGGATGTGGTCAGCGGGGTCGTCGAGGCGCACGGCGGGACGGTCGGTGTCGAGAGCGCCTATGGGCGGGGAGCGACGTTCTGGTTCACGCTGCCGTGGTGTCGTGAGGGGGGGAGAGTGGTCTCGATACGCCGAGGCCGCCGGATGAATCCGGCGTTCCCTACCGGCGGCCACAAATCCTATGATCCGCCACCGGGCCGCCCTCCCTCTAGGAGGACCCACTCGGGATCGGCCCGGGTCATCGACCCGCCCGGTGTCGGCGGCACTCGCCTCACCGATAGCCACCCGACGCGGTCATCCCCCGATCCTACACCGGGATCTTTCTGTTTGCATTCGCAATCGCGCTGGGGTGACACAATCATCTGAGAGGCGGGAGATACGCAATGAAAGTCCTGCTGGCCGACGACGACGCCGATTTACTTGACGTAACGGTGTATGCGCTGCGTCGCGAGGGGTTCGACGTGATCGTGGCGACCGACGGGGCGCGGGCGATCCGGCGCTGGGAGCAGGATCGGCCCGATCTGGTGATCCTCGACGTGAATATGCCGCAGTGCAGCGGCGTCGAGGTCTGCCGCCGGATCCGCGAAGTCGGCACGACGCCGGTGATCTTGCTGACGGGCCGCAACGGGGAGGAGGAGATCGTCGAGGGTTTCGGGGCGGGGGCGGACGATTACGTCACCAAGCCGTTCAGCCCGCGCCAACTGGCGCTGCGGATTCGGGCGCTCTGGCGGCGCGCGGCGAACGGTGCGCCCGAGCCGGTCCGCGAGTTGCGCGTGGGGCCGCTGGTCCTCGACGCGGAGTCCCACGATGTGCGCCTCGACGACCGCCCGATCCAGCTGACGCCGATCGAGTTCCGCCTCCTCTATATCCTCGCCGCGAACAGCGGGCGAGTGGTCACCACCCCGCAGCTGGTCGACTATGCCTGGGGCTACGATGGCGGCGATGGCACGCTCCTCAAGACGCACGTCAGCCACATCCGCAAGAAGCTGCAACTGCCGCAGGGCGAACTCGGGGAGATTCGGGCGATCCCGCGCGTGGGGTATCGGCTGACGCGGTCAGCGGCGTCGTGAGGGGGTGACGTTATGCGGTTGGTGGCGTAAACGGGCTACGGCAGGCGGTTGAACCCTGTGACTGCGCACAGGACAAGGACCGCGTCTGGGGGCGGCTCACGCCGCCACGAAATACCCCTGAAGGGTACAATGCCCGCCTTCGCGGGTTAGTTAGGTCCGCTGAATAGCCCGATCACGTTCGCCACCACCATCAACCGCCCACGTCCCACCGCAGCCCGGCGATGATCGATCACTGCCCCGCGCCCAATTGGCGCGGGGCGGCGGTGTATGCCGGACATGATGCGCTCAGATCATCCCAGCCGCTCCAGGATGACGACCGGGATCTCGCGGGCGGTGACCTGCTGGCGGTACTCCTCGAAGAACGGCATGATCGCCACTTGCCCATCGAAGAGGCGGGTCCGTTCCGGCTCCCGGGCGGTCGAGGCGCGGGCCTGGAAGGTCTCGGTGCCCAGTTCGATCGTCACCTCCGGGTTGGCGACGAGGTTGTGATACCAGTCGGGGTGGGTCGGCGAGCCGCCCTTGGAGGCGATCAGGACCAGGCGGTCGCCGTCGGGGCTGTAGTTCAGCGGGGTGGTGAACGGCCTGCCACTCCTCGCGCCCGTGGTCGTCAGCAGCAGCAGCGGGCGACCGGCGAGACGCCCGGTGACCGTGCCGCCGGTCGCCCGATACTCCGCGATCACCCGCTCGTTCATCTGCTGCCACTTGTTCGGTTCCGCCATCGGCTCCTCCTGGGTCATCGATACGACATGGTCGGGTCGCGCCGTCGGCACCCCTACTCGGCGCGCGGCGGGGCGGGCGGCTTGGCGACCGGGGCCAGCTGATCCTGGCAGAAGCGGTAGAGGCCGTCGAGGAGCAGGCCGATGTTGGCGATGAACTCCTCGTCGTCGGTCGTCAGGTTGCGGAGGCCGGAGCCGATCGCCGCGAAGCCCGGCGACCACTGGGTCAGGTTGCGGTCGTTGGTCTCCGCGCCGCGCAGGATCAGCGACAGCAGGCCGAGTGCCGGGTCCTGCAACCCGTAGTGGACCCGGAGGGCGTCGAAGCCGGTGCGGGTGCCGGTGTTGCGCAGTTCGGTCTTGGGGTGGTGGAACGGGGTCGCGCCGGTCTGCTCGGCGTAGCCCATGACCTCCCCCTCGGGCAGGATCGCGATCTCGGCCTGCGGATCGATCTCCTTGCGGATGAGCCAGACCATCGCGGCGCGGTCCATCCGCACGCCGGAGCGGGTTACCCATTGCATCGTGGCGGTCTCCTCTCCATTTGGCCCTCGGCCCCGCCCGCTCCGGATGAACCGGACAATGTGCGGGCGTGGGGCCGAAGGTCGAAGGTCGAAGGTCGAACGGGGCAAGCCTGCCCCCGCCGCCCAGAGGCGGCGACCGATTTCAGGGGCGGGGATGGGGCGTTGCCCGCGTAGTGGCGCGGATGTTGCATCCGGCGTATGGTAGCGGAGCGGGCGGTGGTGGTCAACTGGTGCGTGCTACGTGGCGCGGCCAGGAATGTCGTCGCCTCGGGGCGTATTGCCTACGCTCGCACGTCGTTAATCCGCCAACGTTTGCAGAAAACACCGGCGTGGGTTGGGCGTATGCAATACGCCCAACCCACGCCGGTGGGCTGTGTCTGCCACGCGCCGTCGTGTCCCTATCGCCAGGGACGCCGTATCCCTGCGTGAACAGGCAGTGCGGTCGGGCGTAGGGGCGTATTGCATACGCCCGCACGTCGTCCCGCCACTCACGCCCGGTGAATACCCGGACCGTGGGGGGCGTCCGTCAGGGACCATACATTTTCCCAGTCAGCGCACGACTTCCCAGGCGAGGTGGCCGAGTTCGGGGGCGATCAGCTTCTCCCAGGCGAGTTGGACGGCGGCGGGGGAGCCGGGGGTGGAGATGATGACACGCCCGCGATAGACCCCGGCGACCGCGCGCGACAGCATCGCCGCCGCGCCGACCTGCTCGTAGCTGAGCATCCTGAAGAGCTCGCCGAAGCCGGTCAGGGTCTTCTCCAGCTTGCGGGTGAGGGCATCGTGGGTGGTGTCGCGCGGGGAGATGCCGGTGCCGCCATTGAAGAGGATGACCCGCGCCTCGCCCGCGACCAATTCGTCGAGGACGCCCGCGATCTGGTCCGGCTCGTCTTTGATCAGGCGGTAATCGGCCACGCGATGCCCGGCGGCGGCGATCTGCTCGCGCAAGTACCCGGCGTTCACGTCGGTCTCCGGCGTGCGGGTGTCGCTGACGGTGACGATGGCGACCGCCACCGGCCCCCGTGCGGCGGCGAGCGCCTTGTGTCCCTCGCTGCTCATGGTGGGATGTCCTCTCGCTTGAAGGGGGTCCGTAGTCCGTAGTCCGTAGTCCGTAGTCCGTAGTAAGAGTTCTTGCTTGCCGGGAGACTACCATAGGGGTGGGGTGTGTTGTCCGGCGGGCGTTGGCGCGCTGCTTGCATCGGTGATGGTATGTGGTGCCGAGTGATGTAGATGCGGCGTCGATAGGGTGGGGGATGGGGATGGGGCAGGAACCGAATTCCGGTGGTGCGGGGCGACCGTCGATCCTGGGCGATATGGTGCGCGGGGCGCTGCTGGGCGATTTCGCCCGCGAGCTGGGGCTGCCGGGCGCGGCGGTGCAGGTGGCGCTGAATTTCGTGCCGGTCGTGGGCTCGATCTGCGCGTTCCGCGACGCGGCGGCGAACTGGCGCACGCGGGACCGCACCGGGGTGCTGCTGAATCTGTTGGCGGTCGTGCCGGTCATCGGCGCGGTCGCCAAGGGGGCCGAGGTCTGGCGACATGTGCAGCGCTTGCGGCGCGGCTTCGAGGTGTCGTATCGGGTGCGGCGGCCACAGGGGGCGGGTGGTACGGGGGGGTGATGGTTCGATGCGTTACTGGGGTGGGTGGCCGCTGGTGAGGGCGGGGGGCCGCCGGATTCATCCGGCGCTAGGTGGCCTGCGGGCCACGAAGCCTACTGAACCCATTGTGCTAGATGAGGGCGAGGGCCTTGAGGGCCAGGAGCGGTCGTCCCAAGCGATAGTTGAGGTAGAGGCCGAGGGTATGGGCGGCGAGCTTGGCGTGGAGGCGGGTGGCGAGGCCGCCCAGGGACTTCGCG
>CADCWN010000214.1 GCA_902806415.1 uncultured Thermomicrobiales bacterium | reverse complement strand
TCGCCCGGCCCCTCCACGCCAGGGGGCTGCTGCGGCGCAAGTTGGGTCGCGCCGACGAGGCGCTGACCGACCTCGACCGGGCCGTCGCCCTCTCACCCGCCGACCCGGCGATCCTGCAAGATCGCGCGATGACCCACCGCCTCGCCGGGCGCTTCGACGCGGCGATCGTCGATTACACGACCGCGCTCGATCTCGCGCCCGACGATCCCGACCTCTGGCACGCGCGCGGCATTTGCCACCGCAAGCGCGGCGATGAGGCGACAGCGGCGCACAATCTCGGCGAGGCGATCCGGCGCAACCCCAAAGATGCCTACGCCTTCTACAACCGGGGACTCGCGCTGGCCGCGCTCGGTCGCCACGCCGAGGCGATCCCCGACCTCGCGCAGACGGTTACGTTCAACCCGGCCTTCGCCGAAGCCTACCTCCATCTCGCGCTCTGCCACGCCGCGTGCGCCCAGGACGCCGCCGCGCGGGCGGCACTCCACAGCGCGCTCGATCTCGACCCAACGCTAGAGGCGCGGGCGCGGGCTGAGGCGATACTGGCTTGTTGTATGATGGTGCCGTGAGGCATACCAGCTCTGTAGTTTGATACGACTATGCTGGGGTGCTAATCAGCCACAGGGTAGCTTAATCATCTTCTCGAAGGGCGGATTCCGGTTATGTCCCCCCTGGAGAACGAAAGGCTCCCTTCTTCTACCAAATGAATTCGTCGAAGTCACGCCCTCAGCGCGGCAAGATCCGCCTCAGCCGCCCGCGGGTCGTGACGGCGTGGCTCAGGCGGAGCGCCGTGTCGAGCAGGAAGAGGAGCAACGCGGCGATGGCGAACGGCTGCCAGATCGGTCGGAAGGAGGGCGTAGCGGTGAGGACGGTGCGCGAGAAGACCTGATCGGCGGCGGTCAACACTTTGCCACCGGTGCGATCAGCGAGCGCGCCGAGGATCGAGTCGCCGACGGTCGGGCCGCGCAACTCCGCCGGGTAGGGGATGCTGAACCCGGCGGTATCGGTCACCTCCTGTCCGTCCCGCGTCTGGCGCAGCTCCAGGCTGTACGCGCCCGCCTGCGGTGCTGCCAGGCGCACCTCGTAGCGACCGGGCGCGCTCTGCGGCAAGGCCAGATCGACCGCTTGGCCGCTCGGGGTGCGCAGGCGCGCGGTCGTCTGCGTCAGATCGACCGCCCGGCCACTCTCGTCGAAGGCATCGACCGACAAGACGACATCATGGCCGTCGAGCGTGGCGACGACGCGGTAGGAGCGGCTGACCGCCGCGGCGAGGGTCCAGCGCACCGCCTGATTCCAGAACGGCGTGAACGCCTGGCTGTCTCGCCAGTTCGGGGCGAATTCCTGGCTGAGATCGCTCGTCCAGGTGACGACGCGCCCCAAGCCGTATTGCCACTGGGCCAGGACCGGCTCCTCCTTGCCAGACTGGAGGATCGCCTGCGCGTCGGGCTTGGCCTCGGTGATCTGATAGCCGCCGATCGTCGGGAGCCTGGTCGGATCAAGCCCGCGCAGGATCGGGCTCGGTGCGGTCTGCACCGCGCGGAAGTCGCCGGTGGCGATCGTCTTGCCCGCCAATTGCTCCGCCTCTTCCAGCGTCAGCTTCGGGATGTCCTGCGGGTTCTGGGCGTAGCTGTAGCGCCCCCCGCCCCCCTTCGCCAGCCGCTCCATCAGCGACACATCCGCCGACTGGCCGATGGCGATCGTCGAGAGGGTCATGTCGTTGGCGGTCGCGCGCCGCGCCGCCTCGTCGGGGTCGAACCGCGTCGTCGGCTCGCCATCGGAGAGGAGGATGATGTGCTTCGTCCCCAACTGGCTGGTCTTCAGTTCCTCGACTCCGGCGGTGATCGCGCCGTACATCTCGGTCACGCCCTCGGATTTGATCCGGCTGATCTGCTCGACGACCGCGTTGATGTCGCCCGACCCGTTGATCTTCCGCAGCCGCTGCACCCAGAGGTTGCCGTCATTGAACGCGAGGACGGCGATCTCGTCGCCGGGCGAGAGGGCGCGCACGGCGCTGGCGGCGGCCGACCGTGCCATGTCGATCCGCGTCGGGCCAACGCGCGGCGTGTCCATCGAGCCCGAGGCGTCCACGATCAGCAGCAGCGCGGCGGGCGGGCGCTTCCCCTCGGCGCGGGGCTTGACCCGCACCGGCAACGCCTCTTCCAGGATCGAGCCTTCGTAGCCGCCCTTGCCGAAACTCTGCCCGCCGCCGGTCACGATCAGACCCTTGCCCGACGACCGGACCCATTCTTGCAGCGCCTTCTGCTTCTCGAAGCTGAGGGCGGTCGCCGGCACGTCGGCCAGCACGATCGCATCGAACGCCGCGAGGTCAGAGAGGCGCTCGGTCAGCCCGGCGGGATCGCGCACCGTCACGTTGAAGGTGGAGCGCAGCAGCGCCGCCCGCAGGGGGGCACCGTTCCCGCGCGTCCCCTCGATGATCAGGAGGTTCGGCTTGTCGCGGACGACCGTCGTGGCGGAGAGGGTGTTATTCTCGGCGATCGGGTCGCCCGCCTGCGCCGCAATCTCCACGCGAATGGAGTGGTAGCCGGGGGGCAGCGGTTGCAGGACGAAGCGGGTGGTACCGTTGGCCCCGGTCGTGCCGGCCGACAGCTTCGCCGTCTGCCGCCCGACCGCGCGCCCATCGACGAGCAGTTGCACGGCGACATCCCCGGGGGCGTCGCCAGCAAGGACCGCCTCGATCTCGACATCGTCGCCCTGCCAGGTCCCCTGTGGCGCGCGGAGATCGGAGACGCGCACATCGTTCGGCAAGCGTCTGTTGGTCGGCGCGAGGGCATCGATCACGATGCCCCGCGCGGCGGCACCCGCCGCCCAATCGGTCGCCTCCCCGAGGGTCTGGCGGCCGTCGGAGAAGAGGACGAGGCGGCGACCACCGGCGGCGGGCAGCGACTCGGACAGCCGCAGCGCCCCGAGCACGTCGGTATAGTCGCGCGAGCCGACGTCGGTCGCGACGAGGGCGTTGATGAACGCCTCGCGCCCGGTCGTCGCGGTCAGCCCGCCGACCGGGTAGACAACAGCGGCGCGCTCCGCGAAGGCGACGAGCCCGAGCGGCTCGTGATCCGCCTTGCTCGCTAGGGCCGCGACGAGCTGATCCGCCAGTAGGCGCAAATCGTCGTCCCCCATGCTGCGTGAGCGATCGACCACGAAGACCGTCGCGCCCGCCGGTGCCGGTCGGGCAATCAACGGCCCCGCCAGCGCCAGCGCCAGCGCGACGAACGCGAGCGAGCGCAGGAGGACGGCGCGCAGCGGGACCGCGCGCGGCCCGCGCCAGAGCCAGCACACGATCGCCAGGCCGATGACGATGGCGGCGGCGATCAGGGCGCGGGGTTCGCGGAGGGCCACCTGCTGCCCGAAAAAATTACCGATACCGATCATCTACCCTGTGTCCCTCCGCCGGGGCCGAATAGCCCCGGACGCACCCTCACTCGTTCCGTCGCTCGGCGCGGCGGCGTCAGGCCGCCGAGCCCCACCAGCCATTCGATCAGCAGCAGCAAACCGGCCAACGCCAGCAAGATCGGCCACAATTCGCCGAGTTGGCGCGGCGCAGGCGTCGGACCCGGCGTCGTGGACGGCGCGGCACCGCTCGTCGCGAGTGCCGGGGCGGGGCCTCCGCGCCCGCTCGGCAGCGCGCCCGCTACGGCGCGCAAGTTAGAGACGACCGGATCGTTCCCGTTGACGGCGAACGACTCCTGCACGATCGTCGCGCCGCCCGCGTCGCGCTCGATCACCGCATACACCCCCGGCTGGTCGAGCGCGGCATAGACGGTCGGCGGCGCACCGATCGACTCCCGCAGTTCGAGGTCGCGCGTCGCGCCGGACGGCTCGCGGAGTTGGACAGCACGCGCACCGGCGAACAACTCTAGCAGGACGCCGGTGCCGAGTCGGGCGGTGGGCGGCACGCGGTGTGTCTGGAGCCGCTCGACGACATTACCGATCAGGATCGGGAAGGCCAACTTCCTGGTGAGGCCCGACGCGGCCAGATCGAACGTCACCGCCACGATCTCACGCCCGTCGCGGTTACCGGCCAGGATGAGCGGCCCGCGCTCGGAGCCGACAACCTCGGTCGCCCAGGACGGCAGGGTGTGGACGGCGGTCGGCGCGAAGGTCAGCCCGCTCAGGTCCACCCCGCTCAGGATCGCGCTCTCGCGGTCGAGCCGCGCGACTCGCGGCGCTTGCTCGGTCGCGCCGACTGTCGGCAGCAGCGCCGTGTTCGTCTGCGGATTCACCAGCAGGATGCCGCCGCGCGGCAGCTCGATCGGGACGTAGCGGTCGAAGACGGTCAGATCGTAGCGCTCGTCGGAGTTGTACGCCCCCGGCGATACGGTCGTCACCGTCGCCCCGGCCTGCGCGGCGAGCGCCCGATTGAGTTCGCCGGGATTCTCGGAGACGAGCAGGATCCGGCTCTGATTGCCGTCGCGTGTGACGACGTGGGCCTCGTTGTCGAAGGCCAGCGGATCGGCCCGCCCGTTCGTCGGCTCGACCCGCAAGCGCGCGCCGCGCGTCCCCGGTGGCAACTGCCAGACCAGTTCCGTCGTCCCCCCAGCGGCGATCGTCAACTGGCGCGTATCGACCACCCTGCCGTCGGCCTCGATCACGCTGCGCGCGACGATCGGCGCGGCCCCGTAGTTCGCGACCCGCGCGAAGAGTTCGGTGCGGTCGGCGTTCTGCGCCGAGCGGCGCGTCTCGGTCGTCGTGATCGCCAGATTGTCGGTCGCCGTCCCGATCCGCTCCCAGCTGAGCGCGGCGGGCAGGGCGGCGAACGTCGCCGTGTCCGGGGCGTCCGCGAAAATCCCGGCGGAGAGGAGCACGACGCGATTCTCCCGCTCGGGCAGCAGCACGGCGCGGAGGGTCGGGAGCGCGCCGTTGAGATCGGCGCGACCGCCGCCCGCGACCAGCCTGTCGAGGGCCGCCAGCAACGTCGCTCGATCCCCGGCATCGCGCGAGCGCAGGGTCTGCGGCTCCCCGCCGAGGGTCAGCAGCGTGACCGCTTCCTCGGCGGGGGCGGCGGTGATCAGGGCGCGAGCGCGGTCTTTCGCCGCCGCGAACCGGCTGGGGGCGACATCGGTCGCGCGCATCGCCGCCGACCGATCGAGGACGACGATCAACTGGCGCGGCGGATTATTGCCGGGCAGGCCCGGCACGGGGAGGGCGGGTCGCACCAACGCCAGGACGATCAGCGCGGCGATCAGGAGCTGCAAGAGCAGCAGGAGCGAGCGCGGCGGGCGTCGCCAGGCGAGGCGCTGGCGGCGATGCCGCGTCGCCTCGTCCCAGAAGCGCAGCGTCGTCACCGGCAGCGGCTTCGTGCGCGAATGGCGCATGTGCAGCACGACGATCAGCGGCAGGCTCAGCGCGAGGATCGCGGCCAGGGGGGCCAGGAAAGACAAGCTCACACTCGCACCGCCGTCCGATTCCCGGCATGGCGATCGCCGCGCGGGCCGATCAGACCGCCCTCAAGGAGGAAGCGCAGGACCAGCGACTCGAACGGCCAGGAGGTGAGGACGCGGAGATAGCCGACACGGCGGGTGGCGCAGGCACCTTCGATCTCACCGAGCCAGCGATCGAAGGCGGCGCGATAGGCCGTCAGCGTCTGCTCATCGGGCATGATCCGCAGCCCGCGCCCGCCCTCCGCCTCGACATCGCGCAGCCGGAAGTCGCCGCTGTAGCCCGGCTCAACTTCCTCCGGGTCGAGGACGTGGAAGACGACGACATCCCAGCCGCGCTCCAGGAACGGTTGCAGGGCGGTGATCGGGTCGTCCCCCTCCGGCGTGAGGAGATCGGAGACCAGCAGCAGGAGTCCGCGCGAGCGCTGTCGTCGCGCATAGTCGGCGAGGGCGCGCGCGAAATCGGTCCCGCCCGCAGCGGGCAACCATTCGAGATAATCGAAGAGCGGGCCGATCGCCGCCCGTCCGCGCTGCGGGCCGAAGCTGCCCGCGCCGAGCCGCGTATCGAACGGCGCGACGACCAGGCGGTCGAAGTGCCACAGACTGAGATAGCCGAGCGCGGCGGCGAGTCGCTTGGCGTAGCGGAGCTTGTTCGGGTCGCCCCAGTTCATCGACGCGCTGGTATCGACCAGGACGTGGACGGTCAGCTCGGTGCTGACCTCGCCGAGGCGGGTCACCAGCTCGCCGAGGCGGGCGTAGGTGTTCCAGTCGAGGTAGCGCAGATCCTCGCCCTGGCTGTAGGTGCGGTAGTCGACGAACTCGCGCGAGGGCGACTGGCGCGGGCTGCGGTGCTCCCCGACCGCGCGCCAGGCCAATGTCTGCCGCGTGCGGATCGCCATCTGCTCCAGGCGACGGCGGAAGGCCGCGTCGAAAAGCGGCTCCTCGGCAGGGTCGGCGCGCTCGACCCGACCGCGCCGGGCGAAGGGCAGCGAAATCATCGGCATCCCCTAGCGTTCGTCTTCGGCGGGCGGGGTGAAGTAGCGCTCGACCGGGCCGCGCTGGTCATAGGGCACCTGATTCGGATCGACGCCCGACTCCCCGACCGTACCCTGGCGCAACTGGCCGCCACCGGCCCCCGCCGCGCCGGGATCGGTCTGCCCATTCCCCCTGCCGTTCGGGTTCTGCGTGTCGATTTGCGGGCCGTTGGCGTTCCCTTTCGGCAGCTCGATCGGTTTCCCATCGGCCCCCAGGAGGGGCGCGGACTCGCCGAGCGCCGGGGGCTGACCCTGCTGACTGTTCGGGAGTTGCGGGCTCGCGCCCGAGCCGCTGCCGCTGCCGCCGTTCGGCGAAGCGCCGCCGTTCTGACCCTGCTGTCCGCTCTGACCTTGCTGCCCCTGCTGGCCAGGTTGTTGCCCACCCGGATCGCCCTCGCCAATCCGCTCAACATCGTCGGCCACCTGATCGAACGCCTCCTGCGCGGCGCTCGGACCCGGCCCGGCCAGCTTATCGGCGAGATCGCGGAGATCCTCCGCCAATTGCGGGTCGCTCGTCTGGTCGGCCGCACCCTGCACGTCACTCGCCAGCCCCTGTCGCGTCTCGGGCGAGAGTTGCGCCGCGTTATCCCCGGCCTCGCGGAGCGCCTGCGCCGCGCCACCGTAATCGCCGTTCGCCAGCTTATCCGCCGCCTCGCGCGTCGCCGCATGGTCCTCTAGCGCGCCTGCCAGGGTATCGAGATCGCGCTGGCCTTGGGCGGAGGGCTGCCCGCCCTGGCCGGGGTTCTGCTGGCCTTGTGGTCCCTGCTGGCCGTTCTGCCCCTGCCGACCTTGCTCCCCTTGCGGCCCGGCTTGCGGATTATTGCCAGCTTGCGGACCAGGCCCCTGGACTCCGGTGGGCGGCGCAACGGGAGCATTATTGTTCCCACCCGGCGGCGGATTCAACTGCCGCACGCCGAGGAGGATCAGCAGGACGATACAGGCGGTGCCGAGGATGATCGCCGGGACGAGTTCTCGGGTCGGCCAGCGCCGTCGGAACGCGCTGGCCGTGCTGACATCTTTGGCGACGCGCGTCGCTTCGAGCACTTGCAGCGCCCGCACCCCGGCGAGACGCCCGCCCTGCGCCTCTTCCAGCGCGGTCGCGACCCGTTCGCGCAACCCGAACGACCGATCGAGCGTGCGCGCCAACTGCCCGCGCGACGGACGCGCGAGGGCGACCAGGACCGCGCCGAGGGCCAGGATAATCGCCATGACAATCAGCAGCGGCCGCAACGGCAACTCGCGCCCCGCGAGCACGCACACGCCGAGCCAGAGTGCGGCCGGGACGAGCGCCAGCCAGAGGGCGCGCACCATGAGGATCGAGCGTCGCTGACGCCAGATCGTCTCGCGCAGGGTATCGAGTTGGCGCACCAGGAGTGGAGTACGCTCACCATTCGCCGTGCGCGGCTCACGCCGAGCGGGCAGCGCCGGAGGTGGCAGCGTACTGCCCAGCCAGAATGGCGTCCAGAAGGTCTCCCAGAGGAAGCGTCCCAATCGCGCGGACGCGGTTCGGGGCGCTGGCCGCGACCGTTCGATCACCTTGCTCATCGATCACCCCGCCGCGTTGCCACGGCAATTAAGCCCTTGTCTATCCGCAATATCGCACCCCGCCTGCCACCGTACTCCCAGGCATAGCAATTATAAGTGTCCACGGTACAATATCCACGAGGACGCGCGCTCCGTATGGACGAGCGTTGCGGCACCGGCGGGCTGACGATGAGGGGAATTGTGGAGAGCCGTCATTAGTCCAACGCATCGCGCGCGGCGATGGTTCCCTTGGCACCGACCGGCGCTCCGACCATCGACCGAGGCAATGCCGAGCGGCAAGGGCGGCAACTATACAGGGGGAAAGAATTACCACCAGGAATAGGCCACGGGCCACCACGCCTTCCCGGCGCGGCGGCCCGCGTACTTGTGGCACAGTGACAAACAGAAAGGTCCTACTGCCGACTGCCGATTTATGCCCTTCAGGGTACTGCGGGCTATCCCGGTTTCTTCGCCGCCTTCTCCCGCTCCCGCTGGGCCTTGTAAAACTTCTTGTCCTTCGGGATTGGGCGGTCGACCTCTTCGGCGCGCTCTTTCGCCATCTCGTTGGCGCGGATCGTCAACTGCTGCTCGATCCGAGCCAGGTCGTTGTAGATCCGCACGTTCCCGTTCGAGGCGGGGGTACGCATCAGCATCTTGGTGATCTGGAGGAGCGATTGCGCCTTGGCGTTGTCGTTCGCCCCCATCCGCGCCGCGTTGTCGAGGATCATATCGACCGTGCCGAACGTCGCCGCGTCGGCACCATTGGCGGTGAGCATCGT
>CADCWN010000213.1 GCA_902806415.1 uncultured Thermomicrobiales bacterium | reverse complement strand
GTCGGCGCACCCTCCCAGGCCGCCATCCCGACATCGTGCTGCTCGGCGGCGAGGCAGACCTCGTCGCGGGGCGCGACCGTGCCGAAACGCACGTTCCCCCAGGCCCGCGCCAATTGCCCGCTGACCCAGGCGTGCGCTGGTTGCGCAATCCCGATCGTCCCCGGCGGGTCATCCCGATAGAGCATCCCGCACCCTCCCGTCGCCCCCGCGATGGCGCGCATCATAGCACCGCAGGGCGTGTGGCGTGCGGCATTGCCGCATAACGCGAAAAGGGACTCATGAGTGTATCGATGGCGAACACGATTGCCGCGAGGCGCTCGCCCACCGCCCACCGCGCGAGTGGTCAGACCATAGACAACCCACGCCCGCGCGTGCTAGTGTGACCCGCCCGCGATGAGCGGGCGGCAAACGGGGAAAGCAGGGTAAGGGGAGGCAGAGTCGTGGCTGAGAAACTGGGTGTACTGATTCTCGGGGCCGGGCGGGTATCGAAAGGCCACGCGCTGGCGATCAAGGAGACGCCAGGGGCGCGGCTGGCCGGGATCTTCGACATCGACCAGGGGCGCGTCGGGGCCTTCGGCGAGCAGCACGGCTGCCCGACCTGGACCGACCTGGAGACGGCGCTGCGGGAAGCCGAGGCGCAGATTGTGATGATCGGCCTGCCGAATCACCTGCACGCGCCGACGATGATCACGGCGGCGGAGGCGGGCAAACACATTTTTGTCGAGAAGCCGATGGCGAACACGGTCGAGGAGTGCGATCAGATGATCGCCGTCGCAGAGCGGGTCGGCGTCAAGGTGCTGGTGGCGCACTCGCAGCGCTTCTTCGCCTCGACCGTGCGCGCGAAGGAGTTGGTGCAGGGCGGCTCGCTCGGCAAGCCGGTCTTCGCGACCGATACCTGGTACAAGCCGTTCGGCCTGGACACGCGCCTGCCCTGGTTCCTCGACCGGGCGCAGGGCGGCGGGATGTGGCTGATGAACGGCGCGCACATGATCGACCGCACCTGCTGGGTCCTCGACACCGAGGTCGTGGCGGTCAAGGCGTCGATCACCACGCAGTTCCACGACATCAAGACCGACGACGCCAACATGGCCCTCTTGCAGCTGAAGAACGGCTCCTACGCGACGATCGTCCACGCGGGCTACTCGCGGCGCGGAGTCGATAAGTGCGAGGTGGAAATTACCTGCACCGAGGGGATGCTGCGCTTCGACTCGTACTCCAACCGCCTCGCGGTCGCGCAGGACGGCCAGTACGCGCCGGAAGAGATCACCCGGCTCAACCCATTCGCCGAGGAGTTGAAGAACCTCGTCGGCGCGATCAACGGGACTGAGGAGTTGCGGATCACCCCCCAGTGGGGGCGGCACATCATGGCCGTCCTCGAAGCGTGCGAGGAATCGTCGAAGACCGGGCGGGAAGTGCAGGTCCGGTAAGCGGCTGGATAAGGTGTGGGCGGGGGCGGTTGAGACCGCCCGCTAACCTCATCCGCCCCCGCCCACACCGCCCTTCTCCTACGGCTTCTGCGGGTGCCGCGCCCCCTCGCCGAGGCTCGCGAGGCGCGCGTCGAGGACGTCCTGCGCGGCCTGGAGCGCGGCCATCGCGGGGCGCACGGCGCGACCGGAGATCGCCGGTTCGCGGCGGTCGCGGATGGCGGCGAAGAACTCGGCGTCCTGGCGCGGGATCGGCGCACCGACCCCCTCGCGGTCGGCCTTCGGCACGATGACCCGCTCCCCGTCGCGCAGCGCGCCATCGTCGAAGAGGAGTGTCGCCTCCTCGCCAATGATCAGGTAGTCGTGGATCGGGAAGGCGATGTGGTAGGACATCGCCACGGTCGCCAATTGATCGCGCGCGGTGCGCATCGTCACCGTCAGGTCCATCGGGATTTCGAGGCCGCCGCTCGGCAGCGCGACCTGCGCCGCCACGGCCACCTCCTCGTTGCGATCGGCGGCACCGAGGAGCCAGAGGGCCGCATCGACCGCGTGGCAGCCGTGGTGCCAGAGGAGATTATCGGTCCAGGAACGCTGCCGACCTTGCCAGTTGACGTTCTCGCGCCGCCCGAACATATAGCGGCTGACGATCGCGTGCGGGTGCAACTCCCCCGCCGCGATCCGCCGCCTCGCCTCGGCCAGCGGTGGGTAGTACCGCTGCGTGTGGCAGACCATCAGGCGACGGTCGGCCGCGTCGGCGAGGACGATCAGTTCGTCGGTCTCGGCGAGCGACAGGGCCAGCGGGATCTCGCAGAGGACGTGCTTCCCGGCACGCAGGGCGCGCGCGGTCTGCTCGGCGTGCGCCCCGGATGGCGAGCAGACAATCACGGCGTCGAGTTGCGGGTCGGCCAGCAGTTCGTCGAGGTCGGTCGTCGCCACCTCCGCGCCAAATTCCCCGGCGAAGTCGGCGGTCGCCTCGGGCAGCCGCCCCATCACGCCGTAGAGGCGCAGGTCGGCCCACTCGGGGGTCGCGGCGAGCGCCGTGATCGCCCGGACGTGCGAGCGCGCGATCGAGCCGTAACCGAGCGTGGCGATATTCACCGGTCGTCCCTCCATTCCCTTTCTATCGTTCGCCCTTTACCACGGCTTAAGCGCCGGTCGGTGGCGATGTTGGCGGGCGGCTGATGGCGGTTAATGGGGCCATCCCGCGAACCTAACCGACGACGGTCGGTTTCGTGGCGTCAGCTCCCAGGCGCGGTCTTGTCCTGTGCCGGGTCACAGGGTTCAACCGCCTGCCGTCGCCCGTTTAGGTTCGCCACCGCCATCAGCCGCCCGCCCCCCTCACACATTCGCCCCGCGCCCTGTACGCAGGACGCGCTCCCGGCGCAGTATACTCGCGCCGCGCCACGAGGCGCGCCAGTCGCTTCGCGCGGGAGGGAGAGCCGATGCCGATCGTTGACACCCATTGCCACGCCTCGCTGGTCTGGTACGAGCCGATCGAGAGCCTGCTCGGCCAGATGGAACGGAATGGCGTGGATGCCGCCGTGCTGATCCAGATCCAGGGGGAATTCGACAACGAGTACCAGTTCGACTGCGTCGCTCGCTATCCGGGCAAGTTCGCGTCGGTCGTCCTGCTCGACACCGACGCGCCCGACGCCGTGGGGACCCTCGAACGGCTGGCGGCGCGGGGGGCGAGCGGCGTCCGCCTCAACGCGACGACCCGCTCGGCGGGCGATGACCCCCTGCTCCTCTGGCGAGCGGCGGCTCGCCTCGGGCTGCCGGTCAGTTGCGCGGGAAGCGCTCAGACGCTCAGCGCGCCCGAGTTCGCGGCGCTGATCGGGGAGTTGCCGACCCTGCCGATCGTGATCGAGCACCTGGGCGCACTCAGCCGCCCCGACGAGGACGAGGCGACGAGCGCCGCCCGGCGGGAGGTCTTCGGGCTGGCCCGCTTCCCGAACACCTACATCAAGGTCACCGGCCTCGGCGAGTTCGGGCGGCGGGCCTTGCCAGTCGTCGCGCCGTTCCCGTTCGTCCGCCCTCTGCCCGATTATCTGGCGCGTGCCTATGACGCCTTCGGCCCGGCGCGGATGATGTGGGGCAGCGACTACCCACCAGTCAGCGTGCGCGAGGGCTACACCAACGCCCTGCGCCTGACGATGGCTGAACTGGCGACGCTCCCCGGCTACGGTGACGCCGACCGCGAGCTGATCTTCGGCGGCACGGCGCTGACCGTCTTCCCGCCGCGCGGCTGAGCGGCAGTCGGTGGTCGGTGGTCGGTGGTCGGTGGAGGCTTATTGTGGCGCTGTGCTAGCGGTCAGGCACCAACCCTCAGTGAGACTCTTCCGACTCCCGACTACGCTCTGACGACTGATTTATGCCCTTCAGGGTACGACTGACGACTACACACGGCGCGCCGGGTCGCTGTTGAGTCGCCCCAAAGATTGTGATAGAATTATCAATCAGATGGGGGGCAGGGGGAGGCGCGACGCCGATGGGTGGGGAGAAGCCAGGGCGCGAGCGGGCGAAAACGCCCTTAACCCCCTCGGAGATCGAGGAAGATCGCCTGAAGCAGACCCGGCTACGCTTGGTCGGCCTCTCGCTGGAATTCGGCTTCACGATCGTCGGCGCGTTCGTCATCTTCATGGGGGGCGGGATCTGGTTGGACCGCCGCTTCGGCACCAGCCCCCTCTTCCTGCTGATCGGGATGGCCCTCGCATTCATCGCCATCGGCTATACCCTTTACGAAATCGCCACGATCGGGTATAAACCGCGTGCGGCGAAAGTCGCCACCGGGACGAAGGCTCCGGTCGCGCCGCCCGCGCCGACGCGCGGCTGGGACGACGAGCCGGCGCCGCAGGACGACTGGGATCGGGACGACTGGGGTCGCGACGACGATTGGCCCGTGCGCAAGGCGGGCGAGAAGGGCGGGGGGGGCTGATGGGGTCGGGGATCCTGATCTTTCCGGCGATCGACAAGCCGCACGTCAGCCTGGCGGCGGAGAGTCTGTTCGGGTCGCCGATCTCCAACTCGATGTTGACGATGTTCCTGGTGATGCTCGGGCTGGTCCTCTTCTTCGTCTTCGCCACGCGCCGCCTGACGACCGGCGGCCAGGCGGCGGCCTACGCCGCCCCGCGCGGCGTGCAGAACTTCGCCGAGTTCGTCATCGAGTCGCTGCTGAACCTCGTCGAGGGCACGGCGGGGAAACGGACCGGTCGGGTGATCTTCCCGCTGATCGCCACCCTGTTCGTCTTCATCCTCTCCGCCAATTACGCCGGGCTCCTGCCCGGCGTCGGCACGATCGGCTACTGCCACGCGCCGGGCGAGGAGCATCGCGCGCCCGCGGCGATCCTGACCGCCTCGGTCGTGCCGATGGGCGGCGCGGCGGTGACCACGGCGGCTGGGGACGAGCCAACCCCCGGCTGCAGCAACGCCGGTGAAGTGCTGGTGCCGTTCCTGCGCGCGCCGAATGCCGACCTCAACATGACGCTCGCGATGGCGCTGGTGGCGATCGTGACGGTGCAGGTCTTCGCCATCCGGGCGCACGGCGTCGGCAGCTACCTTAAGGAGTTCGTCGCCCCCCCGATCCCGTTTCTCCACCTGATCGGCGAGTTCTCGCGGATCATCTCCCTCTCCGCCCGTCTCTTCGGCAATGTCTTCGGCGGCGAGGTGCTGCTGGCGGTGATCATCGCGCTGACCACGCCGCTCGCATTCGGGCTCTTCGGGCTCGTCCCGATGCTCTTCTACGGGCTGGAGCTCTTCTTCGGGTTTATTCAGGCGCTCCTCTTCTCGCTACTGACCCTGATCTACGTCGCCGTCGCGAGCGCCGGTCACGGCGACCACGACCACGGCGACCATGATGTGATGCACGAGACGGAGCACGGCGCGGTCGGGGCGACCGAGCGGCAGGCGGCGAGTCTGGCCGCCTGAGCCGCGCGCGAACACTGTGGCCCAATGCCGCCGGCGCGGGTCCGGGGCATGGTGATAAGGAGGGGGCGCTCCCGCTCGGGACGCCGTGATACGAAGGGGAGGCATAGGCCGTGTTTCTGAATACCGCCGATCCAGCAGTTGCCAAGCTCTTCGCCGCCGCGGCGGCGATCGGGATCGGGGCGATCGGCCCGGGTCTCGGCATCGGCCTCGCGGTGCGGGGCGCGATGGAGGCGATCGGGCGCAACCCGGAGGCCGAGGGCGCGGTCCGCACGACGCTGATCATCGGTGCCGGTCTGGCCGAGGCGATCGCGATCTATGCCTTCGTCATCGCGCTGATCATCATCTTCGCCGCCTAAGACCCGGCGAGGGCGATCCTATCCGGCGTCGCCCGAGGCGTTGGGTTTGCGACAGATGGCGTCGCCGACCCGACGGATTCGGGCGACGCACTTCCCGGAAGAGAGGGCCGACGCCCGGCGCTGCGCGCGGCGTCGGCGGCGAAGTGGGGGGGCTATGGGAGCACTAGGGATCAATCTCACGGCGCTGATCGTCCAGCTACTCGCGTTCATCGCGCTCGTCTTGCTGCTCCGGCGCTTCGCCTATCGCCCGCTCCTGAATGTGCTCGATCAGCGCGCGGAGCGCGTGCGCACCAGCATGGAGCAGGCCGATCGGATCGAGCGCCAACTGGCCGAGACGGAGGTGCGGAACCAGGAGATCCTGGCGGAGGCGCGCCGCGAGGCCCAGCAGATCGTCGTCAACGCGCGCGAGATCGGCGACCGCCAGATCAGCCAGGCGCGCGAGGTAGCCCGCGAGGAGGCCGACAAGCAGCTCCAGCAGTCGCTGGCGCAGCTTCGCGCCGAGACGCAGACGGCCCGCGCGCAATTGCGCCAGGACTACGCCGATCTGGTCATCCGCGCCGCCAGCCGCGTCGTGCGGCAGGAGCTCGACCCGCAGAAGCATCTGCAACTGATCGACAGCACGCTGCGCGAGGCCGACGGCCAGGACAACGCGCGCCGCGCCTCATAAGTTGGCGACGCCCTAAGGGCGGGCAATTCACCGCACCTTCGTAGTTCGTACTTCGTACTTCGTACTTGTGGAGGTTGGGCGTGCCAAGTGGAGCGGCCGTCAGGCGCTACGCCCAGGCGGTTTTCGAGATGGCCGACGAGCAGGGGACGCTCGACCAGTGGGAGCGCGACCTCGGTGCCCTCGCCGGGGCGTTCGACGATCCGGCGGTCGCGTCCTACTTCGAGAGCCCGCAGATTCCGGCCGGTCAGAAGCGGGATACCGCGAATCAACTGCTCGGCGCGGGGGCGCTGCCGGTCTCCCGCAACCTGGTCGCCCTGCTGATCGAGCGCGGGCGAATCCGCTATCTACCGCAGATTTATCAGAATTTCCACGACCGGATGCTGGAACGCCAGGGGATCGCGGTCGGTGAGGTCACGACGGCGGTGCCGCTCGGGCCGGAGGAATTGGCGCTCGTGCGCCAGCGACTTGGCGCGGTCGTCGGCAAGGAGATCGAGATTCGCGCCTCGGTCGATCCGCAGATTATCGGCGGCATCGTCGCGCGCGTCGGCGATCAGCTGATCGACGGCAGCGTCATCGGCCAGTTGCGGAAGCTCCGCGAACGCCTGACGGCGGCCGAACGATAAGGACGGAGTGCCGAGTGCCGAGTGCCGAGTGGGCTCTCCCAGATACCGGCCACGCCACTTGCAACTCGGCACTCGGCACTCGGCACTCGTAACTGGAGGGATTCATGAGCGTTCGGGCGACGGAAATCAGCGACATTCTCCGCTCGCAAATCGAGAATTTCGGGCAGCAGCTCACCGTCACCAATGTCGGCACGGTCGTCGAGGTCGGTGACGGGATCGCCACGGTCTACGGCCTCAGCCAGGTTCAGGCGTCGGAACTGGTCGAATTCGAGAACGGGGTGCGCGGTCTCGCCCTCAACCTGAGCGAGGACAGCGTCGGTATCGTCATCATGGGCGACTACACCGGGATCGAGGAGGGCCAGACGGTCCGCTCGACCGGCGAGATCGCCTCCGTACCGGTGGGCGACGCGCTGATCGGGCGGGTGGTCAACGCCCTCGGCCAGCCGCTCGACGGCAAGGGGCCGATTGTCACCGACAAGACCCGCTTCATCGAGCGGATCGCGCCCGGCGTGATCGAGCGCAAGAATGTCGATACGCCGCTGCAGACCGGGATCAAGGCGGTCGACGCGATGATCCCGATCGGGCGCGGGCAGCGCGAGCTGATCATCGGCGACCGCCAGACCGGCAAGTCTGCGGTGGCGATCGACACGATCATCAACCAGAAGAATAGCGGCGTCATCTGCATCTACGTCGCGATCGGCCAGAAGCAGTCGCAGATCCGCCAGGTGCAGCGCGTCCTCGAAGAGAACGGCGCGATGGACAACACGATCATCGTCGCCGCCTCGGCCTCCGACCCCGCCGCCCTCCAGTACATCGCCCCATTCGCGGGCTGCGCGATGGGCGAGGAGTTCATGGAGACCGGGCGCGACGCGCTGATCGTCTACGATGATCTGTCCAAGCACGCCTGGGCGTACCGCCAGGTCTCCCTGCTGCTGCGCCGCCCGCCGGGACGCGAGGCGTATCCGGGCGATGTCTTCTACCTGCACTCCCGCCTCCTGGAGCGCGCGGCGCAACTCAGCGACGAGCGCGGCGGCGGCAGCCTGACGGCGTTGCCGTTCATCGAGACGCAGGCGAACGACGTGTCGGCCTACATCCCGACGAACGTCATCTCGATCACCGACGGCCAGATCTTCCTCGAAGCCGACCTCTTCAACGCCGGGATTCGCCCGGCGATCAACGTCGGCATCTCCGTCAGCCGCGTCGGCGGCGACGCGCAGATCAAGGCGATGAAGTCGGTCGCCGGGCGGATGAAGCTCGACCTCGCGCAGTTCCGCGACCTCGCGGCCTTCGCGCAGTTCGGCTCGGACCTCGACCCCGCGACGCGCGCCCAGCTGGATCGCGGTCTGCGCGTGCAGGAAGTGCTGAAGCAGCCGCAGTACAGCCCGCTGCCGGTCGAGGAGCAGGTCGCGATCATCTATCTCGTCAACAACGGGATCATAGACACGGTGCCGGTCGAGCGGATCGGCGAGTTCCAGCGCGGCTACATCGAGTATCTGCACACCAACCACCCGCAGGTGCTCGACACGATCCGCGAATCCCGCGCCCTCTCCGACGAAGCGACGGCGGCGCTGACTGCCGGGGCGCGCGAGTACATGCAAACGGTCGGGTTTGCCAAATGACGAGTGCCGAGTGACGAGTGCAAAGTGACGAGTGGCCAGTGACACACAAGGAGCCTACTACTCGGCGCTCGGCACTCGGCACTCGGCACTCACCTGGGGGGTATTGTGGCGAGTTTCCGCGAAATCCGCGGTCGTATCCGTAGCGTCAAGAATATCTCGCAGATCACGCGCGCAATGGAGATGGTCGCGGCCTCGCGGATGCGCCGCGCCATCCAGCGCGTGACCGCGACCCGCCCCTATACCGAGCGGATCAACGCGGTGATCGCCAACCTCGCCGGGGTGGCCGGTCGGGCGGAGGGTGAAGAGCGCTTCCCCCTCCTCGACCAGCGCCCGATCACGCGGGTGGCGATCATCCTGGTCACGCCGGACAAGGGGCTCTGCGGCGCGCTCAACTCCAACATCATCCGCCGCGCCTCGCGCTATATGCTCAACGAGGCGGGCGTCCCGGTCGAGGTGATCACGGTCGGCAAGAAGGGGCGCGACTTCATGGTCCGCTACCGCCGCGACGTGGTGGCCGAATTCACCGCCATCGGCGACTACCCGACCCTCGACCAGATCGCGCCGATCGCCCAGGTCGCCGTGGACGACTTCATCTCCGGCAAGGTCGACGCGGTCCACCTGGTCTACACCCGCTTCATCAACACCCTCTCCCAGCGCGCGGAGGTGCAGCAACTCCTGCCGGTGCGGGCACCGGAGGGCGAGGCGGCGGCGACCGACTTCATCTTCGAGCCGAGCCCCGGCGCGGTGCTGAACGCGCTCCTGCCGCGCTACGTCGATCAGCAGGTCTACCGTGCCATCCTGGAGAGTATCGCCTCGGAGCAGAGCGCGCGGATGGTGGCGATGCGCAACGCCACCGACAATGCGCGCGATCTCGTCTCGGAGCTGACGCTCTCGCTCAACAAGGCCCGCCAGGCCCGGATCACCAACGAGGTCAGCGAGATCTCGGCGGGCGCGGCGGCACTGGTCGG
>CADCWN010000212.1 GCA_902806415.1 uncultured Thermomicrobiales bacterium | reverse complement strand
CCCGATCAGGTGCGCGGGTATGTGTAGCGAGGCAAGAGTGAGGAGGGCGAGGATGGCAACTGCAGCACTTGGCCAGTGGAAGGACACCGCACTCGAACAGACGTTGCTCGATCAGGTCGCGATCGACGTGCCCTGGGCGCTCGTCGAGGAGTTCAACAGCCTCGTCCGCCTGTCGGGGTCGGAGGACGAGGAGCGCGCCGTGCGCTCGATCACCGGGCAACTGGAGGCGTTCGGCGTGGACCACACCGTCCACCGCCCGGTCTGCCTGATCAGCCTCCCCGGCCCGGCGACGCTGCGGACTACCGCCGACGGTCGCCAGTTCACCGTCAAGACGCCCTCCTTCTCCCCGGCGACCGGCGGCGCGGAGGTGGTGGCCGAACTCGTCTACATCCCCGGCCACCAGGCCAGCGGCATCACCGCCCTCTTCGGCGAGCAGCGCGCCGCCCCGCAGGACGCCGACCTGCGCGGCAAGATCGTGATCACCGAGGGGATGGGGATGGCCGCGCGGGCCTTCGACCTGGAGAAGTCCGGCGCGGTCGCGGCGATCTTCATCAACCCCGGCGAGCGCATCCACGAGGGGATCACCACCGCCAGCTGGGGCTCGCCCGACCTCGACTCGCTCGGGCGCACGCCGCCGGTGCCGATCCTGACGATTAATCGCCCCGACGGGCAGGAATTGGTGCGGCGGCTCGGCGAAGGGCCGGTCGAGGTCGCCTTCTCCAACCAGGTCGAGGTCGGGTGGCGACCGATCCCGATCATCGTCGCGGAGATTCGCGGCGCTGTCGCGCCCGAGGAATTCGTCCTCGTCCACGGCCACCTCGACTCCTGGCACGTCGGCATCGGCGACAACGCCACCGGCGACGCGACGCTGCTCGAAGTGGCCCGCGTCTTCGGCGCGCACCGCGACCGCCTCGCGCGCTCGCTGCGGATCGCCTGGTGGAGCGGCCACTCGCACGGGCGCTACGCCGGCAGCACCTGGTACGCCGACCAGTTCGCGCTCGATCTCATGGAGAATTGCGTCAGCCACGTCAACTGCGACTCCCCCGGCTGCCGCTGGGCGACGGTCTACGACAACGTGATGTGGGTCGCCGAGGCCGAGGCGCTCGGCAAGGCGGTCATCCGCGACGTGACCGGCCAGGAGGCGACCGGGCTGCGCCCGCTGCGCGCCGGCGACTGCTCCTTCAACAACATCGGTATCCCGATCTACTTCATGCTCTCCTCCACCATGCCCGCCGATTTGCTGCAGGAGAAGGGCTACTACCCGGTCGGCGGCTGCGGCGCGAATATCGCCTGGCACACTGAGGACGACACGCTGGAGATCGCCGACCGCGACAACCTGCTGCGCGACATCAAGGTCTACGCCGCCGCCCTCCTCCGCACCCTCAACGCCCCGGTCCACCCCTTCGACTACCGGGCGACGGTGGAGGATCTGCGGGGCCACGTCGCGCGCTACGCCGGGGCCGCCGGCGCGCACTTCGACTTCGCCCCGGCCGTGGCCGAACTCGACACCCTCGGGGCCGCGCTCGACCGGTTCTACGCCGCCGTCGCCGCCGCCGATCCCGCCGATGCGACCGCCGCGCGCGCGGCCAACGCCGTCCAGCGCCTCCTCGGGCGGGAGTTGATCGGCGTCGGCTACAGTCGCGACGGGCGCTTCCGCCAGGACCCGGCCAAGACGACCGCCCCCCTCCCTGACCTCGCCCCGGCGACCCAACTCGCCGGCCACGCCGCCGACAGCGATCTGGCGCGCACGAT